>PMLK01000028.1 GCA_003158875.1 Chloroflexota bacterium
CGGAAGTGGCGCAGGCTGGTGAGGACCGGGTTCGGAGCGCTCTGGCCGAGGGCGCACAGTGACGTGTCGCGAACCATGCGGCACAGCTCATCGAGGGCGTCGATGTCCTCGTTGGTGGCCGTTCCGACGGTGAAGCCGTTGAGGATGCGAAGGGCCTTGTCCAGCCCGACACGGCACGGGACGCACTTGCCGCAACTCTCCGAGTGGGTGNNTCGTCCATGACGACCATGCCGCCGGAACCCATGATCGAACCGATCTGAGCCAGAGTTTCGTAGTCGACGGGCGTGTCGAACATCTCGGCCGGGATGCAGCCACCCGACGGACCGCCGGTCTGGACGGCCTTGATGTCACGGCCCGTGGCGCCGCCTTCCCCGATGTCGTAGATGAACCTGGACAGTGGCGTGCCGAGAGGCATCTCGACGAGGCCGGTGCTGTGGATCTTGCCAACCAGAGAGAAGACCTTGGTGCCGGCACTCTTGGGACTGCCCGTCTCGCTGAACCAGGCCGGACCCTTGGAAACGATCGGCGCGACGTTGTACCAGGTCTCAACGTTGTTGATGTTCGTCGGCTTGCCGAGGAGGCCCTTCTGGGCCGGGAACGGCGGTCGAGATCGAGGCCGACCGGCCTGGCCCTCGAGCGAGGCGATCAACGCCGTCTCTTCGCCACAGACAAAAGCGCCCGCGCCTTCGACGATTTCGATGTCGAAGGAGAAGCCGCGGCCCAGGACGTTGTCGCCGATGACGCCGTACTCGCGCGCCTGTTCGACGGCGCGCTCCAAACGAAGGACCGCCAGTGGGTATTCCGCCCGGATGTAGACGATGCCCTTGGACGCGCCGGTGACATAGCCGGCGATCAGCATCCCTTCCAGCAGAGCATGCGGGTCCGACTCGATCTCGTTGCGGTTCATGTACGCGCCNNGTTGCAGATGATGTACTTCTCCGGCCCGGGCGCCTTGGCCAGGAACTCCCACTTGGTCCCGGTGAGGAATCCGGCGCCGCCGCGCCCGCGCAGCTTGGCGGCCTTGATCTGTTCGATGACCGCGGCCGGGTTCTGGTCGATCAGGACCTTGTACAGGGCCTGATACCCACCGATCGCGATGTATTCCTCGATGTCGTCCGGGTTGATCAAGCCGCAGTTGCGGAGCACGATCTTGACCTGGCCGCTGAAGAACGGGATCTCGTTCCAGTTAGGGACGTCCGGGTAGCCGGTGCCGTACTTGACACGGCCGGTGAGGTGGTCCCACTCCTCAATCTTGCAGAGGATCGTTTCCGCGGGCGGCAGGTTGCCGTGGCCCAGCTCGTTGAGGATGGCGTCGACGTGATTCGGCTGGACGCGATGCAGGATGAGCAGCGGCCGTCCCGGCATCCAGATGTTGACAAGCGGCTCCTCGGCGCAGAACCCGAAACAGCCGACGGGCACGAGCTGGACGGCCAGGCCGCGAGCCTCGATTTCGGAAGCGAAGGCGTGGAAGACCGCCTCGGCGCCGTTGCCGGAGCCGCAGGTTCCCATGCCCACGGCGATGCGCGGCCGACCCGGAACAAGCTTGGCGAGGCCGGCTTCTCGAACGGCGGAGAACGCGGCGAAATCCTGGATCATCATCGCCCACGCCCCTTACGCAGTGACTCGACTTCGCGGATGAGCGCCTGCTCCTTGACGTGGCCGCGGATCGCGTGGTCGATTTCCACGACCGGAGCGAGCGCGCACTGGCCGAAGCAGGCGACGGTTCGGACGGTGAAGTTGCGGTCGGGCGTCGTCAGGACGAGTTTGTCCGCATTCTCGCCGACATCCTGCAGACCGAGTTGGAGCTTGACGCGCTCCAGCAGAGCGCGCGAGCCGCGCGTGTGGCAGGCGGTACCACGGCAGATGGCAACCGTGTGGGTGCCCTGCGGGTCCAGATTGAAGAGAGCGTAGAACGTCGCGACCGAGTAGACCTGAGACTGCGGAACCCCCGTCCGAGACGCCACATACTGGAGCGTCTCCATCGGCAGATACTTGTGGCGGTTGTGGTCCTGAAGCTTCTCCAGGATGCCCAACAGCGCGCCGGGGCGGTTGCCCTGGTCCCCAATGACCCTGTCGATGAAGTCCTTGTCTTCGGGTGGCGCTGGTTGCGCCTTCACAAGGCTCGAGACCATCGAGTGCTCCAAACGGGTGCCGTGCCCGAGGCCGCGACGTGGCCATTTCGGCATGATGCACGGCGATACGGGAAGGTTAGATTCCCGGTGCGGGCATGCAATAGGGCCATCAGTACCGCCCTGTCCGGGCCAGTCACCGTCGCCGGGGAGTCATCACTACCGTCGTCACTATTTGATCCGGCGCCCGTTGGCTGGGCCAGAACGGGTCGGCAGCCGTGCGGCCAGCGTGAGAGGGCGCCTGGCGGCTGCTGTCTAGGCGACGCCCCTGCCAGCGACCAGACCGGCGACGACGTCCAGAACGGCCGGGATGGCGCGCTCCACTTCCGGCGAGAGGCCATCCCCTTCCGAGAGCGACACGACCCCGACGCTCACCAGGTAGACCGGCGGTACCCGGCCTTGCAGCTCGAGCGCCATCGCCGCCAGATTGCCCGGGTCTATGTGGTGCGTCATCAGGGCCACCGTGGTCGGCGCCGCCTCGACTTCTCTAACCTCGATCTGCGCCGGAGCGATGTTCGCGGCCGCATCCACGAGCACCACCAACGATGCCTCGGCCATGTCCACGCATAGTTCCGGCGTGAGCTGGTGGCGCCACAGCAGCTCGGTCCCGGCAACGCGTGGGTCGGTGCCCAGCCGCTCGATGACGTGCCAGCCCAACGCGTCGTCGGAGCGGAGCCGATTCCCGTAGCCGACGACGAGCGCCTTGCGGTCCCGGTCCACGAGCGGCCTAGTTGCCCAGGGCGCGGAGCGGTGGTGGAACGTGGCCGGCCCGGCCGATCAGCCCGACCGTCGCCCTGTTCCGAATCTCCATGACCGGGGCACGGCCCAGCAGACCTCCCCACTCCACCCACTCCCCGGCGACCGCGCCCGGTACGGGGATCAGGCGGCAGGCCGTGGTCTTGTTGTTGACGATCCCGATAGCGGCCTCGTCGGCGATGATCGCGGAGATGGTCTGGGCACTGGTGTCGCCGGGCAGCGCGATCATGTCAAGGCCCACAGAGCAGACGGCGGTCATCGCCTCCAGTTTCTCCAGCGAGAGGTGCCCGTCGGCCACGGCCGACGCCATGCTCGCGTCCTCGCTCACGGGGATGAACGCGCCCGACAAGCCGCCGGCGCGACTCGTGGCCATCGCCCCGCCTTTCTTGACCGCGTCGTTCAGCATGGCCAGGGCCACGGTCGTGCCGGGCAGACCGACCCGGTCCACGCCGATCAACTCGAGGATCTCCGCGACGCTGTCGCCGGGCAGGCTCGTGGGCGCCAGCGATATGTCGATGATCCCGAAGGGCACACTCATCCGGCGCGCAACCTCACGACCGATGTGCTCGCCGACGCGAGTGATCTTGAAGACGGTCCGTTTGATCTCTTCGGCGATGTCGTGCAGGGGCGTGTCGCGAGGCAGCACGCGCAGAGCGTCGGCGACAACGCCTGGTCCGGAGATGCCCACGGAAATGGCCGCGTCGCCCTCGCCGAAGCCGTGGAACGCCCCGGCCATAAACGGATTGTCCGGCACGGCGTTGGCGAACACGACGAGCTTGGCGCAGCCGACGGCCCGCTCGGCGGCGGTCAACTCGGCCGTGGCCTTGACCACTTCGCCCATGAGTTGGACCGCATCCATGTTGATGCCCGCGTGGGTCGTGGCCACGTTGACCGAGGCGCAAACCCGGCGAGTCGCAGCCAGCGCCTCGGGCAGTGCCGCCATCAGCTCTTCGTCGATGCGCGAGGCCTGCTTCTCGACCAGGGCCGTCAGCCCGCCGATGAAGTCGACGCCCACCTTCTCGGCCGCTTCGTCCAGGGCCCTGGCGAACTCGACTATCAGCGTCCGGTCCGGCCGATCGGCTATCCAGGCGATGGGCGTGACGGCGACTCGGCGGTTGACGATGGGGATACCCGTTTCGACGGCCAGCTCGTCGACGATGCCGACGAGACTCGACGCGGCGCTGACCACGCGCTTGCTCACGTCCTCGGGCGTGCGAGCGCCGCGAAGGTTGACGCCCAGCGTGATCGTTCGAACGTCCAGGTGAGAGCCGCCGACCATTCGAACCGTTTCGAGGATTTCGTCCATGCCCAGCGGGCCGCGTGCCATGCCGCTAGATCCTGTGCATGGCTTCGAAGACTGAGTAGAGCCTGACCGATATGTCGACGCCGATCCGGCGCCCGACCTCGCCTAGTCCACCGGCGAGGGCTTCGTAGCTGGCAGTGCCGGTCATGTCCACGACCATGACCATGACGAACACTCCGGCGAGGATCGTCTGCGACAGGTCAGTGATGTTGGCCTGCCGGTTGGCGATTTCGGTCGCGACGGCGGCGATGATGCCCGGCTTGTCCATGCCCTGGACCGTTACGACGGCGAGGTTGGCGGAGGCCGCGACGGCAGCTGCAACCGCGCCGCTGCCGTCGAGTGACAGGCCGTTGCGGCGCGCATATTCCAGCGCCGAGGGCGCCATCGTCCAGCCCTCCTCGACCGTTAGAGCGCCGCCCTGAACAAAGTCCGCCACGTTGTCGGCGGTGATGATCCGCACTCGTCACTCCTAGATCCGGCCGCAGCAGGGTTGCCACATTGAGTATGCACGCGGCTCCGGTGGTTGGGGAAAACCGCGCCGTGGCGACTTGCGTATAGATAATGAGTCTGAATTGGTCTCGCCACAGCATAGGGGGCGCGATTGTGAAGCGGGCACGGCCGGCGATGGTCCTGAGTGGAATCGCCGCGGTCGCAGTGGTGGGCGCGGCGGCATGGGCAGTTGGGCCACTCCACTCCGGATCGAGCGCGAGCCCGGTGCCATCCACCTACACGTCGCCGATCCCTGCCTCGACCCCCTTGCCGACGGCTCGACCGCTGGCATTGCGGGACCTGAACGTGGGGTTGCTGGTGCCCGAAACGGAACCCGGATGGCGGGCCGCCAACACCAGCTCCTTTACGGAAACGGCGACGGCAGACGGGATCGACCTCCAGGTGCGCAACGCGAACGGCAGCCCGGCGACTCAGCTGACCCAGTTCCAGACCCTGATCTCCGATCCTGGGGTCAACGTCATCGTTCTGGCGCCATTTGCCGGAACCACGTACGACGAGGCGCTCAAGGCCGCTCAGGCCGCTCACAAACTGGTGGTCGTGGAGGGCGGTTACATCGCCAGCGATCCCAGCCTGTACCTGACGCGCGTGGCATCCGACTACACAGCCGAAGGCAAGATGGCCGGCGACGCCATGTGCGCTCTCCTCGATCCCACTTCCGGCGACAGCGCGACCGCGATACCGAGCGGCGGCGCAAGCGCCGCGGCGGGCGGCACACACAGAAACGTCGTCGAAATATCGAGTGGGGCTGACCTAAACGCCGATGGCCAACGAACTCAGGGCTTCCTGACGGGGATGCAGGTCTGCGGCGCCACGATGGCTCAGGGCCCGATCTCGGCCACAGATGCCGCCTCGGCCGAAACCGCGATGACCACGTTCCTGGCCGGCTCGCGTGACGTCCGGGGTGTATTTGCCCACAGCGACGCGCAGGCTATCGGTGCGATAGTGGCCATCGGCAAGGGCGGGCTCAAAGCCGGCAAGGACGTTCAGGTCGTCGACATCGGCGGCACCACGGACGGGTTCAAGGCGCTGATTGCCGGCGACCTCGGGGCGATGATCGACGCCAATCCGCTGCTCGCACCGCAGGTATACCAGGCCGCTCTCGACGCCCTCAACGGCGTGGCCGTGCCGGTATGGATTCAGGCGCAAGACTCGAAGTTCCTGGCATCGCAGGGCGCCGACTCGCTGCCGATCTGGTGCGCTTGCCACAAGTATTAGAAGGAAGGGGACTGCGGTGGGGACTTTGCGGCGAGTCGGCGGCCGGGCGGCCTTGGTTGCGACGCTGGTTGCGACGATCGCGGGATGCTCGCCTGGCAACTCCGCGTCGCTCACGGTCGGGTCGGCCGCATCGGTGTCGACCGTGGCGACGAACGCTTCGGCCGTGGCTCGCACCTATCGAGACATGGCCGTCGGCTTCGTGCAAGCAGCAAGCCCGGACGGCTCCGGCGGCGCCGACGAGTGGACCCAGGCCAATACGGCGTCGTTCGTGGACGCCGCCGCAAGTCTCGGCATCGGCCTCGCGATCAAGCCCGCTGGCACCGTCGACGCCCAGGTCGAGGCTCTGAACGCTTTCGTCGCCGACCCCAAGATCAACGTCATCGTCCTGAACCCCGTCTCGCGGACAGGCTACGACCAAGCACTCAAGGCCGCCGCCTCGGCCGGGAAGAAGGTCCTGGTGGAACGCGGGGCCGTCAGTACCGACTCGAGCCTATACGTCGCGCGGATCGGCTCGGACGTCACGGCCGAGGGGCAGAGAGCCGGCGCGGCCATGTGCGAACTGCTGCGTGCCACTGCCGCGAAGAACGTAGTGGAGCTCACCACCTCGGATTCGGCGACCGCGAGCGACCGAAACTCGGGATTCAAAAGCACCTCTAGCGAGTGCGGCGTCACGATGGCTCAGGTGCAGCAGGCGAGCGGACTGGGCGACGCCAATACGGCCATGACTGCGATTCTCCAGCACAGCCGGGACGTGCAGGGCGTCTTCGCCGACACGGACGAGGCGGCTATCGGCGCGATCCACGCCCTCGCGACATCCGGTATGGAGCCCGGCAGGCAGGTCCAGGTGATCAGCATCGGGGCGAGCCGATCGGCCTTCTACTTCCTCATCACGGGCCAATTGAGCGCCTCTCTGGAATGCAACCCAGTGCTCGGTCCGCAGGTCTACGCCAGGGCGCTCGACGCCCTCAACGGCGTGACGCCCGGACCCACCTGGGGCCCCTCGCAGGAAGCCACCTTCTTCGCTTCTCAGGGCGCCGATGCGCTCTGGACGATCCTCGAGGCGAGGAAATACTGAGAGGCAATCGTCAGCGAAGGCGCCACGCGCATGATGGTGTCACTTAGGAGAGCCTCGACTTACATCACCATGGTGCTGACTGATATCATGCCAGCTGTGATACGGACCCAGATATCGCTGACCGAAGCGCAGATGGACCTTCTCCGACGCGAGGCCAGGCGGCGGAATACCTCCATTGCCGCCATCATCCGCGACGCCGTCGATGCCACTGTGAGTGACGGAGATTTCGATCGAATCACCGAGCAGCGGCGTGCTTTCGGCCTGGCTGGCGTGTTCTCGTCGGGGCAGTCCGACACCTCCGAGCATCACGACAAAGTCCTGGGCGAAGAGACTCGCTGGTGATCGTTTTCGTCGACACCAGCGCTGTCTATGCTCTGCTCGACGCCGGCGACCTGAACCACGAGCGTGCCCTCCGCGCCACGGAACGTCTGCTCGGCGAGGAACTGGTGACGCATAGCTACGTTGTCGTGGAACTCGTCTCGCTCGTCCGTCGCCGCCTCGGGGCCGAAGCCGCCGCCCGTCTGATCGACGAGGTGCTGCCGGCCATAGAGGTCACCGACGTCGATGCTTCGCTGCGGAGCCGCGCCGTCGCTGCCTTCCGCGCCGCAACCGGCTCGGCCGTTTCGCTGGTCGACCGAACCAGCTTTGAGTTCATGCGCCAGCGCAACATCCGTCGAGCTTGGGCTATTGATTCCGACTTCGCCACGGAAGGGTTCGAACTCGAGGCCTAGCCGGAATCGGATGCGCCGAAGCTCGGTCGATCACTTCGTGTTGCGCTTGACAGCCAGGCCCCTCGCCTCGCCAGGCCCCTCACCTAGACGGCCTTGTCCATGTCGCGGAGCCACTCTTCGAGACGGTCGAACGGCCTGGGTCGCATGGCCTCCGTAGAAATCTGGCGTGCCCCGCCCTTACGCGTCCGGGTCCAAACCTCGCCGAGGACGTCGGGATGGAAGATCGACACCATGAGCATGCCGATGGCTTCCTCCTGGCCGGGTTCGAACGCCAGCCCAATGTGGGTCGCGCCGGCCTCTTCCGGGTCGTCGGTCTTGAACCGCCGGCGGACCTCGCCGGCCAGGTGGATCGGTCCGTCCGGGGTCGAGAATGCGACCTCCACTACTTCGGAGACCTTCGGAGCGTGATCGTCGTCGATTCGCGCCCGGAGTCCGACGGCCGAGAGATCGAGAATGGGGCAGATGACGCCCTCGACGCTCACTTGAGTCCACACCGACAGCCTGCTGGCAGCACGTCGGGTGCCCGCATACAACGGGGACCGGATGCGTGAGATCGCCACCAGGGTGACACCCAGGCTGATGCCGTCGAAGCCGGCAGCAGCCGCCGGAGCGAGGATCGCCTGGTAGTGGAACGGCAGCAGGCCAGAGACCGCGGCCGCGAACCAGATGAGGGCTGCCGCCTGAACCGCGGCGATGCCCCTCAGCAGCGGGGGCACGCGGACTCTATCGGCATCACCCTCTTTACGGCCCTTTGGGGTGACGTGAAACTTCGTTCTACGGTGAGGGCGCAGCAGAGCGGCCGTCGCCGGCAGGACGGCGGGCAGCCGGATCATCTCGAAGATCATTGACGACCGCAGCGACAGGGTCGATCCGCCGAGCAGCCGAACGGCGACCAGCTGGAGCCCGAGTATGCCGATGAAGAGGGGCATATACAGCTCGGGCGGCGCTACGATCGGCGTGGCGCCGGTCAGGATCATGAGCACGGGCACGGACAGGTACCCGATGGTCCGCCAGACGCTGAGCCAGGTGCTCATGCTCGTGAAGAAGGCCAGCCGCTGCATGGCCGTCATCGCCCCCGCATTTGTGAGTGGGTTGTCGAGGCGGAGGCTCTGGACGTTGCCCTGGGCCCAACGATGGCGCTGCACCAGGAATCCCGCGGCGTCGTGCGGAGCCAGGCCGTGGGAGAGCACATCGGGTAGGAACAGTCCCTTCCAGCCCTGGCGGTACATCCGGACGCTGGTATGGATGTCCTCGGTGACCGTGTCCGTGGCCACTCCACCGACTGATTGAAGAGCCATGGTGCGCAGTACGGCGCAGGTGCCACACCAGAACGCCGCCCGCCAACGGTTCTTGCCCGGCGCGATTCCCTTGTAGAACAGGTCCTCTTCGCTGTAGACCGCCCGCCCCATCCGAGTGTGTTCGAAGGAGTCGCGATTGTAGAAGTCCTGGGGAGTCTGGACGAACGCCAGCGCGGGGTCGCAGAAGTATGGGAGAGTGGCTGTCAGGAAACGGCCGCTGGGGGCGTGGTCGGCATCGAGAACGCCGATGATGTCGGCATCGATGACCGAGAGGGCATGGTTGAGGTTGCCCGCCTTGGCGTGGGCATTGTCGGGTCGGGACAGGTAGCGGGCCCCGAGCTTGGCGGACAGCTCGGCTATCTCGGGCCGGTGACCGTCGTCCAGTACCCAGGTCTCATGCTCGGGTTCGAGTGCGACTGAACAGGCGATGGTCGGCAGCAGGACCTCCGCCGGTTCGTTGTAGGTTGTGATCAGCACGGCGACTTTCCAGGGGAGGGCCGGCTTGTCGGGCGCTCTGTCGGCGTCTATGTCCCACAACTCGAACACATACAGGGTCAGCCCGAACAACCCGTATGAGTCGCAGACGAACAGCAGGACGGAGAGCCACCACCACTCCGGGCTGATCGTGAAGCACAGTCGCCAGAGCAGGTACGGCACAGTTATGGCGATTGCAGCAACGGCCACCGTTCTGGCGATGGTGGTGTGGCGCCGCAGGGCGTAGCGCCGCGCTCCATCTACCGCCAGTCTGGGGCCGTCGCCAGGCGGTCTGTCGCCGGTGGCCGCGTGACGCTGCGGTAAGGCGTGCATGGGTAAGGCCAAACTGGGCCCTCCTATGCTGCCGGCCCGCGATCTGCGGGTTCCCTTAAGGGATCGGCCCTATCTGGCGGATCTGTTGCCGCGGGTCAACACAAATGGCAAAGAGTCCAGACGTGTCTGTCAGGTTGGTTCGCTTGTTGTGCGGCCGCCCGAAACCCGCCAGTCCTCGACCGTCAGCGCATACCGATCATGGTCCTTCCACTCGCCGTTGATCCGCAGGTATCGCGGCGAGTGGCCCTCAAAGCGGAAGCCCAGTCCCTGCACGAGGTGAACCGAGCGGACGTTGTCGGGCTGAATGTTCGCCTCGACTCTGTGGAGCCCGTGTTCACCGAACGCCCGATCCAGTACCGCGATCAAGCCCGCCCTCATGAAGCCGTGTCCCTCATACGGCGAGATCGCATAGTAGCCGAGGAACCCGTTCTGGAAAGCGCCGTGGATGACCGAGTTGATGTTGACCACGCCTGCCAACCGGCCCGAGCCCTCACGGATTCCATAGCTGATACGGCCGTCCGGTGGCTGGCTCAGGTACTCGCGAATCTCCGCTTCTGTGGTCACTGGTGTGATCCACGGCTTATGGAGAGCACGGCTGCGGACGACGGCTTCGAAGAGTTCTGGGGCATCGTCGGCGCCAAGAAGTCCTATGCGGATCACAGTTCCACCTCGATGAGGTTGCCGGTGAAGGCAGCGTCCGGGCTGACGATGAGTTAGGTGCCTCTTTGAGACAGGTAGATCCGATAGCGCAGAGCGGGTCCGGAGCCGAACTGAATGGGCTTGGTGAAGGTTTCGAACAATACCCCGCCGTTTCGCTCGATGACCTTTTGCGAGGCGAAATTGGTGGGGTCGGTCGTCACCTCGACGAACGGCATGCCGAGGGCCACGGCCTCCGGAAGAATCTGTCTAAGAGCTTCGGTCGCGTAACCCAAACCTTGCTTCCAGGGAACGACTGCATAGCCGACGTGACCGAGACAGTGAGGCGGAAGCTCGGTTGTCCCGGGTTGCCACCTGAAGCTGATTCTCCCGCAGAACTCGCCATCCCAGAGCCATCTTTGGAAGCCGGGGATCCTCGGAACACTACTGCCATCCGGAAGTGTGATGGACGCGCCACGAGCCTCACGGTGGTCGTTGCGGGCGAGAAACAAGGAGGAATCGTCTTCGATCGCGCGCAACTCTTCTTGTGCGGCTGCGGCTCCCCCGGTGATCGACCAGCCCCGTTGAAGCGCGGCCGTGTAACTCGCGAGGTGTTCGGGAGCGGGACTGACGAGCTTCATGTGTTGGGCCATTGGTAACGCCTAACGTGTGTCTGGGCAGGCCGGTCCCCCTCAGCCTACCGCGCGGCGGTCCCTCAGTGGTTGCGTATTCGCGCGCAATGGCAGGCTAATCGCGAGATGAGCGTCGCTCGCTACCGTCCCACAGTCCAACGCCAACTGGTCGGCGAGCTGGAGGAGTGGATGCCGAAAGTCAGCGAGTTCTTTGGGATCGCGATCTACCGGAGACACGGTCGAGCGGGACCTGACCGACATCATCTGGGGTCCCGTCTTCCAACCTTTGCTCGACGACTACACGAGCTTCCGTCGTGTCCAAGTTGAAGCGGGAACGCTCACCTGGCCCGGCGACCTCGACTTTGACCCCGACACATTGATCTGGGGCGGTGCGCCTCCGTCGGAAGCGGGCGCCCGGCCGGAGCGCTTCCTCAAACTGCCCCGCCGGTCGCCTTCGGCGGCATGATCCAGGCTGGAAGATGCAGATGGCGGACAGATCGGCGAGCAGTCCGGCAGCTCTCGGATGCGCTAACCGATGACGTGTAGCGTGACCGGCCCGGCGCCGGCGCGATAGCGCTTGCGGCGCGATCCGTGCCAGACGGTGACGCGGCCCCGGCCCTGAACCTGCCACTCTCCGTCGCGGCCGCTGCCGCCGGCGTCGCTGCCGCCCACGAGGGCCGTGTTCTCGTCTATCCCCACCACGAGATCCCCTTTCGGCGCGGCCAGGATCAAGGGCATGAGCAGCGCCTCGGGGATCGCGTCGTAGTGCGGCACTATGACTATTCCGGGCACGAACCCCAAACTCTCCTGCCACGAAACCGAAAGATGCGTGGGGCGCAGTCCGCCCATCGCGAGCTGGTGCGATCCCAGGATCATCGCCCCGGCCGAGCAACCGGCAATGACCGCCCCGCGGGACCTGGCTCGGGTCAGGGCCGCGCCCGCCTCTGTGTCGCGCAGCAGCGACAGCAGATAGCCCGGTTTGCCGCCCGAAAAGTAGACGAGGTCCGCCTGATCGATGCCCGCCAGCGTCGCCGCATCGTGGGCCGTCGTGAGGTCGCGCAGGCGTATCGGCAACGGCTCCGCGCCGAGCGCCGCGAAGTGCTCTTCGCCCTGGGCCATCCAGCGGTCGTAGACCGCCTCGCCGTCCGGCCACGAAGCCGCGGGCACGATCGCCACGCGGGGCATGTCCTTGCCGGTGGCCGCGAGCAAGCCTCGGTCCACGTCGATCATCGCCGACGTGAACTCGCCGGATCCTACGAGTGCGATCGCGCCGTTCATGCGGTCGAGTCTACTCGCGAGCGTCGGGGCGCCATCGTTGGGGCGCCGAGATGAGCCATCGGTTCCGTCTGGGAGGCCCGATTTGCGTTTCCTCGCCCAACCCCGCCGGACGAGGCACACGGCGCCTTCTCCGTGACGTACCCTGCTTTGTGCGATCTGGCCGACCGTCGCCGGCCTCGCTACGCGCACTGTCCTAAAGGCTCGGACGAGAAGTTGGGCGTTTTCGAACCCTCAGGAGGCATGGGAATGGCGTTCGTCAAGTTCCGCGGCGAGAGCGTGCCGCTCGAGATGCACAAGGTCCGCATCGTCCAGAAGCTGAACCTGCTCCCCGTGGACGAGCGCCTCGGGTGCGTCACGGCCGCCGGGAACAACACGTTCCTGCTCCAGAACACGGACGTCTTCCTCGACATGCTCACGGACAGCGGCGTGAACGCGATGAGCGACCGCCAGCTGGGCGCAATGATGGTCGCCGACGACGCGTACGCCGGCAGTGCCACCTACCAGCGCCTCGAGGCTAAGATCCACGAGATCTTCGGCCACGAGTACTTCCTACCGGCCCACCAGGGCCGCGCGGCCGAGAACATCATCAGCCAGACGCTGGTCAAGTCCGGCCAGATCGTGCCGATGAACTTTCACTTCACCACGACCAAGGCGCACATCACGCTCAACGGCGGCACGGTCGAGGAGATCTACGGCGACGTCGCCCTCGAGACGACGAGCGAGCACCCGTTCAAGGGCGACCTCGACACGGCCAAGCTCGAGGCCTTGATCGCGAAGCACGGCGCCGACAAGATCGCCTTCGTCCGCCTCGAGGCGGGTACGAACCTCATCGGCGGTCAGCCGATCTCGCTCGCGAATATGCACGCGGTCAAGAAGGTCTGCGACCGGCACGGCCTGATCCTCGTGTTCGACGCCAGCCTGCTGGCCGACAACCTCTGGTTCATCAAGACCCGCGAGGCGGCGTACAAGAACGCTTCCATCCGTGACATCACGCTTGAGATCTCGAGCCTGTTCGATATCGTCTACTTCTCGGCCCGCAAGCTCGGCTGCGCCCGTGGTGGCGGCATCGCGACGAAGTCCAAGGACCTCTACGAGAGGATGCGGGGCCTCGTCCCGCTGTACGAGGGCTTCCTCACCTACGGCGGCATGTCCGTCCGCGAGATCGAAGCGCTGACCGTCGGCCTCGATGAGACCATGGACGAGGACATGATCAGCCAGGGGCCGATTTTCATCGACTACATGGTCCGGGAACTCGACGCCCGCGGCGTTCCGGTGATCACGCCCCCGGGCGGCCTCGGCTGCCATGTCAACGCCTTGAAGTTCCTCGACCACGTCCCGCAGAAGCAGTACCCCGCCGGCGCCCTCGCGTCCGCGGTCTACATCGCCGGCGGCATCCGGGGCATGGAGCGCGGCACGCTCTCCGAGCAGCGCAACCCCGACGGCAGCGAGCCGTTGGCGTCGATGGAGCTCGTCCGCCTGGCGCTGCCACGGCGCGTATTCACGCTCTCGCAGGTGAAGTACGCGATCGACCGGCTCACGTGGCTGCACGAGAACCGCAAGATCGTCGGCGGGCTCGAATGGGTCGAGGAACCGGAGATCCTCCGCTTCTTCTACGGCCGGCTCCGCCCGGTCGGCGATTGGCAGGATCGCCTCGTGGCGCAGTTCAAGGCCGATTTTGGGGACAGCCTCTGATCGGCTCGCACGCAGAAGGCCGCCGGCCGAGTCCGGTTGGCGGCCGCCACTTCCGGCCCAGCTCGGCGATCTGCTATAACTACCCCTGCTCCGAGCGGGAGTAACTCAGTTGGCAGAGTGTCAGCTTCCCAAGCTGAATGTCGCGGGTTCGAACCCCGTCTCCCGCTCCAAAACCCCGTCTCCCGCTCCGAGGGTCCCTCCAGCAAGAGGGGCTCTTCGTTTGTCAGCCCTGAGACAACGCTCTCCGACACTCTAACTGGACGGATTCTTGGAGACCCCAAGATGGCCGAAAAGCGCCCCAGCGCCGCGCGACGTGATTCACATGAGCACGGCATTCAAGTCCGCCTCGGCGCGTCCGGAGGGCGACGTTCTGACATTGTCCGCCAGGGCCTTTGACGCCCTGCTTCGGAAGACGCGGACCTCGCAGTCCCGCCATGACCGGAACGCCGGGCGTTCGACGTCCTCGGGACTTACCCTCGTGTCGAGCCAATTCGACATGAGGTGGCCGTGAGAAAGGCGATCGGGTTCGATCTCGGAGACACGCTCCTGCTATACGAGGGTGTGTCCGAACGCTGGGCGCCAGGCTACCGAGAGGCTCTCGGCCGAGCCGCATCCGCCTGTGGTCGCGAACTGGGTGAGCACGAAGCCGATAGAGCGGTTGCGGTGTTGGAGAGATATAACACGCGTCTCACTCCGCGCACGCTGGAAGTCCCGGAGGCCCAGATACTGGGCGAAGTCACCACCGCTCTCGGGTTTGGGCCAGACGAGTGCAGAACCGTCGCCAATGCCTTCTTCAACTTCTACCGTCGGTCGGTGGCGGCCTACCCAGACACAATCGACACGCTCCGACGCCTCAACATGCTCGGAGTCGCGGTTGGAGTCCTGACGGACGTCCCATACGGGATGGAGCGAGCGAGAGTCGAGGCCGATCTGTCCGCCACGGGAATCGACCGTTTCGTGTCCGTAGTGCTGACTTCGGTGGAGGTCGGACATCGAAAGCCTGCCCGCGTCGGATTCGCTCGCCTGGCGAGCGAGCTCGACGTACCGATGGGCGACCTTATCTACGTTGGGAACGAGGAGAAGGACATCGACGGGGCGAATACAGCCGGGGCCCGTTCGGTCGTCATCGATCGTGAAGGTCGGCGGCCCGACTGGGGCGCATGGGCGCGTGTCGAGCACCTCGACGAGATACTCGGACTCCTGTGAGCACGGTCCCGACGATCGACCATGACCGCGTTCGCCTTGTGGCGGCAGAGCTGGACGGATCACTTCGCGGTCGAGACGGCCGAAGGCTTTGCCTGCGAGCCCGGGCACTTGGAGGATGAGTGGGAATCTCATCCTCCCACGGCGGACATCCGCGTGTTGTTGGAGGCTCCCGCTCGCAAGCTGGTGTTCGGCCACCCGGACTGGACAGCCGACGACCTCCTGACCTTAGCTCGAGAAGTCACGGGCGACCTGGCAGAAGCCACGCACTCGAACCCAGCGCGTTCCGTGATTGAGATGAGCGCCCTCGGAGTCAGCAAGGCAACCACGCTCGCGCGCCTGTGTGCAAGCCGAGGCATAGCGTCCGCCGACGTTCTCGCGTTCGGCGACATGCCGAACGATCTTCCGATGCTCACCTGGGCTGGCGCGGCAGTCGCTGTGGCGAACGCGCACCCTCAGGTTCTGACGGCGGTCTCCCACCACACCGCGACCAACGACGACGACGGGGTGGCGCGAGTCCTGGAAGAGCTGGCCGCCGCGCGGGCTGTTCGTCCCCTGAGCACGGAGGCCACTGAAACCGAAAACGGTGACCTGGCTTGAAGCATTGGGCACTCTGCCGGCAAAGGTGGCCACTCCCGCTCGTAAATAACAGCGGTGCCGTCGACCTCTTCCGCGGATAGGATGACCGGCGTGGCGAAGCCGAGATTTGCGTGGGCCGCGTCGGCGTAGAACCTCTGGATCTTGACGGGTACCGCCGGTCATGCGCGATCACCTTCGCGCCTACGCGAAGCTCCTTGAGAACCATCGTGTCGGCTGGCATCTGCTCTGGGTCGCCAACAGCCGCGAACGCCTTGCCCGCCTCCGCCAGATCGCCGGATCGACGAAAGACGCGATGCTGTCGGGCCGCTGCTGGGGCGTGGCGGTCGATGACGTGGCCAACCCAGGCACCGATGCAGAGGGGAAGCTGCTCAAGGCCCAAACCCCGCTGGCCGAACATTTATCGCATTCGCGGGTCCGAGCGGTTCAGCAGCGCCAGCCGGGCGAAGAAAACGACCTCCACCAGCAGCGCGATCGCGATGGCGACGGCGACGGCGACGGCTACGGCTACGGCTACGGCTACGGCTACGGCTACGAGGGGAATCGTGCCGAGCCACACGATCTCGTTGGTGGTTCCCTCGCTCGCGAGGGTCGAATAGCCATAGGCTTCTGTGCTGGCGGCGGTCGCGACGACGAAGAGCAAGAGCACCCCGGTGACTACCGCAACAGCCACGAACAGCGCCAGCAGGTATCTGCTCCGCAGGCCCATCAGGAAGTGGCTCGAGCCGCACGCACGCAGCGCTGTTTCCGGGCCTTGTGCGACAACCCCCTAACTGTTCTCACGTCCACCCTCATCTGGCCTAGATGTGCAGGTGAGTCTATCAATCATGGGCCATGCGTAAGGTCGACATCTCCGTCTCACGCCGTCGATGGACCGACAAGAACTCCCAGATCAACCGCGTTGCGTCGATAGTCGTGCTGATGCGGCCGAAGATGGGTGGGATCCAGACCCGGGCGCTCGCTCCGGGCCAGGTGTGACCGCCGCCCTCTATCCGGTAGAAGTCGAGGTCGCCCGGTGGATTGGAGCCTCGCCAGCGCTGGATGGAGACGTCGGCGCCGAGCGTTTCGATCTCGCAGGACGGCCCGACTCCGTTGGCCGACCGCCAGAAGGCGGCCCATTCGTCCACGCCGACCGACGGCCCCGCCGGGTGTCTGATCATGACCAGTCGGCTGATCCCGCCTGGGCGGCCGCCCAGGTACGGGGCCAAGCGGTCGGCCGTGCCATGGAAGGAAATCACAGGCACGGGCAGAGCAGGCCGCGCCCGCTCCGCCACCGACGCACTCACCGTGCCCGCCACCTGGCCGATCCCGGCGATGAGATCGGGCCGCTCGCATGCAAATCGCCCGGCCATGGCCGAACCGTTCGACATACCGACAAGGTAGACACGAGCGCGATCGATCGGGCTCCGCGAGGACGCATCCTCTATGACTGCCCCTATGAAGCAGACGTCGTCCACTTCCGAGGTCGGCGCCCCCTGGCGTCCGTCGTTCCAGATCTCGCCGACCGCCTGCGGCATGGCCAGGACGAAGCCTCCCTCATCTGCCATTGCCGAGAAGCCGGTCCAGAGGTCGAACCTTGCGGCGTCGATTCCCCGTCCGTGCAGCTGGATGAGCAGCGGTCGCGGATCGGCGGCTTCTGTCGTCGGCCCCGGCACGTGAAGCAGATACTGCCTGCCGCGCCACTGGCCTGTCAGCTGGCATACGGCGTGGCTGGCTCCGGGCCCCGAATTGGGTTTGCTCATGCAGGCCAAGTTACCGCCACTGTCCAGTTTTCGAAGTACTGAACGTTCGAGGCACGAGGACTCCGGGAGCGCCCGCGACTCGACAGGTCCGCGGCCACGCTGCGATATCTCGCCGACTACAGCCCCGAGCGGGGCCTTCGTCGCCTTAGCCGCAGACCTCTGCCGATGTCATCTGGCCCACGTAGGAAGCGGCCGACGTTCCCTGAGACTTGCCTCCAGCGAAGAGAACCGCGCCGCTTGGGAGCAGCGTGGCCGTCTGATACTCACGGGCCGTCGTCATCGGTCCGGAGGGGTTGAAGGTGCCGCTCGACGAATCGTAGAGTTCCGTGGAGGCGAGGCTCGTTCCCGCCAGGCCGCTCCGCCCGCCGGCGGCGAGCACGCGCCCGTCGGCCAGACGGGTTGCGCTCAGCAGCAGGCGCGGGCTTGTCATCGAACCGGTGGGGCTGAACCGCCCCGAGGCCGGATCGAACAGTTCCGCGGACGCGGTTGCCTGCCCGGTTGAGAAACTGGTCACGCCGCCCGCAACCAACACCTTCCCGTTTTGTAGCAGCGTTGCCGAGAACCCTTCCCGAGCCGTGGCCATCGATCCCGTGGCCGCGAATTTACCGGCGCCCGGATCGAAGATCTCGGCGATGGCGAGAACGTCCGAGCCATCCAGGCCGCCCGCGATGAGAACTCGACCATCAGGCAGGCTCGTGGCTCCTGGATCCCCGCGCATTGCGGTCATCGACCCAGTGGGGGTGAACTTCCCAGAGGCAGGGTTGTAGATTTCCGCCGATGCGAGACTCCCGCTTGGGCCAAACCCGCCCGAGACCAGTACTTCTCCATCTGGCAGCAGGGCGGCCGCCGCATCACCGCGAGCCTTGGCCATCGACCCCGTCNNCCCCCTGCGACCAGGACTCTTCCATCACGAAGCAGGATCGCCGCAAAGTCGTATCTGGCGACCGACATGGAGCCCGTCCTAGTGAACTTGCCCGTGCCGGAGTCGTACAACTCCGCAGATTTCATCGGACCCTTCGCGTCGAACCCACCCGCAATCAGGACTCGGCCGTCGCCGAGTGCAACTGCTTTGCTCATCGCCCGGGCCGTGTTGAGCGACGTTACGGCCTTGCATGCCAGCGGCGCCGGAGTCGGCGATGGGGTGGCGGTCGGAGGCGGCGTGACCGCGACGATGGGGGTAGGAGCGGCGAGACTCCGCAAGGCCGAGTCGGAAGGCGAGGCCTGTTGCGAACTCCCGGCGCATCCAGCCACCGTGATCGCCAGCAACAGCGGCACGGTGACCCAGTTCGCTCGAGATCGGCGCAAGAATCCGCGAACCCTTTCGGTGGCCGCCGCGTGTTGGCCTCTGGTTCGGGCGTTGCTCCGACGAGTCATCACAAACTCCCCTCGATACTGGCGAAATCGACATGCATGCTAGTAGCCGGAATTCTCGTCATCAGCAGGTCGTTCCGCGGTCGGTCGGCAAGTCTCGTTGCAAAGACTCCTACCCAACCCGGCCCATTGCCTGCCCAGCCGTGGAAACTGCCTCCGTCGCCTCTCGGGCACACCACGCCGACCCGCGCTATTCGAAGATCGTCGTCAGGATCAGGCCAACCGCGGCCACGCTCATCGTGATGGTGGTCACCCAGCCCACGCCGTTTAGAAGACGGCCGTTGGTCCGCCGGCCCATCACCGCCTTGTCGTTGGAGACGATCATCACGAGCACCAGAAGTGGCGGAGCCACCAGTCCGTTGAGTACCGCGCTCAGGACCAGAGCCGTAATCGGGTTGATCCCCAAGAAGTTGATCATCATCCCAACCAATGTCGCGGCGATGATTATCAGGTAGAAGTGCGGTGCTTCTCTGAGCTTGCGACTGAGACCGGATCGCAAGCCGAGCGCCTCTGCCACGCCGTATGCGGCGGACCCCGTGAGAATAGGCACGGCGAGCACGCCCACCCCGATAAGCCCAAGGGCGAACATGATCTCGGATGCGTCACCGGCGATCGGACGCAAGGCCTGGGCCGCGTCGGTGGCCGAGGCGATGTTCGTCTTGCCTGCAGCGAACAATGTCGCGCCGGTGGCGAGGACGATCGAGTAGGCCACTACAACGGCCAGGACCATCCCCGCCAACGTATCCCAGAGGGCATACTTGAGTTCGAACCGATCGGCTCCTTCGCGCTGCCGAAGATGGCGACGTCCCATGCCGACCTCGTCCTCCACTTCCTCGCTTGCCTGCCAGAACAACAGGTAGGGCGAGATCGTGGTGCCAAGTAGAGCCACGACAATGCCGATGTACTTGGGATCAAGGTGGATCGTAGGGATCAGCGTTCCCTCGAGGACCCCGACGATGTCGGGCCGTGAGAACAAGGCAGCCCCGATGTAGGCGAGCAGGGCTAGGGCCAGCCACTTGAAGGCCTTCTCGATAAGGCGGTAGCTGCCGAAAACCTGGAGCCCTACGATCCCCAGACTGACCGGCACAATGAACACTACTGCCCGGATCGGCACGAGCAAGTTGATGGCCGCAGCGATGGCGCCGATGTCAGCCCCTGCGTTCAAAGTGTTGGCGATGACGAGCCCAACAACGGCCGGATAGAGAGCCCGCGGGTGGCGCTCCCGGAGAACCGCCGCCAGACCCTTCCCGGTCACCATGCCGATCTTGGCGCACATGTACTGGAC
>PMLK01000081.1:0-8690 GCA_003158875.1 Chloroflexota bacterium
GGAGTAGCTCAACGGTTAGAGCATGGCTCTTATACAGCCCCGGTTGGAGGTTCGAATCCTCCCTCCCCTACCATTCTCTGTTGCATATGCGTAGTGGTCTCTTAGTGAGAGCCTGCGTGGGAGTCTCCTGGCGAGAACCTTTGAGCAGGCACCGGCCTGTGCGCCAAGAGACGAGGAGCCCCGCAGAGGAGTCGATGGGGGGATCGTCGATGACGGGTTGGTTCACGAAGGATCTGGTTCCCGGACGGCACGCGCTTGGGTGGTTCTCGTTGTTCGTGGGGCTGATCGCGCTCGCAGCCTCCATGGCGGGCGTTTCCCTGGGTTGGCCGAGTTGGCGCATTTGGGCCTTGTTCGGTGTTGGAGAGGCTGCCGTAGCGGCGTCCTGGTATGCCCGCGGAAAGATGGGCGTTGTGTTGGCAATCGTCGGCGGAATGGTCGTGATCCTCGTCCTGTTGGAACTGATCAACCCCCACTGAAGCCCCACCGCTGCGTTTCATCCCACGCAGCTACAACAGCGATCCCTGCCACTTGGTCGAACTGCCGCTCGGACCCGCCGCCGTCGTCCTACATGTGACGCTGTCGCTCCCTAAGCGACCCGTTGCTGATGGTTTCACAATGGGCGCCGTCACAATGAAGATCTCAGTGCGGCTTCCTGACAGAGGCGACATTGCCTCGCTCGATGATTTCGAGCGTGGTCTCTATGATCGCCCGGAGGCGCGGCCGTATGGGGCTCGAACGCTGGGCCCAATCGTCCCACCAGGGCCGGCCGCTGAACTACCGGCCTCGGCCTACGTCCACGCCCTAGAAATCAGCCGGGAACCCAGTGTGATTCGTCTGGGCATCGACGACGACGATCTCGCGGAACTGGGGCCTTATGTGGAGGCCAGGGCGGCGGACCTGGGGTTGACCGTATGGCTCGACGATCTCGCCGTCGAACTGCCAAGAGGGGAGACTCCGTCACCTTCGGCAGTCTGGGCCTACGTGACCGGCGCAGATCGCGAACGGCGTGCCGCGGAGTGGGATGAGAGCCACGGCCCAACCGGACGCCGCTTGAGCTACGGACTGAGTCCCTATGTGCCGCCGTGGAGGGAGATAGCCGTCGTGGAGGTCGACGGGCGTCGTGTTCCGATTGTCCCCACAGGACCACGCCGCCCGGAGTGGATCCGGCGCGCTCCGTTCGCAATCGGTCCAGATGAGTCTGGGTACTACGACAGCGAGGAGCGGCACCTGGCTACGGCCAGTTTTCAGAGGTCTGGCCGTCCGGCGGCGGCCGCTTTCGTGCACATAGGCGTCTTCCTGGCCTGGGCCATCGATCGTCACGTAGCGAGCGGGGACATTGCGACCTTGGGCGCCGACAAACTGCCGGGGCCGGCGTCAATGGCGGCCTTGCGGGCAGCTGCGAAGGGGTGCCTCAGTCCAGAACACTTGTCGGCCTTGGGGCGCACTTTTGCCGACGCTTACTATGCGGGTGCGGATCCCCAATACCTGGTTGACTGGAGCTTCGTTTTCGATCAGCGAGCCCATAGGTACGCCGTGGCCGACTCCGCCGCGACACGAGCGAAGGCTTACGAGTTTCTCGATCGTCGCTGGCGCGAGTGGCTCGAAGCTCGTGGCGAGCAGTCGGAATGAGTGTCGACGCCGTCAAACCGAAGCAGGTCTGCCAACGGACAACGATGCCCTGATCCATCCCTCCGCCCGGTTCGCATACTGGCTACTCTGTTCTACCAATCCTGCTTGCATTTGCGTGGGAGCCTCCTGGCGAGAGCCTTTGAACAGGCGCAGGCGCCCGCCTGCGCCGGCCGGTCCGGTCAGGTGAGCGCACTCGCCGGTTCCTGACGAGCGGACGGGCTCACGCCGCCCCGTCGCAGCCCCGCCGCCGCCACGTCGCCATATCGCGCCAGGCGGCGACCCGACCGGTATTACGATTGACGGCGATGGATTTGTGGCGCCTGCGGGCCTGGTTGCCTCGACGCGCGGACCTGCTGAGGGTCGGCGCGCTGGTCGGCGTTGCGTTGCTCCTGTCCACGTTGGCGATCGCCGTCATCCGCATCGGCTTCGACGGCTACCGCAGCTCGTATCCGGCACCGGTCTACCTGCTCGCGGTCCTGATCGTCGGAATGCGCTACGGAACGTGGCCGGCCGTGCTGACGTCATTCGCCGCATTCCTGCTGTACGACTTCCTATTCGTTGAGCCCCGGTACACGCTCACCGTCAACGATCCTGATGAGTGGCTGAACCTGCTGATCCTGCTCGCCGTGGCCGTCGTGATCGGCCGGCTGGCGGCCCTGCAGGCGGCGCGAGCCGTAGAGGCGGCCGATCGGGCCCGCGAGGCCGAAGCGCTCTACGCCATAACCGGCATCCTGGCCTCCACTCGGACGGTGGCGGAGGCGGCTCCGGCAATCGTCACGGCATTGGAAGCGTTGACGGCCATGGATCGGGTGTGGGTAGGACTGGGCACCATCACGTCCGACGTGCGGCTTCTCGCCGATACGGATCCGTCGCGGCCGCTGCCCGTGGCTGGCTGGCAGGTGGTTCTGCAACGAGGCCCCGACCAGGGTAAGAGCTGGGTCCGAGCCCACGTGTTAACCGGCAAGTCGGGTCGTGGGCCAAGGGCCACCCTGTTTCGTGTCCGGGTCGACGTGTCAGGCGAGGAGCTGGGCTCGCTGTGGGCACTGCGGTCACACAACCTGCGTGAGCCGAATCGGGCCGAGACGCGCATCCTGGCCGCGGCCGCCGATCAGCTCGGGCAGGCGATCATCCGCGACCGGTTTGCGGAAGAGGCGACCAGCGCCGAGATCGCCCGCCAGAGCGAGGCCCTGAAGTCTGCCTTGCTGGACTCCGTCTCGCACGACCTGCGCACGCCGCTGGCGACGATTCGGGCGACTGCGGGCAGCATGCTAGACCCAGCAGTGCAGTGGTCCAACGACGAGTACACGGAGGCGTTCGAGTCGATCGATGCGGAGGCCGAACGGATGGCCAGGCTGATCCGCAACCTGCTCGACATGAGCCGAATCGAGGCCGGTGTGCTCAAGCCAGAACTCGAGGCGCACGATCTGGCGGAGCTAGTTCGACAGCCGGTCGCTCGCCTCAATGCCGCCGGCAAGAAGGTGGCGATCGCGCTGCCGGATGGCCTGCCCAACGTGCTCGTCGATGAGGTCTTTCTCAACCAGGTTCTGGCCAATTTGCTCGAGAACGCCGTCCGCTACGGCGGGCCCGACATAGAAGTCAGAGCCCGCGCGATCGACGGGCGGCAGTTCGTCGAGTTGAGCGTCGAGGACGACGGCAACGGCGTCCCGGAGCGGTCGCGGCGGCGCCTCTTCGAGAAGTTCTACCAGGTGCCGCGTCCGGCCGGCACTGCCAGACGAGGCATGGGGATCGGGCTGACCGTAGTCGCCGGCCTGGTGCAGTGCATGAGTGGCACGGTTCGTGCCGACAGCAGCGACCTGGGTGGACTGGCGGTTGTAGTGACGTTGCCGGCTGTCGAGGTCCCCGCCGAATGAGCGCGGCCGGCCCGAGGCTGCTCGTCGTCGAGGATGAAGACGCGACGCGTCGATCCCTCGTCACGTACCTTACGCGGCGCGACTACCGCGTCCTCGAAGCGGCCAGCGCCGCCGACGCCTTGCGGTGCTGGGACGCGAACCGGCCCGACCTGATACTGCTCGATCTGGGATTGCCAGACCTGGATGGAGTGGAGGTGATCCGTCGGGTCCGGCGCGATGCCACCACGCCAATCATCATCCTTTCCGCCCGCGGCGACGAGCGCGACCGCATCGCCGGTCTGGAAGCCGGAGCCGACGACTACCTGGGCAAGCCCTTTGCCGTGGACGAGTTGAACGCCCGCATCCGGGCCGTCCTTCGCCGCGCCGGCGGCCGGGACTCCCAGCCGGACGGCCGGCTACGGCTTGGACCGGTGGAGCTCGATCCGTTGCGTCGCGAGGTCCGGGTCGGCGAAACGCAAGCCCGGCTGACACCCCGCGAATTCGAACTGCTGAAAGTGCTGCTCAGCAACCAGGGCCGGCTCGTAACGCGCGAACGGCTGCTGCGAGCGGTCTGGGGCGTGGCCTACGCCGATGCCAGTCAGTATCTCCACGTCTACGTCAGTCGCCTGCGTCGCAAGCTGGCGGAAGCAGGGGCGGGCACGCTCGCGGAGCGCCTCTTCGTGACTGAGACCGGGATCGGTTACCGGGTCGCCGATGCTGACTCGCTGGCCGGCGTCGAGACCTGATCGCCTGTTCGCCGGCGCCTCCGACCACCTCACGAGGTCGATTTGTTTAGACGAGCTTTAGGCGGCTGAGCCCGGCCTGAGCCCCGGCCTCTTGGTGGTCGGATCGAGCATGGGCTCATGGAACGAACCACTCCTCCTGAATCGGACCCAGCGGTCGAGCGGCTGGCTGGTGAGCTGGCTGAGGTGGAGGCTTCGATAGTCCTCGTATCCAGTGGAGTCGCCAGCCGGGTGACGTTGACCGGGCTGCGCTTTGGCCAGCCGATCGTGGACCGGCTCAGCGCCGACGCTGCGAACAGGGGCGTCGACGTGGAGGCGTCGTTCTGGCCGGAAGACGACGTCGCCGACGTCAGCGTCTCGATGTCGACTACGACCAATTCCCCGGCTCAGGCCACTAGCTCGGCCAAATCCCATATCGACCGTGAGTGACATGTCCGCACGAGTGCTTTTCATCGAAGACGACGCCGGCCTGGCCCGCGTCGTAACTCGCCATCTGCGGGCCCGCGGCCACGACGCCCGTTCCGCCGGCTCGGCAGAGGACGCCGTAGAGATGTGTCGGAACGGATATCGCCCGACCGTGGTCCTGCTGGACATCAACTTGCCCGGGGCTTCGGGCTGGGATCTGCTCCGAACCGGCGGCTTGCGAGTTGCGGGCTCTCCTCCCGTGTACATCGTGAGCGCCACCAACGTCCCCGCAGCGCGACTCCGGGAATTTGGCGTCGCCGGTTTCCTGCCCAAGCCGTTTGCCATTCCGACGCTCATGGCCGTAGTCGAGCGCTGCGGCGCTTCCGCCGCCGACTCGGCCGCCACCCCAACGGAGGATGAGGATGCTCTTTGACCTCGCGATGATCGGCCTGATGGCAGCTTGCTTGCTGTTCTTCATGGGCATGATCTGGCTCTGCGACCGGCTGGCCCGATGAACGGCCAGGATGTCTTGGGCGGCGTAATCGTCCTCTTCCTCGGTGTCTACCTCGTCTTCACCCTCCTGCGAGCGGAGAAGTTCTGATGATCCCCTCGCTTCCCGGCCTGCTCCAGGCCATCAGCCTATTTGTCGTCGCCATCCTCCTCGCACGGCCGCTGGGCGGCTACATGCGCAAGGTCATGGAAGGCGAGCGAGTCTTCCTCTCGCCGGTCCTTCGGCCGGTTGAACGCGGCATCTACAAGATCATGCGCGTAGACGAGACGGTCGAGCAGCGCTGGCCCGCCTACGCGGTGTCGGTCCTGATCTTCTCGTTCGTCTGCATTCTGGCCTTGTACTTGCAGCAACGGCTGCAGACATACCTGCCGCTCAGCCAGACCGGGGCGTCCGGCGTCGGCAACGTCAACCCCGATCTCGCCTACAACACTGCCGTCAGCTTCGACACAAATACGAACTGGCAGAACTATCTGGGCGAGCAGACGATGACGTACCTGACCCAGATGGCCGGGCTCGCCGTCCGCAACTTCACCTCGGCCGCGACGGGCATCGCCGTTGCCCTGGCCTTGACACGCGGCCTGGTGCGCAAGTCCATGCCGACGATAGGCAACTTCTGGGTCGACCTGACCCGTAGCACCCTCTACATCCTGCTGCCGATCGCCTTCGTCGGGGCGCTGTTCCTGGTGTCGCAGGGCGTGATCCAGACCTTCGCCAGTTCGATCTCCGTCCATACGCTCCAGGGCGCAACGCAGATCATCCCGCTCGGTCCTGTCGCATCGCAGGAAGCGATCAAGCAACTTGGCACCAACGGCGGCGGNNCGGCGGCTTCTTCAACGCCAACTCCGCGCATCCATTCGAAAACCCAACCGGGCTCACGAACTGGGTCGCGATGCTGCTCGTGATCCTCATTCCATTTGGCCTGACGAACACCTTCGGTCGCATGGCCGGAAACGCCAAGCAGGGCCTGGCCCTCCTGGCGGTGATGGTCGTCGTCTTGTCAGCCGGATCCCTCGTCGCGATGGGCAGCGAAGAGCGCTCCAACCCGTCGATCCCGGCTGCGGTCGCGCAACAGGTCGACCAGTCGGCCGGGAACATGGAAGGCAAGGAGACTCGCTTCGGGGCCGACAGCAGCGGCCTGTTCGCGACGGTCACGACCGGGACGAGCACCGGGGCTATCGACGCTCAACACGACAGCTTCCTGCCGGTCGGCGGCCTCGTCCCGCTCTTCAACATCGAGCTCGGCGAGATCACCCCGGGAGGCGATGGCTCCGGTCTCTACGGCATCCTCGTCTTCGCCATCATCGCGGTCTTCATCGCCGGGCTGATGGTCGGCCGCACGCCGGAGTTCCTCGGCAAGAAGATCGAGGCCTACGAGATGAAGATGGCCATGCTCGGGATCCTCTTCATGGCCTTCAGCATTCTCTTCTTCACCGCCTTAGCCACGGCCACTACGCCCGGCAAAGCCGGGCCGCTCAACAGCGGCCCCCACGGCTTCAGCGAGATTCTCTACGCCTTCTCAAGCCAGACGGGCAACAACGGCTCAGCCTTCGCCGGGCTATCCGGTAACACCCTCTTCTACAACATCACCGGCGCCTTCGCGATGATGCTGGGCCGCTACGCCATGGTCGTGCCGGTCCTGGCTATTGCAGGTTCCATGGCCGGCAAGCGGCGTGTCGCCGCCTCGCTAGGCACGTTCCCAACCACAGGCCCGATCTGGGTTGGGCTACTGATCGGCGTGATCATCATCGTCGGCGCACTCACATTCTTCCCGGCGCTGGCGCTCGGTCCGATCGTCGATCAGCTCCTCAACAATGCCGGGAGGCTCTTCTAATGGCCCTCTCAATCGATGGCGGCTTGCGCCGCCGCCTCTCACTCATGTCCGTGGTCGACACGGCCCGCGGCAGCCGCCGCATCGCCCGAGAAGACCGCCAGGATCAGGCCGGCGGCAGTCCACGTAACCGCGGCATCTTCAACCCGAAGATGCTCCGGGGCGCACTACTGCCGGCCCTCCGCAAGCTCGACCCACGCCAGCTGATGCGCAACCCGGTTATGTTCGTGGTCGAGGTGACGGCCGCCCTGGTGACGGTCGTCTTCGCCTCGGACTTGCTCGGCCTGAGCAAGGCCGCGGCTGGCGAAGTAGGCCGAGGCACCGGCTTCGAGCTTCAGATCGCCATCTGGCTGTGGTTCACCGTCTACTTCGCCACATACGCCGAGGCGCTGGCCGAGGCCCGCGGCAAGGCTCAGGCCGCCAGCCTGCGCAAGACCCGCTCCGAGACGCTCGCCCATCGCCGTTGCGATGACGGCACGTTCGAGGACGTGGGCTCCTCCCTCCTCCGCGCCGGTGACGTCATCGTCGTGCGCGAGGGCGAGACGATCGCCGGCGACGGCGACGTCATCGCGGGCGTGGCGTACGTCAACGAGGCCGTCATCACCGGCGAGTCCGCGGCCGTTCTCAAGGAGCCGGGCACGGACATCAGGAGCAGCGTCACCGGCGGCACGACGATCACCAGCGACACTCTGACCATCTGCATCACGGCCAACCCGGGCGAAACATTCCTCGATCGGATGATCGCCCTTGTTGAAGGCGCAAAGCGACAGCGAACCCCGAACGAAATCGCGCTCTCGATCCTTCTGTCCGGACTGACCATCGTCTTCCTGTTGGCGACAGCCACTCTGCGGCCCTTCGGGCTATATTCCGGCGCACCGCTCGGGATCGTGGTCCTGGTAGCCCTGCTCGTGTGCCTCATCCCCACGACCATCGGCGGTCTGCTTTCCGCCATCGGCATCGCCGGCATGGACCGAGTGGCCCGTTTCAACGTCCTGGCGATGAGCGGGAGGGCCGTCGAGGCGGCCGGAGACGTGGACGTGCTGCTCCTCGACAAGACGGGCACAATCACCTTCGGCAACCGCCTGGCATCGCGCATCGTGGCGCTGCCAGGCGTGGCCGAGCGTGAGGTTCTGGACGCAGCGCTGCTGACCTCGCTCGAGGACGAGACGCCGGAAGGCCGATCAGTCGTCGAGCTGGCTAAGGCACGGCTTTCCGACCTCGACGCCGCAGTCTCTGGCTCGGGCGTCAAAGCGGCGCCCTCAAAGTCGGCCGCAGCGGCTACGCCTTCGGTCGCAACCCTGGTCCCATTCTCCGCCGAGTCGCGAACGAGCGGCGTCATCCTGACCGACGGCACGGTCGTCCTTAAAGGCGCCGTCGACGCGATCGTTGCGGCTCTGGACGCCGAGGCGCCCGCGGAGCTACAGACGCTTGCGGACGAGATCTCATCTCTCGGCGCCACACCACTGGCGATCCGCCGCAACGGCCGCCCGCTGGGTGTGATCGAGCTCAAGGACACAGTCAAGCCCGGCCTCAAGGCTCGTTTCGACGAGCTGCGCCGCATGGGCATCCGAACAATCATGGTCACCGGCGACAACCCGCTCACGGCCAAGACGATCGCTGCCGAGGCGGGCGTCGATGACTACATGGCCCAGGCCAAGCCCGAGGACAAGATCGCCCGTATCCGTGCCGAGCAGGCCGATGGCCACCTGGTCGCCATGACCGGC
>PMLK01000081.1:8802-58282 GCA_003158875.1 Chloroflexota bacterium
GCCAACGACGTGGCCAAGTACTTTGCCATCCTGCCGGCCATGTTCATGGTCGCCTACCCCGAACTAAACAGTCTCAACATCATGCGCCTGGCGAACCCCCAGAGCGCCATCCTCTCCGCGGTCATCTTCAACGCGCTGGTCATCATCGCCCTCGTGCCGCTTTCTCTCCGAGGCGTGGCTTATCGCGCCGCCCCGGCTGCGGAGTTGCTGCGAAGGAACCTCCTGATCTATGGGGTCGGCGGAATCTTCGCCCCATTCATCGGCATCAAGCTGATCGACCTCCTCATCACAGCCATTCACCTGGCCTAAGGAGTTCACGATGCGAACCTTCATCAAAACTCAGCTCTGGCCGGCGGTGGCGATACTGCTGATGTTCACCGTGATCACCGGCCTGGCATACCCGGCCGCAGTGACTGCTGCAGCCCAGGTCGTCTTCCCGAGCCAGGCCAACGGCTCCATGATTACGGTGAATGGCGCGACCGTCGGCTCGAGCCTGATCGGCCAGGCGTTCGATGACCCGAAGTACTTCTCCGGCAGACCTTCGGCGGCCGGTGCCAGCGGCTACGACCCGACATCCTCGGGGGGTACGAACCTGGCTTCGACTTCGAAGGCGCTCATCGACGCTATCACTGCCAGGGTTGACGCCGAGCGGGCGGCAAACGGCAAGGGCACCGTGCCGATCGAACTCGTCACGTCCTCCGCCTCGGGTCTCGACCCGGACATCAGCCCGGCCGCGGCCGAGTATCAGGTGGCGCGGGTCGCCAAAGCACGCGGCCTGACGGAAGATGCCGTGCGAGCAGTGGTGGCCCGCCATACCTCGGGCGCGGTTCTTTGGGGCATCCTTGGACCGGCCACAGTCCATGTCGTCGAGCTGAATCTGGATCTGGATGGGCTGTTGCAGTGACCAATTCCAACGCCGATCCAAAGCGACCTACCGGAGACGAGATGCTGGCTCGTCTCGGGGCCGACACGCACGCGACTCGCGGTCGACTGCGCGTCTACCTCGGCATGGCTCCCGGCGTCGGTAAGACCTACTCGATGCTCGAGGAGGCTCACCGCCGCCACGACCGCGGCACGGACATAGTCGTCGGCTACGTGGAGACGTTCGGGCGCCGCCACACGGCCGCGTTGCTGGACGGCCTGGATTCGATTCCGCGCCGTCGGATCGAGTACCGCGGAGTCGTGGTCGAGGAGATGGACGCCGACGCGATCATCGCCCGCCATCCCGCCGTGGTGCTGATCGACGAGCTGGCCCACACCAACGTTCCGGGCTCCACGCGCGAGAAACGCTGGCAGGACGTCGAGGCACTCCGTGACGCTGGCATCGACGTCGTCAGCACCTGCAACGTCCAGCACATCGAATCCGTGGCCGACGCCGTCTCGACGATCCTCGGCGTACCGGTGCGGGAACGAGTTCCGGACGAAGTGGTCCGTTCCGCCGACGAAATCGAGCTCGTCGACATGAGCCCGCACGCCCTCCGTCAGCGGATGCGCCATGGCAACGTCTACCCGCCGGATCGGGCCTCGATTGCCCTGGAGCGCTTCTTCACCGAATCCAACCTGATGGCCCTGCGCGACCTGGCGCTTCGATTCGTGGCCGGTCAGGTCGACGAAGAACTGGAAGCCAGCGTCGCCCGGCAGGGTATCGGTCTGCCGCCCGTCACCGAACGGGTGATGGCTCTGGTTGACGAATCGCCCGACTGCCGGCGAGCCCTGCGACGCGCCAGTGCCCTGTCCAGCGCCCTGCACACGCCTTGGATCGCCGTGGCCGTGGAGACGCCCGGAGTGCAGCAGTCGCGGGACCGCGGCCAGAACCTGCAGTCGAACGTGGACTATGCCGTGGATCTGGGCGCCGAAATCGTGCGGGGCGAAACTCGCGACCTGGCCCGAGGCCTGGCCGAGGTCATCGCCGAACACCGAGTAGCTCACATGGTCCTGATTCGCGAAACGCATCGCGGTCCGGCTATCGGGCATCGCTCGCTGGCGGATCGGCTCCTCGACGCGGCGCCGGGTCTGGAGGTCCACCTCATCGCCGCCCCGGCTCAGCCCACGAACTGACGGCGCTACGAGCATGGATTCATTGACGGTATTTGGCGCCATTGCTGTCTCGGCGATGCTGCTCTTCTACGCCCTGGAGGCGCGGGCGGCCGTGTTCGTACTCGCCTTTGCCGGCGCTTGCGTTGCGTCCTCGCTCTACGGCTTTCTTCAGGGCGCGTGGCCATTTGGAGTCGTGGAGCTGATCTGGTCGGTTGTGGCGCTGAGGCGGTGGTATATGCGACGCAACGCGACGGGCTCGGCTTAGGCCACGGCCGGTAGCGGCGTCACGTGCCGGCCGGTGTCCTCGGGTGGCTCACGAAAAAGTCTGCGATCAAGCGCGCGGCGTCGAACGAGTCGGCCCAGCCGCCGTCCGATGCCAGCGTGCCCAGAACTCTCGGCCAGGTATGCCCGCCGCCGGTGACCACTCGCTGCTCCACAGTGGTGCCGGCGGAGCAACTCCACGTGGTTGTGGTTGAGGGGCCGTCGGCGTCGATGCCGATTGTGTCGCCTCCGTCGCAGCCGTCCATGGAGCGCCAGCGGGCGATGACGTCGGCGAAAGGCGAATACATGATGTCCACCTTGCCGCCGCCGATCGGGATCACGCCGTCTGCTGTTCCGTGGATGGCGAAGACGGACACGGGCCGCGACAGCGTGCACGGTACGTCGGCGCTGCCGGTGACCGTGGCCATGTTGCCCGAGACGGGGGCAATGGCCGCAATCCGATCTGACAGCTCGCAGCCGAGACGGTAGGTCATCATTCCGCCCCGAGAGAGGCCGGTGACGTAGACACGGTTCGGGTCCACTGCGTCGCTGGCCTCGAGCCGGTCGATCAATTTGGAGATGAACTCGATGTCGTCGGCGCCAGGATGCTGGCCCCATTTGTCGGTACTGCCGAACGTGTCCCAGCCGTCTGCGACCCCGTCGGGGTAGGCGGCCACCCAGCCGAGCCGATCGGCCTGGGCGTCGAACCCGGAGTCGGCCTCCATCCGGAATCCGCCGCCGAACGAGCCGTGCAGGACGATGACGAGGGCCGGTTTGGCCAGCTCGTTGGCGGGCCGATAGACCCGAACCGTACGGTCCACCGCGTCGGCGTGAAGCCGCTCCACCTGGACACGGCCGGCCAGCTGGGCCTCCACGACGGGCCGGTACGACTGGACGAACCCTCCGGCCGTGACGGCGACGATCGCGGCCGCGAGGACGGGAAGTAGCAACGCGGCTTTCCGGCCCGGTCGTGCGACCGCGGGCAGGGGCAGTCGCGGCAACCGGCCGGGCTTGCCAAGTTGGGCGGGCCAGCCGAGGAGACTTGCGGCCGCGGCCGCGGCCCACATGGAAAGCAGGAACTCGACGGGTTCCACGGCCAGCAGTTGCGGCTGGCTCGCCCCCGACACAGTTGCCCAGACGGTCGCCCAGAGCGCGACGGCGAGGATCGCCGGCGCCACTGCCCAGGAAAGCCAGGCCAGCCAGCCAACGGAGCGGGGCAGGTAGGCGGCCACGGCCGAAGCGACGATTGCGGCTCCTATCGCTACGGTGGCGCAGAGAGCGGCCCCGTCACTCACCGAGTAGCCGTGGGGGTCGCTGGGCAGAAGTCCCGCCATAGCGACGCGGGCCAGACCGGCAACGGTCAGGGCGCCCACCGCGATCACCGCAAGCCGGCTCGGCCGAGAGGTCCTCGCCAACGCGAAGCCGGCCGCGAGCTGGCAGACGATCGTGACCACGACCAGCGCCACGATCGGCCAGTGCCAGGCCGAGTCGCTGAAGAGCCGTTCCGGCCGAGCCATGCTGGAGTGGCCGATATTGGCGTGGAGCAACTCCAGGATCGCCGCGGCCGCCCATGCGAGTGGGGCCGCGAGCCCCGCGATGGCCGCTCGGCGTGTCATTCCGGCCCCGGTAGACCGTTCGGCCCCGGTGGACCGTGCGGTCGCGGTAGGCCGCTCGGACGGCGTGGATCGCTCGGACGCGCTGGTCGTCATGGTGCCCTCCTGTGGTGCCCGCCATTGTGCCGCACTTACCGGCTCGTCCCTCGCGCCCGGCCTTCGGAATCGGCCGCATTCATGTAGCTTTCAGGATCAAGCCCGAGGCTGTGAACGGAGAAGCTCCATCCGCGGTCGTCGATGGGCGGTTCTAACGGCGGCCACACCCCAACCGGTCTGCTTGATGACAGAGTTGCAAGACAATCCCGAATCTCAAACCGGCCGGTTGCGGTTGGACGGACTCGGGCGCGCCAGGCGCCGTTCCGTCGGTCGGATTCGCAAAAGCGTGCCCTTCGCCTCCGGCGTCGTGGCCGCCTTGATTGCCTTCGTCCTCTACGGCCTCGCGGTCCCCGGGCCAAAGCCACTCACCCAGGGCGACGTCTCCGCGAACGTCGCGTCGGCCCTCGCTTCGGTGACGCCCGCGCCGCCCTTCTCCGAATCCGCCTACCAGGCCGTGGCTCCATCGCTGGTTCTGATCGAAGCTCAGGGAGCGGGCAGCTCGGCCGCGCCGATCAGCGGCTCGGCGGCCCCCAGCTCCGGCACGGGCATCGGCACGGCCGACGCCGGGATCGGCAGCGGCGTGATCGTCGACACCGCCGGAGACATCATGACCGCCCTGCACGTGGTCGCCGGCGCGAGCTCCATCAAGGTCACATTCGCCGACGGAACGACCTCGTCTGCCCAGATCTCGACGAGTCAGGCGGCCGACGATATCGCCGTCCTGAAGGCCGACCAGCTGCCCGCCACGATCGTGCCCGCCGTGCTCGGCAATCCACGCAGCATGCAGGTCGGCAGTGAGGCTTATGTGCTCGGCAATCCATTCGGTCTGGACAGCTCGTTCAGCGCCGGCGTCGTATCCGGTCTGAATCGCACCTTCCAGCTGGCCGATGGCACCCAGCTCCAGGGCCTCATCCAGGTGGACGCCGCCATAAACCCGGGCAATTCCGGCGGTCCTCTGGTCAATCGGAACGGCCAGGTGGTTGGGATCGTGTCCGGGATAGTCAACCCCACAAGTCAGAACGTGTTCATCGGCATCGGCTTTGCCGTTCCGATCGACGTCGCCGGCGGCGCGGCCGGTCTGCCGCACGACTGACGGCAACGCAACTTCAGGAGGCCAAAAACAGTGACCGAACATCCAGCCACGACACCCTCGGAGCCGATGGAGCGCGTCCTCTACGAGGTCAAGAAGGTCATCGTCGGCCAGGACCACCTCCTGGAGCGGATGGCCGTAGCCCTGCTGGCGCGCGGTCACCTGCTGGTCGAGGGCGTGCCGGGGCTGGCTAAGACGATGGCCATCAAGACACTGGCCGGCGCCATCGGCGGCGAGTTCAAGCGCATTCAATTCACCCCAGACCTGGTCCCGGCGGACCTGATCGGGACTCGCATCTACAACCAGAAGACCGGTGAATTCAATACGTCGCTCGGGCCCGTCTTCACCAACCTGTTGCTCGCCGACGAGATCAACCGCGCCCCGGCCAAGGTCCAGAGCGCGCTTCTGGAAGTGATGCAGGAGCGGCAGGTCACGATCGGCCACGACACTCACGCCGTACCGGACCCGTTCCTCGTCCTCGCGACCCAGAACCCCATCGAGACCGAAGGGACGTACGCCCTGCCGGAGGCTCAGGTCGACCGCTTCATGATGAAGGTCCTGGTCGGCTATCCGAGCACGACCGAAGAGATCGCCATCGTCCAGCGAATGACCGGCACCCTCGATCCCGTTCAGGCCGTCCTGTCGACCAAGGAACTGCTCGGACTTCAGAAGGAGGCGGACCGCGTCTACGTCGATCCGGCATTGATGGAGTATGCCGTCCGGCTGGCCACGGCCACGCGCACGCCGCAGACCCACGGCATGCCCGAGCTGCAGCGCTACATCACCTTCGGCGCCAGCCCGCGAGCCTCGATCAACCTCATTCTCACGGCCCGAGCCCTCGCCTTCGTCCGAGGCCGCGACTACGCCCTGCCCCAGGACGTGCTCGACATGGCCCGCGACGTGATGCGCCACCGCCTGCTGCTCTCGTTCGAGGCGCTGTCCGACAACGTGACCGCCGACGACGTCCTGACCACGGTCCTCAAACGAATCCCCGTGCCTACCGTGCCGCTGCGGGAGCATTCGAAGGTGCCGGCAGGTGCCTGAGAGCGTCGTCTGGACGCCGCCCGAGCACCAGGATGCGGAAGCGGCTCTCGGGCCGCAACGCCCCCAGGCCGCAAGACCGTCCCGCTCCAGGCCGTTCGTCTTCGTTCCGCCCGCGGTCACGCCACTCTTTACGCCGGACGCACCGGCGGCTACAGCTGCGTTTGCGCCGCAGTTCGACGATGCCGCGCCGTCGCCCCGGAACCGGGAAATGTCCGCCCCGGAGCAGATTCTCCAGCGCCTCGACTGGCAGGTAATCCGCCGGCTCGACGGCATACTCCAGGGCGATTACCGGAGCCTCTTCCGCGGCAACGGCATAGACATGGTGGATCTGCGCGAATACCAGCCCGGCGACGACGTCAGGGCCATCGACTGGAACGTCACCGCGCGAATGGACACTCCGTACGTGCGCGAGTACGTCGAGGATCGCGAGCTGACGGCGTGGTTCCTGCTCGATCTAAGCCCCTCGGTCGACTTCGGCACGGCCGACTCCGAGCGCCAGAAGGGGAACGTCCTTACGGACTTCGTGGCGACGCTGGCCCGGCTCATGACCCGCCGGGGCAATCGCGTCGGGGCCATGTTCTACGACAGCTCCGTGGAACGGATTCTCCCGGCACGCGGCGGGCGAGACCAGGTCCTGCGGCTGATCGAGGATCTGCTGCATCAGCCACCGCTGCACAACGCCCCGTTCACGGATCTCGCGCCGCTGCTGCAGGCCGGCGCCCACGCGATCAAGCGCCGCTCGCTGATCTTCATCGTCTCGGACTTCATCAGCGTCCCGGGCTGGGACCGGCCGCTCAACCTGCTCAATGCCAGGCACGAAGTGGTCGCCGTCCGCCTCACGGACCCGCGTGAACTCGATCTGCCGGACGTGGGCCCGTTGATCATGGAGGACGCGGAAACCGGCGAGCAGCTGTACGTGGATACCCACGACTCGGGCTTTCGCCGGCGGTTCGCCGAGGAGGCCCGTCGCCGCGAAGCGGAAATCGGCGGCGCCTTCCGCCGGGCCGGTGTCGAGGCACTGACGCTCTCCACGGACGACGACCTGGTCCGCGCAATCGTGCGCATGGTGACGCTCCGTCGCCGGCGGCGGAGGTAATCGATGTCGTTCATCTGGCCGCAGGTCCTGCTGGGATTGCTGCTCGTTCCCGCCGGACTCGGGCTGTACATGTGGCTCGACCGTAGACGCCGCCGGCGTCTGGCGAAGTACGGCGCAACAGGCACGACCGACGCCTCGACCGGCCGACTCCGCATTCGAAGCCGCGTGGCGCCGGTCCTGATGCTCTGCGGCGTGGTCCTGCTGCCCATCGCGATGGCTCGCCCGCAGGCGGTCGTGAGCCTGCCGCAGGAGGAGGGGATCGTGGTCCTGTCCTTCGACGTCTCGGCCAGCATGGCCGCCACGGATCTCACACCGACGCGCATGGATGCGGCGAAGGCAGCGGCGAAAGACTTCGTGGCCAAGCAGCCGACCGGTGTCACGATCGGCGTGGTCGCCTTCAGCGACTCGGGCGTCTCGGTTCAGCCTCCCACAGACGACCGGAATCAGGTCGACGCCGCGATCGACCGCCTCGCTCCGCAGCGCGGAACCTCGCTTGCGGGCGGCATCCTGGCTTCGCTCAAAGTCATCGCCGTCGCCGAGGCGGGCCCGTACGCCAACAACTACTACAGCAACCAGTCGCCGGCGGCGAGCGCCACGCCGACGGCCACGCCAGTGCCGGCCGGAACTCATGCCCCGGCCTCGATCGTGTTGCTGAGCGACGGCGAGAACAACGAATCGCCCGACCCCACCGCCGCCACTCAGACGGCCGCCAATCAGGGCGTGCGCATCTACACCGTGGGCATCGGCAGCCCGGGCGGAGCCACGGTCACGGTGGACGGTTTCCAGCTCCACACCCAGCTCGACCAGGCGACGCTCCAGCAGATCTCAGACCAGACCGGCGGAACCTACTACGGCGCCACCGACACCCAACAGCTCCGCTCTATCTACGACAACCTCGACACTCAGATGGTCGTTCAGCCCCAGTTGATCGAGATCACGGCGCTCCTCGCCGGAGCGGCGGTGCTGCTGTTCCTGGCCGGCGCCGGCGCCTCGATGCTGTGGCTGGGACGGCTCCCATGACAGGGCGGCAACGATGAACTTCATGTGGTTCGACCTGCTGGCGGCGCTACTCATCGTGCCGATACTGATCGGCGTCTACATCTGGAGTCTCGGCCACCGCCGGCCGGCCGGGGTTCGCTATTCGAGCCTGTCGCTCGTCCGCGGCGCCGTGCGCGGCACTTCCAGAATTCGACGGCACCTGCCGTTCGCGCTCTTCGCCGCCGCCATCGCGGCCCTGGTTCTGGCCATGGCCCGGCCGGTGGTGGTCGTGGCCGTGCCGACGAACGAGACCACGATCATCCTCACGATCGACGTCTCGGGAAGCATGTGCTCGAGCGACATCCTGCCCAGCCGACTCGAAGCGGCCGAGGCGGCGGCGGCCAAATTCATCAACAACCAGGCCGCCTCGACGCGGATCGGCATCATCGCTTTCAGCAGCTACGCGGAAGTGGTCCAGGCGCCGACGAACGACAAGACGGCGCTGCTCTCCGCACTCCAGAGCCTCGCGACCGGCCGGCGGACGGCCATCGGCGAGGGAATCCTCGCCTCAATAGACGCCATTTCGGAAGTCGATCCGACCGTGGCGAAGAGCCAATCGGACACCTCGACGGGTACACCGCCCGTGCCGGTGGCGGCCGGCGACTATGCGCCCGACATCCTGGTTCTCTTGACCGACGGCGTCAGCAACAGCGGCATCGACCCCATCGAGGCAGCGCAACAGGCGGTCGATAGAGGCGTGCGGGTCTACACGATCGGCTTCGGAACGGCCGACGGCGGGTCGCTTAGCCCCACCTGCGCTCCCCAGTTCCAGGGCCGCGAGCCCGGTGCGGGTGGCGGTCAGGGTGGCTTCGGCGGCGGCGGGTTCGGTGGCGGCCAGGGTGGCGGTCAGGCCGGCGGCCAGGGCGGGGGCAGCTTCCGGCGCGGCATCGATGAAGCGACACTACAGAAGATCGCCGACATGACCGGCGGCAAGTATTACCCGGCCGAAAGCGCGGGCCAGCTCCAGGACGTCTTCTCGAGCCTCCCGATCAGCCTGATCCTCAAGCACGAGGCCACGGAGGTGAGCTTCGTCTTCGTGGGCGTGGGCGGGCTTCTATCGGCTCTGGCGTTCCTACTGGGAAAGGCCTGGCGGCCGCTGCCGTAGCGCGTCCACCGCGCGGCCGCTCATCGCCGCGCGCTAGGATTTCCGGCGCCACAACAAAACCTGCGCTGTCACCAACCCGCAGCCGACCACGCCCGCCCCGCCGCCGGAGGACCGTCGCCCGATGAGCTACCCGCCTCCGCCTTGGCCCGCCGCCGGCACTCCGCCACCGTCCTGGGCGCCGCCGCCCGGCATGGGCCCCGGCTGGGGCAGTGGCTGGGGCATGCCCCCCGGCGTCGGTCCAGGCTGGGGCCGCGGCTGGGGCCCGGGCTGGACACTGCCGTCGCGCGCCACGGACATGTCGCGGCTGCTGCCCACGTTGCTCGTTGGGGCGCTCATCGCCGCGATCGTTCTGGGCGGTTTGATCGCCGACGCCGCGATCGCCGCCCCTGGCGCGGGCACGCTCGCCGTTGACGGCGCCGTGACGATCACCGCGGCCGGTGGCTGGGTTGCGGGGAAGTCGGACGATGCCACGTTCAGCGGCGTCGAGCTGCGCAAGGCCGACGCGATTCTGACGGCGGAGGTCGTGGCCTCCAAGTACACCGGAACCGCCGAATCGGTTCTGGGCGAACAGAGGTCCTCGCTCGACGCCGAGGCAGCCCAGATCGGCTACGGCGACGAGCGCGTGTCGGCGATCGACGGCTACGACGCCGCCAGCGTGGCCTTCGAGGCGACCGTGTCGTCTGGCTCGCGGACGGGCGTGATCGACGGCGAGCTGGTGTCGATGGTGGTCGACGGTAATGTCGTCGTCGTGCTCGTGGCGGCGGGGCAGGGCGACCTCGATCCCGTCATGGACGACGTCACGGCCATGCTGGACAGCATTCGACCCGTCGGCAGCGGGAGTCCTGCCCAATGACCGCCCCGACCTCCCAGACCACCCGACGCGCTCCTCGCTGGGGTCGTCAGACCTCGCTTATCCAGCCGCGCCAACCGGCCTTCTGGCTCTTCGCCATCCTTCTCGCCGGCGCCGGTTTGATCGGCGCAATCGAATCGGTCGCCATGGCGGCCTTGCCGACTGCATTCCTGCTTTCGTGGGTGCTGATGCTCCTGTACGCGGTTCCGGTGGGCTTCCTCATTTACCGGCTCGATCTGTTCGAGCGCGAGCCCAAGTCCATGCTCGCGGGAGCGATCCTGTGGGGCGGCGTGATCGCGACCGGTCTGGCGGTGATCGCCAACGAGGCCTGGCTTTCTGTCATCGGCAAGGTGACCTCGCCGGACTTCGCCGCCCAATGGGGCGCCTCGATCGTGGGCCCCGGCGTCGAAGAGACGCTCAAGCTCTTGGGCGTGGTCACCCTCTTCCTCATTGCGTCGGACGAGTTCGACGGCGTGATGGACGGCTTCGTCTACGGAGCCATGATCGGCCTGGGCTTCACCGTCTTCGAAGACGTCTCGTACTTCTTCATCGCCGCATCGTCGGCTCCGGGCGCAGTGAATCAGGCGGGCCCGGTCATCGACACGTTTCTGCTGCGGGTTGGGGCGGGCGGCTTGTACGGCCATGTCCTGTTCACCGGCCTGACCGGCATCGGGTTCGCGTACCTGGCGACTCAACGGGCGGTGGCGCTGCCCAGACGAATCGGAGTCGCGGCCTTGTGCATCGGCGCCGGCATCGCCGGTCACGCCATCTGGAACTCGCCGCTGACGGATTTCGTCCTCAACACGCCCGCGGGCGTGGACCCGAGCGTCCTGCAGTGGATTCTGTGGGGCGGGCTCAAGGGCATGCCGTTCCTGATTCTGCTGGCCGTTCTGGTGGTGATGGCGACTCGTAGCGAGGAGCGCAGCTACCGGGCCATCGTTGTCGGTGAGCCCGATCCGATGGTGGTCTCAGACCGCGAGATGAGCTCGCTCGGCAGCCTGTGGGCGAGGCGATCCGCCAGATCCGCCGCCGGTAGACTCCACGGCCCGCTTGCCGCTCGATTGGTGGGCCAGCTGCATGCGGCTCAGATCGAATACGCCCTGATTCGCAGCAAGACGGACTCCCTCGCTGATCCCGCGCTTGACGCCCAGCGACTCAAGATCCGCTGGATACGAGGCCAGCTCGCCGGAACTCCGTACATGCCCACGGTGCTCAACGCGCGATCCGTGGTCGCGCCGGCGCCCATTCCGGCTGTGGCGCCTTCCCGGGGTCCCGCTGCCGCGTCGCCCGCCGCGCCTGTCGTCTTCCTCGTTCCCCCCGGCGGCCTGGCCGCCTGGCCTACGCCCGACGGCTCAAGGCTGCCCATCGCCATCCTGCCGCCTGGCGTCCAGCTCGTCGTCGAAGCCCGACTGGGTTCCTGGGCTGAGGTCCGGGCCGCCAACGGCTGGCGTGGCTGGGTCGACGGGCGTGTCCTCGCGGATCGCCGCTAGGTCTGGCGAGCCGCGGGCCTCTCGCAAGGCACCGAACAAGAGCCACTCGGCGCGCCTATAGTCCCCCCTGGCATATGGCGCGGATGCGCCGTGAGGGTCGGGTACGCGGAGGGTGTCGTGGGTATGTTCGAATCCAGGCGGGTTGCTGTCCGCGGCCCGCTGTCGCCGGGCTTGCGCTTCGCGCTGGTCGGTGTGGTTGCGGCCATCGGCTTAGCCGGCTGCGGCAGCACGACGAGCAGCTCGGCGAGCACGAGCGCAACGCCATCGGTGATCGCGAGTTCGACGGTCATACCGTCCGCGACGCCCGCGCTCTCACCGACGCCCGCGCCGCCGGTCAGTTTCGTGGCCACAGGCAGCATGCATGCCGCCCGCAGTGACGCCACGGCCACACTCCTCAAGAACGGCAAGGTCCTGATCGCCGGCGGAAATGCCGACCACGATCTGGTCAGTACCGTCTACGCTTCATCTGAGCTCTATGACCCGGCAACAGGTAAGTTCACCAAAACCGGTTCCATGACCGCAGCTCGCACCGATGCGACCGCCTCTCTTCTGCCAGATGGTCGGGTCCTGATCGTGGGCGGAGAAGGCTGCTCGGACCCCAAGCACTGCACCAATGTGTATGCGGAAGACTTAGAGAATCTCGTGTCGGCCGAGATCTACGACCCGGCAACCGGCAAGTTCGTTCGCACCGGATCGATGGTTGGCAGCACACCGAATGCCGCCGCCGCTGTACTTATGCCTGACGACAGGGTCCTGTTCGTTGGGCAGGTCGCTTGGGGCGAACTATATGACGCGGCCACCGGCAAGTTCGTTCGCACCGGTAACGTCGGTAACCTCGGGGGCTCGATCATCGCCACGCTTCTGCCCGATGGCAAGGTACTGGTTACCGGAGCCTATGGCGCTCACCTATACGACGAGACGAGCGGCAAGTTCACAACGATCTCGCTTTCTCTTCCGGCTGGGACGCCGTCGGCCACGTACAAGGGTCAGGCGGTGCCTCGGGACGCACCGTATACCGCTACTCTGCTGCCGGACGGCCGGGTTCTGCTGTTCGAGGGCGGATATCTAGCGACATACGATCCGGCCACCGGCGCCTGCACCGACGCAGGCTTCATCTCGCCCGGCGGCGAGTGGATCTACCCGACCGCCACGCTGCTGCCGGATGGCACGGTGCTGTTCGAAGGCGGTGAGCTCAAATTGGGCCCGGATGACGAGTCGTCGGGAAGCACCAACGCAGTCGTCCTGTATGACCCGACCAGCGGACACGCCCGCATGGGCTCGACACAGGTAGCCCGTCTAGATCAGACGGCCACGCTCCTGCCGGACGGCAGCGTCCTCATCGCGGGCGGGGAAGACAAGGACGGGAATGTCCTGGCCTCGGCCGAGTTGTTCAAGCCCTGAGGAAGCGGGCGTCCGTTGTGGTATGACCAACTTGATCGGCTGACCACATACACGCCGCCAAGCGTGATCAGCCCCCAGACATACACCTGGAACGGCCAGCCCGATCGAGCCTCGATAACGACCGGTACAGGGACGCCGCTGACCATAACCTTCGATGCCGCGGGCAGGCCGGTCTCCGACAGCTCCGCCGGTACCTATAGCTCGGACGGCCAAGGTCGCATCACCGCTATCCCGGGCAAGACCATGACCTACGACGCCCTGGGCCGTCTGACGCAGGTAGTCGCAGGCTCCAGTACCGCCAACTACACATACGACGCCCTCGATCGCCTGCGCACCATCAACGTGGGGGCCGCCACCAATCGCTTCCGCTATGTCGGGCTCACCGACGCAGTGGCCCAGATCATCGACAACGTAGCCGGCACCGTCCTTACCAACCACGCCACCGATCTAGCCGGCACCGAGCTATATGACTTCACGCCCGGCGGTTCGAGCCAGGCCTACCTTGGCCGCAACGACCATGGCGATGTCACCTGGAGCGCCACCACCACCGGAGCCGTATCGGCCCGAGTCAGCTATGACCCCTACGGCAGCATCGCAGCGTCATCGGGAACCACACCCGCCAGTCGCTGGCAGGGCAGCTACTACGACTCCACCAGTGGCTTCTACTACGTCAATGCCCGCTGGTATGCCCCGAGTCTGGGCACATTCCTCTCCGAGGATCCGCTAGACCACGAGATCACCGACCCGGCGAGTCGCGACGACTATGCCTATGGCTCAGGTGATGCTGTGGACGAGACGGACACGAGCGGGGAGATGCCGGACGGAAATGGTGGAACAAGAAACGTATGTCCCGCCTGTGCCACATAGGCTGACGAAGCCGCCGGCATCTAGACCCGACCTACTGATAGTGCGTCCACATTCGGAGCACCTTCACAATCTCGGTACCGTCGAGGACCTGGTAGACCAGGCGATGCTGAAGGCTGATGCGCCGTGAATACGCGGCGGACAGGTCGCCGACGAGCTTCTCGAAGGGCGGCGGCGTCTGGTAGGGGTTCTCGGCCAGGATTGCCAGAAGGGCTTGAGCCTTCGGTTTCAGACCGACCGCGGCCAGCTTCTCAGCGTCCTTCTGAGCCTGCTTGGTGTAGACGAGCCGCCAGCTCACCAGTGGAGTTCGCCGTCGAGTTCCTCCGGCGGCGTCGCCATGCCCTCGATGATGGACTCGCGCATGCCGGGAATGGACACGAGGTACAGCGTCTCTTGAACGGCGCGCCAGTCGTCCTCGCCGACCAGCACGGCATTGCCACGCTTACCGGTGATCTGGACCGGCTCGTGCGAGCCGGACACGTCGTCCAAGAGCTTGTAGAGCTGCTTGCGTGCTTCGGTTGCGGTGACGGTGGTCACGGCCGTTCGATCCCAATACGTACGTTCTAGCGTACGTGTGCTGGGACGTGGCGTCAAGGTGTCCAGGTGGCGTTAGGCGTTAGTGTCGCCGCAGTCGGCGGCCGAGCCTCCGACGATGAGGACGCGGCCATCCGTGAGCAATGTCGCGGTCTGATTGACGCGGCTGATAGTCATCGAGCCCGTGGGCGTGAACTTTCCTGTGGCTGGGTCATACAGTTCGGCCGAGTTGAAGGCGCTCTCTTCCGCGCCGAGGCCATAGGCTCCGCCGGCGATTAGGACCTTGCCGTTCTGCATCAGCGTGGCCGTGGCCCCAAGGCGCGGGTCACTCATGCTGCCGGTCGCAGCGAACGAGAATGGCCGCGGCGTGGGTGAAAGCGACGTCGTGGCTGCGTTTGTGGTGGAAATCCGAGCACTTGATAGCTCGGAGCCTTTCGGGCCAGGACTCGTCCCAGCTCCGGCGCACCCGGCCAGGCCTGAGAGCGTGACGACGGCAACGAGTGCCACACGAAACGCTCGCGAAAACCGGATTGTCTCCAGTGGCTGGGCGACGCCGCCTGGTCTAGAGCCACCCTTCCGCTCGATCACGTCGATTTCCTTATCATCCCTCGGCGCCGGGGCGTCCGTTCCCAGCATCGGCATTGGGTTCGATTCCGGCCACACGGCTCGACCCGAAACGAAATGATAGCGACCGCCTGAGTCGTCACCGTCGTCGCCTCGCCCCCACCGCCACCCGCGCCGCCAAACGTTCGACGCCAACCCCCCGATTGGCTTATGCCATCTTGGCCGCGCGGCTCCACAATTCGGACTGTGCGGAGGTGAGTTGAAGATGACGCCACAGGCGAGCGACGACGGTCACGGTACGGTGGTTCTGGTGTTCCCCGGTTGGAGCTGGCATTCCTACACGGGAGCGGCGCCGGCCGCGCTCGTCGCCCTGGACCGCCAGGTCTTCTTCCCTGGCGAGGTCAGCAAGGGTTTCCGATTCGAGATGGACGTCTCGCCCGGTTCCCACGAGCTGACCGTGATCCTCGGAGGCAACTCGCGCACCGTCTCGATCCAGGTCGAAGCCGGCCAGACATACGAATACCCGCTCAAGTTCGGCGGCCGTTGGGGCGCGCTGAAGATCGAGTTTCCCGAGAACGATCCGGTCGCGTAACCCCACTGCCAGCGCCCGACGGGTTCCATGAACTTCATGCCCGACTACGGGCTCACCGTGAGCGGGCTTGCAGATGCCATCGGCGTTTCGCGCCAGTCCGTACGAACTCGTCCGCGAGCGTCGGGCGGTGAGTCCCGAGATGGCCCTCCGGCTGGGCCGCCTTTTCGGCAACTCGCCGGCGTTCTGGCTGAACCTGCAGCGTGCCGTCGATATCGCGAGCATGGTTCTCTGGGCTGTCGTGATCGTAGGGGTCGGCTTCGCCCGCAGTGTCGGTTCAATGCCGTGGGAATTTCGGCTTGCGGACATGTGATGGAGGCGGGGAGCAGGAGTGCTCCGAGCCTGATGGTTCCGGTTGCACTCTTCTGCCTGGTTGTGACTCGCAAGAAGGGGATCGACCTGAGAGCTCTGCAAACCCGTGCGGAGTCGGCTCCCGCATCCGCAAACCGTGAGATCGAGGTCGGGCGCAGATGGGATGCCCGACCGGGAGTAACGGACCAAATGGCAAGGGACCTGGAGAAGAGGGACGATCCGCCGGCTCGCGCCGCGTTCGTGCAGCTATCACTCGCGCGTGCCAAAGTCCTGGAGTTGAGCGGGCGGCGGGCCGATTCGCTCCAGCTGTGTGCCGACATCGTGGCTCGTTTCGGCGCCGACCGAGACACGGACATCCAGCATCTGGTTGCGGACATGAAGGAGATGCTCACGCGGCCCAGGGGAGCGCCGACGCGGTAGGCGACCGACTTGCGAGCGGCGCAGGTAGCGCCATCGGCTGGGTCAGACGCGCAGGACCGGCACCCGGCCCTGCGCCGCTACGGCTTCCAGGATGCGGTAGATATCGACCGGATCGCTCGTGAGGATCATCGAACCCGGGACGGCCAGCGCTTCAAGCACCACAACCACGTCGGTCGTACTGTCCACGCCGCTCGAGCGCTTGAGGCCAGGTACCTGGTGGGTGACAGCCGGCAGCAGCGGGAGCTCGGCGTCGATCTTCTTGACGATCCGCTCCACCGTGGCGGGAGCCCTGGCTCCTTCGAGCGCTTCGAGAACCACCAGGGTGGGCATCACAATCAGAAAGCCGCGTTGAGCTGCGGTCAACAGATGCTGGTAGGCGCGCGCGTCGTCTCGCTCTATGGCGATGAGCGCGCCGGTGTCGAGGACGAGCCGGGGAGCTACTCCCGGCCGGAGAACGCGGCTTCCCACTCTGCCGCCACGTCATTGCGGGTGGCTTCCTGAACGGGACGGCTCCGAGTCTCGTACTCCGCGTACAGCTCCGCTACGCGGATTGCCTGCAATCGCTGGGCCACGGCGTCATTCACGAATCTCGAGAAGCCGCGCTCGCCGGCGCGGTCTTCCGCCTCCCGAGCGACATCTTCGTCGAAGGCTACCGACTTCTTGCTGACTGCCACTTGGGCGACCCTTTCGCGGTTCCGACGCTAGCATCTGGTCAGACATTCCTACTACTGGTAGGAATGTTAGGCAAACACCCTCCCCTCGTCAAGATGGATGCGTCGTGGCCTGTGCTCTGCCGCCCGCCGCCCGCCGCCCGCCGCCCGCGCCGCCCGCCGCCCGCGCCGCCCGCCAGGAATCATCGAGGCCGCCCTTTGCGAGGCGGCCTCGAAACGTGTGCGTTGTGGCGTTGCGCCGCCGATTCTACTAGTCGGCGACGGCCTCGATCCGAATGCGGGCGTCGACGATGNNCGGCGCCTTCCGGCCGAACGATGACAGGGTTGCAGTCCATCTCCGCGATCTCCGGATGCTGCTCCACCATGGCCGCGACCCGCAGGAGCAGGTCCTCCAGGCCGGCAACGTCGCACTTGGCGGCGCCACGGAAGCCGTCGAGGAGCGGGAAGGTTCGCAGCGAAGTGACCATCTCGTGAGCGTCGCGGTCGGTCAGCGGCGTGATGCGGACCTTGACGTCCTTGAGCACTTCCACGGCCGTGCCGCCGGCGCCGCAGGCGACCACCGGGCCGAAGAGCTTGTCGTGGACAACGCCCACGAGCATCTCGACGCCGCCAGCCGGAACCATCTGCTGGATGAAGAACTTCTCGACTTCGGTGCCCTGCTTGGCGATCCGCGCGGCCATCTCCACGGCCTGCTTCTCGACTTCGGCGGCGCCTTCCAGGTTGAGAACCACGGCCTTGGCTTCGGTCTTGTGGATCAGCTTGGGGGCGACGCCCTTCAGCGCGACCTTGCCACCGAGTTCCGCCGCTGCCGCTCCGGCCGCCGCGGGCGTGGGCGCGAGGCGCCACTTGGCCATCGGTACGCCGTAGCAATCCATCAGCTTCGCGACTTCGTCCGGCAGCAGCCAGCGCGACTTCTCGTCGGTCGACTTCTCCAGATCCGCGAGCACGTCGGCGACGAGAGCCTTGCCCTCTGACGTCCGCATGTCCTTGAACTCGGGCACGGCGCCTTCCGGAGTCTCGGCCCAGACGCCGTAGCGAACGGCATGGGCGAGGGCTCGGGCCGCGTCTTCCGGGAACGGGTAGGACGGGATCGACAGACCGTTCGACTTGAGATTGCTGGGGCTGCCCTCGCTGGAGAGGAAGACCGACAGCATCGGGACCTTGCGCTCGATCTCCAGGGCGGCGGCACGAACGCCGTCGGCGATCTCCTGCGAGTTGGTCACGAGGACCGGGACGTACAGGATGATGATGGCGTCGATGCCGTCCCACTCGGCCAGAAGCTTGAGGGCCTTGCGGTACGACTCGCCCGGAGCGGCGGCGATCATGTCCACGGGGTTGTTGAGGCCCGCGTCCGCAGGCAGGAACTCGGCCAGCTTGGCCTTGATGTCGTCCGGAACCTGCGGCACGACCAGGCCGTCCGCCTCGCAGGCGTCCGCGCACAGAATGCCGGGACCGCCGCCGTTGGTGAGGATCGCGACGCGATTGCCCTTGGGCCGTGGCTGGTTGGCCAGGAGAGTGGCCACGTCGAAGAACTCGCCCAGAGTGTCCGTCCTGATGACGCCGGCTTGCTTGAACAGGGCGTCGACGGTCACGTCCGAGGCGCCCAGCAGGGCGCCGGTGTGGGACGAAGTGGCGCGGGCACCGGCCGAGGAGCGGCCGCTCTTGACCACGAGGATCGGCTTGTGGCGGCCAACCCGGCGAGTGATGCGCGCGAACTTGCGCGGGTTCCCGAGCGACTCCAGGTACAGGGCGATGACGTCAGTGGCGGGATCGCCGTCCCAGTACTGGATGAAGTCGTTGCCGGACAGGTCCGCCTTGTTGCCGATCGAGATGAACGTCGAAAGGCCCAGGTTCAGGGTGTTGGCATATTCGATGACCGCCAGACCGAGCGCGCCGGACTGGCTCAGGAAGCCGACGTTGCCGGGGATAGGGGCGTTGGGCGAGAACGTGGCGTTCATGCGGATGTCGTCGCTGGTGTTGATGACGCCCATACAGTTGGGGCCAACCACGCGCATGCCCGCCTCGCGGGCGATGGCCATCAGCTCGCGCTGCATCTCCTTGCCGGCAGGGCCAGTCTCGCCGAAACCGGCGCTGATCACGACCATGCCGTGGACGCCCTTCTGGGCACATTCGCGGGCCGCCTGCATCGTCATCTTGGCCGGCACGACGATGACCGCCAGATCTACTTCGTCGGGGATGTCCAGGATCGACTTGTAGGCGCGCACCGACTGCACGACATCGGCGCTCGGGTTCACGGGATAGACCGGACCGTTGAAGCTGCCGTCCATGAGGTTGTGGAAGACTTCGCCGCCGATGGTCTTGCGCTTGCGGCCGGCGCCGATGACGGCGATCGACTTAGGGGCGAGCATGCCCCGGACCGCGTTCATGGACGCGACCTGGTCTCGGGCGTCGAAGCGGGCACGGGCGTCGGCGGTCAACGAGGTTGGGAACTCGACATGTACGAGGCCCGGCTCGCTCTTCATCGTGATGCCGAAGCCGCTCTCCTTGAAGACCTCGAGCATCTTGTGGTTCTCGGGCAGAATCTCCGCCTGGAAGGCGGTGATGCCTTCCGCGTCGGCAGTCTCGGCCAGACGCTTGAGCAGCAGCGTTCCGAGGCCGCGGCCCTGGAACGAGTCCGTAACGGTGAAACCCACCTCGGCCCGATCGTCGGCCGCTCGCGAGAAGCTGGCCTGGCCCACGACATCCTGGCCGTGGACGGCGACCACGGAGCAGTCCTCGCAACCGTCGGAGCCGGCCCAAACCTTGGCGGTCTTGGCGAGATCCACGCTCTTGGAGCGGAACCGCAGCCACCGGGACTCGTCCGAGAGGCCGTTGAGGAAGGCGAGAACAGCTGCCTCGTCCTGCTTCTGTGCGGCCCTGATACGAACCGACGAGCCGTCTCGGAGGACTACGTCGATGTCGCGGGGCGAGAAAGTCGTGCTCAAGTTGCCGCCTCGTTCTTTTAGTGGGGCCGGTAGGCCAAGGTTCGGAAGAATGTCCGCACTGCGATGGCGCTGCAGGGGACGTCAGCGAGTTTCCGTGAGCATCGAGTATCGCCGAAGCGGGCAGTAGGGCCAATGGACGCGGGATGCGGGCCGGAAGTCCCGAGGCGGCACGATACGTGCGGCCCACGGTTGCGGGGCCTTGCCCAAATGGCCCCACCGCGGCCGGATCGACCACTGTCAACGCCCGCCCGGGCCGGTGCGGCCGAACACCGCCCGAAGGGACCTGGGGCGTCTGGGCCGATCGGCAAAGCCTGCGGCGGCACCGGTCGAAAAGGTGCGGTAAAGGCTGGATAGGTTCCCTTGCGATGGGCCTAACAGGAGGTCTCGAACGGCCCTTAGACCCCAAACTGGCCGCAAGGGTCCTGGGTAGCAGGACCGCCGTACCATTGCTGCATAGCCCCTGTCGTCCCATCCTCCGACTCATGACGGACGCCTTCGTCCTCCATCGCTCGCGCGTGATGTTCGGCCTGGTCGCGGCTGTGCCGCTCGCCTGGCTGTTGCTTGTGGTATCCGCCGGTTCCCCGTCCGCGGCGGCATATACGACTCGCACGCTGACGAACCCGTCGGTGTCGCCCTCAGCGGCGGTTGTCGGCACGACGATCACCTTCTCGGTCACCTATACGGACAGCAGCGGCGGCACCAAGCCGGTCACGGTGTCCTTGGGCAGCTCGCCGATCAACATGGTCTGCCCCGCCGATGGCGACACCAAGAGTGGCGTCGTGTGCACGGCCACGGCCACTCCGTCTGTGGGTTCCTATACCGTCACGTTCGCGATCACCAGCAGCAGGAGCCCCGTCACGCTAGGCGGCGGTACCCTGACCATCAGTGCCGCGCCAACTGCGCCGCCCGCGACGCCGACTCCCAAGCCGACGCCGACTCCCAAGCCGACCGCCAGTCCCAAGCCGACCGCGACGCCGACCCCAAAGCCGACCGCCACCATGACGCACGCTCCTACGCCCACCCCGGTCGCGACCCCCAAGTCCCCGAGTGCCACTTCCGGGTCGCAGTCCGGCGGCGTGTCGAAGGCGGCGCCCACGGGCCGTGCCGCCACACCTACGGATGACCTCGACTCGATCGGCGCGGCCGCGGGTCCGGTTGGGGGCGCGGACGGTTCGGACGGCAACGACGCAGCTCCCGCCGATCAGGTCGCGGCCGGCGGCCCCGCGACGCAGGCCGAACTGACCGCCTACGAGTTGACCCGGAGCGGCCGCAGCAGCAGCCCGACCGTCGTGGCCGGCGGCCTCTACCGCGGGCCGGCCGTACCGACGCAACAGCTGCTTCTCCAGTTGCTGCCGACGATCGCCACGGCCGTGGCCGGCGGCGCCGCCTGGGCCGCCTTCGCCATGTTCGGCAAGCGCCGCCGCGACGACGATCGGGAATCCGCTGGCCCGGACGACAAGCTTGTCGCTGCCGCCGCCGCGGCTGGATTCGACGGCGATGCCGGCCACGGCCTGGAACCGGTCGACGAGTCGCTTCTGCCTCGCTGGCGCCGACCGTCGTTGCAGCAGGTCAGACGCGCCGATCCTTTGCGCGCCGGGGAGTCGGCTCCGCACCTGTCGTTCGAATCCGCCGGCATCGAGCCCCTCGGGGACTTCGAGCGCCGCGTCATCGCCTACCGTCTGGTCCGCTTGCTCGACTCACCCGACGAGCTTCGGTCCCGCGAGATCGGCATTCTCGATCAGGGTGACGAGGTCCAGCTGCTGGAGCGCAGCGGCGCGTACTGGCTGGTGCTCTGCCCGGATGGACGCCAGGGCTGGATCCACCGCATGACCCTGGCCGACCCTCACGCCCCTCAGGTGCAGGCGCAGCCGGATGTGGAGCCGGCATACGTCGAAGCGTCCGAGACGTCCGAGGTCGAATATCCCGAAGAGTCCGGCTCGGACGGGCTGCTCGAGGCCTATATGACGGCCCGGCGCGACGTGCTCAAGACGCTCGCCGGCAATCCGACCTTGCCGGAGCCGACGGCGGACACGATGGGCCATGCCGCGTTCCAGGGGTCCACGTTTACCGTTCCGGTCGAGCGAGGGGTCGCGGAGCCCGAGCCCGAACTCGGGCCCGAGCCGATGGCGGTCGTCGCCGCGCTCGCGCCGGAGCCAGTGGCGCCGCCTACTCGGCAGGCGCCAGCCGAGCCGATTTCGAACGCGCCGACTTCGGCCGAGCTTGTGTCTCCCGTCGCAGAATCAGAACGTGCTGGTGAGAAATATTCGGCACGTAGGAATGCGGGTAACCGTAAGGCCTCAACCTCGTCCCGGCCTGGTACCAGATCACGTCGCCCTTCACGGTAAATCCGGCTCGTGTCGCCCGGGCGGCGAGGTCGGCCCCGGTGAAGATGTAGCGCCCCTCCTGATACGCGTCCCGGACGATCACGGCCGCATATCGCTGCGGGCGCAGAACTCGGCACAGCTCTTCGAAGACCCGTTCCATCCGGTCCAGGAACGTGGCGTAGTCCGCGCTGTTGGCCAGATCGCCGGCGTGCTCGGTGATCATGGCGTAGTCCGTGCGGCGATTGGCGTGGTCTTCCGCCAGCTTCCCGCCGGACATGGTGATCGGCAGCTGGATGTTGTACGGCGGATCCGTGGCCACGAAGTCGACGCTGCCGGACTCCATCTGGGGCAGCAGCAGGAGCGAGTCGCCGAGTCGCATCTCCAGACCTGAGGGGTCGAAGCCGCGCTCGCCGCCCGGATCGGATGTGCCGATATCGGCCACGATCGGACCGAGCCCATTGCGCTCCGCTGCCAGGTCTCGAACGAGCCCCTCGTAGACCTCGACCCAACGGGGTTCTATCTCCAGGCCGATGGCGCGTCTCGGTCCACGCGCTACGGCCGCGCCCAGCAGCGTGCCGCCGACGCCGGCGAATGGGTCGAGCACGAGTTCCCCGGTGGTGGTGAAGAACTCGATGAGGCGAGCCATGAGCCGCGGGGCCTTGTTGGCGCCGTGCTGCTTACGTACGCTGTGACCGAGCTCCGACGGGTAGGCCGTGTTCCACACCGACTTGGTGAAGTAGAGCCATTCTTCGCCGGATAGCTCATTTAGTGTGTTGGAAGGATGTCGAGGACTCACGCCACAACCATAGCCGCTGGCCGGCCGGCGGGAGCGACTGGTACGAAATGGCTGCCCGCTGCGGCACTCCGGCCAGGTACGCTTGGCCAACCATGACAGTCAGCGAACGAATCGGGTCGGATCAGGCCTTCGACGGCGCGTCCATGCATCGGCGACTGTGGAGCGAGCGGTTCATCGGCCGCGAGCGAGCCATGGAGAGAATCGCCCTTGGACTCCAGGGCATAGCCGACGGCCGCCCGTCGACGCTGCTTCTTTCCGGAACGTCTGGCACCGGCCTCACCCGGTTGCTGGCTGAAACGAGCCGCCGCGTCGCAGCGCTGGCCGAGCCTTTTGCCGCGATCCACGGCGTCTCCACCCCGGCAACTTCCGGCGTGCCTTATGCGCCGGTCACCACCGCCCTGCAACGTCTCCTTACGCCGCTCCCCGATGACGCCCTGGCGACGTTGGTCGGGCCGAGCGGTGACTCCATCGCCCGCCTCGTGCCCGCAATCGAGCCCCGTCTGGAGAGACTGGATCTGCTTCCGGCGCGGCCCCGGATCGCCGCCATCGAGTGGCGCGAAGCGCGCATGTACGAGGCCGTTCTCGGGTTGCTCGAGCGGCTCGGCGAGCGGCAGCCGGTCGTGGTCATGCTCGAGGATCTGCATCACGCCGACGCCGCGACCCGCGGCCTGGTCACGTTCCTGGCGCGCGTCACCCGCGGCCAGCGAGTAATGCTCCTGGCCACGTACCAGCCGGATCGTTTGCAACGGACGCACCCGCTCCGAACGACGCTGGCCACTCTCACGTCCTCGCCGGCGGTTGGCGGCGTCGAGGTGGAACCGCTGGATCGCACGGAGCTTGCTCAACTCATCGAGTCGATCGAGGGAGCGCGGCCGTCCTCCACGACTCTGCTGCTCGTCGCCGAACGCTCGCACGGTAATCCGCTCATCGCCGAGGAATTGCTTGCCGCCCGCCGCGAGTTGCTGGGCGTCACTCTCGCCGGCAGGTTCGACCGCCTGGTGACGGCCCGTGCGTCGCTTCGCTCGCCTGAGTGCCGGCGAGTGCTGCGACTGCTGTCGATGGCCGGATCCATGATCGACATGCCAATGCTGCTATCCATGGCCGCGGAATTCGAAGAGCGCTCGCCGTCTCGGCCGCCCCGTTCCGCCTCCGCGGCGAGGTCCGGCGACATCCTCGAGTCCGACTTTGCCGCCGGCGTGGCCGAAGCGCTTGAACACGGCTTCTTGATCGAGACCCCGTCCGGGCTGAGCGGCGGCGATGACGGCCCTGCCGCCGGCTCGAGCGTGAACGGGACCGAAGCCGCTTCACGTGACGCTCGACCGGAGTCGCGCCGGGCGTCCAGCCGACTCGCCGCGTCGAGCCACGCCGCCGCGTCCGGCCGACTTGCTCCGACCGGCCGATCCGCCGGGGCGCGTGCCAGCCGATCCGCCGGGGCGCGTACCGGCCGTGACGCTGCGCCGCAGAGCCCGCCGGAGAGTTCGCCGGAAGCAGCCGGGGAGCGGCTGATCGGCTTCCGCCACGAACTCATCGCCGAGGCCATTGCCGGCGATCTACTGCCCGCTACGCGGCGCCGCTATAACGCCGCTCTCGCAGCCGCTCGCTCCGGCGCGCCGGAACCGGAGCCGGCCGCGGCCCGCACGCACTACATGGAAGCCCATCAACTGGCCGAGGCGGAAACCGCAGCTCTTGAGGCCGCGGCCGCGGCCGAGGCTCTCGATGCCGGGGCCGACGCCCTGGTCCACTACGAGTGCGCCCTGAGCTTGCACGAGGTCGTGACGGACGGCGAGCCCGGTGCCGGCGCATCCGACCTGTATTCCCGCGCGGCCGAAGCGGCCTTCGCCTCGGGCGATCCGGCGCGAGCCTGCGCCTATGCGGAAGCGGCCGCGGCCGCTCTCGACGATCCGCGCGAGCGACTCTCTTTGGGCCTCGTGATGGAGAGGCTGGGTGGATACCGGCGAGCTTCGGGCGACCACGAGGGTTCGCTGGTTGCCTACCGGCGCGCCGTGGAACTCGTTCCTTCGGAGCCCACCGCGGCACGGGCTCGGGTACTCGGTTCGCTCGCCCAGTTCCGCATGCTGGAAGGCGTCTTCTCGGAGGCGAAGCGCTACGCTCAGGAAGCCGTAGACGTGGCCACCGAAGTCGGCGAGGACGCTCGCCAGGAACTCCTTCATGCCACGTGCACTCTGGCCGTGGCCGACGCCTGGGGCGAGGATCCCGAGCCCGCCGTCTGGCAGCTTCGCCAGACGCGAGACGTGGCCTCGGAGCTCGGTCATCTGGACGACCTGTTCCGGGTCTATGCCAATCTCACCACCGTTCTCGATCTGCTGGGACGCCGCGAAGAGGCAATCGCCATTGCCTACGAGGGCATTGCCGAGGCGGAACGAGCCGGGCAGGCGACCGTCTACGGCAACTTCCTGCGCGCCAACGCGGCGGATTCGCTGTTCTTCCTGGGTCGCTGGGAGGAGTGCCGGAGGTTGTGCCTGGAGGCCCTGAGCTGGAATCCGGTCGGCATCTGGTATCTCTCACCGCTCCACAGCCTGGCCATGCTGGAAGTCGCGACCGGCGCCGGGGAAACCGCGGGCCGATTGTTGGGCCAGGAACTGCTGGCCATCGAGACTGTCCAGGATCCGCAGTTTTCGGTTCCGGCCCAGCAGACGGCGGCCGAATACGCGCTCTGGCAGGAGGATCTGGTCGATGCCCACCGCGCCGCCGAACGTGGCTGGCTGCGGGTCAGCGACACCGAAGACTGGCTCCTGATGGCCCGCATGGCCGCCACTTACCTTGAAGTGGACGCGACCGTTGCTCAGGACGCACTGCGGCGCCGCGATCTGGCCACATTGGCCGCGACTCGAGAGCGAAGCATGCCGGTGATCCTGCGAGCGGAAGCGGTGGTCCGGGCCTGCGGCGTATCGCCATCCACCGGCTCGCGGCGCCAGGCCGATCTCGCGATTCGGACCGCTCGGGCCTACCGGATGCGCGTCGAGGGCTCGGACGATCCCGCGGTCTGGCGGCAGCTCGCGGTGGATTGGACCGAACTCGGCGATCCATACCAGGCCGCTAAAGCGAGCTGGCGTGAGGCCGAGGCCATGCTGGACGAAGCCCACGGCCGCTCGACTCGCACCGTGGCCCGCGAACCTCTCACCGTAGCGGCACAGGGCGCCTTCAAGCTCGGGGCGTGGCCTCTTCTCCGGTCGATCGCCGAGCTGTCACGACGGGCGATGCTGACACTGCCCAAGCCGATCGAGGCCGCTCTGGCGGGCCGCATGGAGCCGGTCGCGGCTTCGGCCAGGCCGCAGAGTCGAGTCGCCGCTCCGGGCAGGTCGGGCGTGACCACCTGGCCGGCCGGATCGAACTCGAGGCCGGGCCGAGGGCTGCTGGCCGATTTCGCCGCTCAGCCGAGGCAGCCGGCCCAGCACGACTTCGGTCTGAGCAAGCGCGAGCTGGAGGTTCTGGCGCTGATTGCCGAAGGCCGCAGCAACCCGGAAATCGGCCGCCGCCTCTTCATCACCCGCAAGACCGTGGCCGTCCACGTCAGCAACATCCTGACCAAGCTCGGTGTGTCCGGCCGCGTGGAAGCAGCCGCAGCAGCAATCCGACTGAACATCACCGCGCGCGAGTAGCGGCCGATGGGCGCGCCGGGGCCCGGACAACAAGAAACCCGGGCCTGTTGAGCCCGGGTCCCTGCCTGTAGGACGACCTACCAGCGTCGGCCCATGATGCCGAAAAACACCAGTAGGACGGGGGCCATGGTGCCCAAGGCCCATGATGCGCGCCGCAATGTTGACTTCACCACTAACTCCTTTGCGATCCCTCGCCACGTACTTTTCGCAGCTGATTCACCGTACGCGTGCCGCAGTGGTGCCGCAATCGCCATTACGTACGGTCCGGTCCCAACTGGCCGGATGGGCGGTCCTCCCGAGCGTCATCCAGCTGGGCTAGGAAGCCCGTGCCAGGGCGTCTTCGACGGCGGCGAGCAGCGCCTCGGCGGTGAAGGGCTTCGATAGGAAGTTGATGTTCGGCTCCAGAACGCCGTGCCTCACGATGGCGTGCTCCGCGTGCCCCGACATGTACAGGACCTGGAGTCCCGGGTGCGTGGTTGCCAGGCGGGCGGCGACTTCGCGACCGCTCATGTTGGGCATCACTACGTCGGTCAAGAGCAGCGCGATCGGTTGATCCGCGGCGGTTACGAAAGCCTCCTGTCCGCCGATCGCGGCCAGGACGCGGTGCCCGGCGTGCTCCAGGACGCGAGTGACGAAGCCACGTACTCCGGGATCGTCCTCGACCACCAGGATCGTGGCAGTGCGCCTGGCAGTCACGGAGTCGGAAGTTGACGGTGGTTCATCGGCGGCCTCTCCGAGTCGCGGATCCGCGAGCGGCAGGTAGATGCTGAACGTCGCTCCGCAGCCGGGACTGCTACTGGCCAGAATGTCCCCGCCGGACTGGCGCACGATCCCATACACCGTGGCAAGGCCGAGCCCGGTTCCCCGGCCCGGGCCTTTGGTGGTGAAGAACGGCTCGAAGATATGGGCCATCGTCTCTTCGTCCATGCCCATGCCAGTGTCGGTCACGGACAGCATCGCGTTTCGCCCCAGGGTGGCCGACGGATATTGACGGGCGAAGTCCTCATCGACGTCCACTTCAGTCGCCTGGATCGTGAGAGACCCGCCGTCGGGCATGGCGTCGCGAGCGTTGACGGCGAGATTGACGATGACCTGCTCGATCTGGCTGGGGTCCGCCAGGATCGTCACTCGACCCGGCGGTGTGATCGTCGCCAGGGAAACGTCTTCGCCCAACAGGCGGGTCAGCATCGGTTCCACGTTGTGGACGATCTCGCCGAGATCTATGAACTGGGGCTGGAGGACGGTTCGTCGCGCGAATGCCAGGAGCTGACGCGTGAGTCCGGCGGCGCGATCAGCGGCCCGTTCGATCTGCTCAAGGTCCGCCCGGGCTTCGTGATCTGGACCCACATCGTGCAGGGCGAGCGTCGCGTAGCCGCGGATGGCGGTCAGCAAGTTGTTGAAGTCGTGAGCGATGCCGCCGGCGAGCTGACCGATCCCATCCATCTTCTGGACCTGGCGAAGCTGCTCTTCGAGGGCCACTCGTTCGGCCTCCGCCTGGCGTCGCTCTGTGATGTCGCGGGCAATGCCGAGCACCGCGACACGGCCGCCCAGGTCCAACATAGTGAGGCTGACCTCGACCGGGAAAACGGTCCCATCTTTGCGAACGTGCAGCGTCTCGAAGAAGGTGCTGCCGGAGGCCATAATGTCTGCCATCCGCTCGTTCCAGGCCGGCGATGTGGCGGCCGACTCGATCTGTGCGGGAGCTATGGCCAGCAGCTCGTCGCGCGAATAGCCGAGGTTCCGGCAAGCGCGCTGGTTGACTTCGATGAACGGGCCGTTGGGGTCCCACATGAAGATCGCGTCGCCGGCTTGCTCGAACAGAGCGCGGAAACGTTCCTCTGAGAGTCGCAGGGCCTGTTCGGCCTCGAAGCGTTCGGTGATGTCGACCGCGGCCGCGATGACGCCGTCGATCGTTCCGTCGTCGGCCCGCATCGGCGCCTTGGTGAAGATGACTCGCCTGGTTCCCCCTCCAGCCTCGGTAATCAGATCTTCATGGGTATGGATCTGGCCATCGGCCATTACGGCCGCGTCCACAGCGGCATGCATCTCGTTGTTGCTTATGCCGAGGTCCGGACCGACCCGGCCGACCGCCGCGCCCGGAGTAGTGCCGCGAACTGTGGCGAAGGCCGCATTGGCCAGGGTGACCCGCCCTCGCCGGTCCTTGGCGATGATGGGGATAGGAATGGCGTCGATGATCTGCTGGAGGAATCTCGCTTGGGCAAGCGCGGTCCCTTGAGCCCTCTTGCGCTCCGATATGTCGCGCTGCACGGACAGAATGGCCGCCTGGCCGCGAAATTCGATCCGTCGTGACGATACTTCGACGGGGATGACCCTCCCGTCGTGCGTCAGGTGGGCGGTTTCGAACACGGCCGAGCCGTTCTCCACCACATCTGCGATTCCGGCGGCGATCGGCTCGCGCCAATCCGGCGCGCTGATATCCGCGACAGTCAGGTTGAGCAGTTCGTCGCGTGAGTAGCCGAGCCGTTCGCACATCACCCGGTTGACTTCCACGAACGTCCTGCCCGGTACGTGAATGGCGACTGCGTCGGCGACGTTGTCGAAGATCGCCCGGAATTGCTGCTCCGATTGTCGAACGGCTTCTTTGGCGCTGTACCGGCTGGCGACATCGTCGAGGATCGACCCGGCGCAGTCGCCGGCCGCCTGGAAGAATGCGGCGATCTTGCAGCCATTCCCGGAGGGGAATACCGCAAATCTGTGCTCGACCGTTCGAATCGAGCCGTCGGCATGCCGGAGCTGGATGTCGGGATGAGCTCCGACGTCTGGAATCTTTCCGGAGGCCTGCACGGCCGCGAGCATGGCCTTGACCTTGCCTCGTATCTCGTCCGGTGTACGGTCCGTGGCGGCGATCAGGGCGCTGACGTCCCAGGCGTACAGACCGATCATCTCGGAGGCGTGGCGGCCGGTCAGGACCTCCATCTCCGGGCCCCAGGTCGTGACTATGCCTTGCTCGTCTGTCAGAACCACGGCTGCCGCCGCAGCTGCCTGCGATCCTGATTTGCCTGGGTTCTTCACGCCGCACCTTTGCCCCGGCCGGATCTCGGTCGATCCCTGTCGTCCGCGCGGGTGCCGGAGTTGGGCAAGTGCAGCCCCGGAGTATGGCTCTGCCAGGGCTGCCGGCAGCGGTCGACGAACTGGATCATGTCACCGCAGCAGGACCAGATCAACGAGGATTCAGCGTGCCCTGCAGCTGACCAACAGTCTAGAGCGCCTTGATGGCCCCTATCAGCTCGGCGAGACCCTTCTTGGCGTCGGCAAAGAACATGCCAGTCTTGGGGTTCAGGTATAGCGGGTTGTCGATGCCGGCGTAACCGCGGCCCATCGACCGCTTGAGCACGATGACCGATCGCGCCTTGTCGACGTCGAGGATCGGCATGCCGTAGATGGGGCTGGCGGGGTCGGTGCGGGATGCCGGGTTCGTGACGTCGTTGGCGCCGACGACGAGCGCGACGTCGGTCCTCTCAAACTCGGGGTTGATCTCGTCCATCTCGCGCAGCTGCGGATAGGGCACGTTGGCCTCGGCCAGAAGCACGTTCATGTGGCCGGGCATACGGCCGGCCACGGGGTGGATGGCGTAGGAGACTTCGATGCCGCGGGCCTCGAGCAGATCGGCCAGCTCGCGGACGCCGTGCTGGGCCTGAGCCACGGCCAGGCCGTAACCCGGGACGATGATGACCTTGCTCGCATAGGCGAGCTGAATCGCGGCGTCGTCAACGGACACTTCGCGAATCGTCCCGTCCGTGCCGGCGGCCGCTGCCTGCGTGCCTTCGCCGGCGCCGAAACCACCAACGAGGATGTTGCCGATCGACCTGTTCATGGCGTTGGCCATGAGGCGCGTGAGTATCGCGCCAGAGGCGCCGACCAGGGCACCGGCCACGATCAGAATCACGTTCCCGACGACGAAGCCGGCCATCGAGACGGCGGTGCCGGTGAAGGCGTTGAGAAGCGAGATCACGACGGGCATGTCCGCGCCGCCGATCGGCAGAACCATCAGCAGGCCGAAGACCAGGGCGCAAATCAGAGCCACAACCAGCAGCGTGTACAGCACGCTGACGTCGTAGCTGACCGTTCCACTGCCGGCCATGACCAGGACGATCGAGACGCTGATCCCCACCACAACGGTGAGCCATGACAGGATGCGACCGCCGGGAATGGAGATCGGCTGGCCGCGGATCAGGCCCATGAGCTTGGCTGAAGCCACGAGCGACCCGGTGAACGTCACCGATCCCACGATGACATCGGCCAGGATGAAGAAGGTCCGCCAGCCGTCCAGGCCCGGAGCGCCGCCGGAGAGGACGCGATGACCGTCGAGGGCGATGAAATCGTTGAGGGCCAGCACGGCCGCGGCGCCGCCACCGACGGCATTGAAGAGCGACACGAGCTGCGGCATGGCGGTCATGGCCACGCTGCGGGCCAGCCGGAGCCCTAACCCGCCACCGACCACGAAGCCGCCGACGATGATGAGCCAGTTGACCGGGCCTACGCCTGCTTGAGTTACGGAGATGAGCTGGGCCACTACCGCGATGATCATGCCCGTGGCAGACACGCGGTTGCCCGTTCTGGCGGTAGCTGGGGAATTCATCTGGTGCAAGCCCATCACGAACAGGGCCGCACCCGCGATGAAAGCGAGATGGACGAGATATCCGATGTCGGTGGCGTTCATCTAGATCCTCGTCACTTCGCCGCTTTGTCGGTGGTGGGCGTGGGGCGCCGTCTGAACATCTGGAGCATCCGATCGGTAACCAGGTAGCCGCCGACGACGTTTGCGCCGGCGAAGGCCATCGCGACGAAGGCAAGGGATCCGGCGAGCGGATTATTGGCCGTGGCGGCGAGGCCGATGGCGCCGACCAGCACGATGCCGTGAATCGAGTTCGTACCCGACATCAGTGGTGTGTGAAGAGTGGCCGGGACCTTACTGATGACCTCGAAACCTAGAAGGATCGCCAGAACGAATACCGTCAACGAGTCGAGCAGTGTGGCTACGTTCATGCCCTGGCGCCTCCGCGGGACTTCGGCTGAAGGAGTTGCTTGGTGGCCGTTTGGACCACTTCGCCTCCATGGGTGATGACGGTCGCGGCCGTGACCTCGTCGTCGAAATCGAGCCGGAACTCACCGCGTTTGATGAAGTTGAGCAGCAGGTTGTAGATGTTGCGGGAGTAGAACGAACTCGAGCCGGTCGGCATCGACGACGGCAGGTTCAGCGGGGCGTGGATGGCGACTCCGTTCTTGGTCATGGCCACCTTGCCGGGCTGGGACAGCTCGCAGTTGCCGCCGAGATCGCCGGCGGCCATGTCCAGGACGATAGAGCCGGGGCGCATGCACTCGACCGCCTCGGCCGTCACCAGAACCGGGGGACGCCGGCCGGGGACCTGGGCGGTGGTGATGACGATGTCCTGGGCGGCGATTATGTCGTTCAGCTCTGCTTGTTGAGCGGCCTGTTCCGTGGCCGTGAGCGCCCGAGCGTAGCCGCCCTCGCCGGATGCGTCGACGGCGGACTTGAGCGCTACGAACTGCGCCCCGAGCGACTCGGCCTGTTCGCGCGTGGCGGCGCGAACGTCATAGGCCTTCACCTGCGCCCCGAGACGGCGAGCGGTGGCGATTGCCTGGAGACCGGCCACGCCCACGCCCAGGACGAGTACGTTGGCCGGCTTGGCCGTGCCGGCGGGCGTCGTCAGAAGCGGAAAGTAGCGGCCGAAGGCCTCGGCAGCGACGAGAACGGCCTTGTAGCCGGCCACGTTCGCTTGCGACGAGAGAGCGTCCATTCCCTGGGCGCGGCTCAAGGTGCGTGGAATCGCGTCCAGGCTGATCGCGGTCACACCAAGAGACGCGAACTGCGCCATGGCGGCGGGGTCGAGCAGCGGAGCCAGCAGGCCGATCACGACCTGCCCGGAGTGGAGCTGCTGCATCTCGGCCGGGGACGGACGGTTGATCCGAAGAATCACGTCGGCTTGCGAATACAGGTTGGCCGTGGTGACGATCTTGGCGCCGGCCTCGGCGTAGTCGACGTCCTGGAAGAATGCCTCCGCGCCCGCGCCGCGCTCCACGAGCACATGGATCTCGGCGGTTCGCAGCTTAGCCACCGCTTCGGGGATCAGTGCCACACGGCGCTCCCCGGGTGTGGTCTCCCTGGCGACGCCAATTTTCATAGCGATATCACCTGCTGTACGCGCATGGATCGGCCCCGTCAGGGCGAGAGCGCCCAGCAACGGCGCCGCATGTCCGTTCGGACACCTGGCGTCGATCGGAAAGGACGCCCCAGAAGTCTAGCCGGGCTTGGCCAGGCATGTCGCGGCGCGCCTCAGCGGGAGGTCCTCGAAACCCACCCGGACGGGTCGTGGTCCGCCCTGCGCAACCGGCCCGCACTGTTCGAGTTCCGGCAAGGCCGGCACTGGCTCGTCGGACCTGTTCCGCCCCCTCATACATCTGTGAGATTCGGCTCGGATAACTTGCGAATCTCCTGGTCAGCGCACTTCAAGAGCGTATAGTCGAATCTGCTATCGCCCTGACATCGGGCGGTGAAATGAATCCCGCCCCCAGCTCTGAGGAGAGGCGCGAGATGGTCAAAGTTCGCAAGGCCGATCCGGCCCTAATGGACAAGGCAAGCCAGCGACCGCGAGAGCTGAGCCCGGCGGCTCGCGAGCGCGAACAGCAGCAGCGGCAATTCAAGAAACTGATCGCTCAACTCACGGGGCCGGACCAGGTCTTCGAGGTACGGCTCGACCCAAATGAGAAGCCGATCACGATTCGGCAGCGGCTTCTGCGGGTTGCCGGTGATGCCAACGTGGAAATAGCCGTTCGAAAACACGGCGATGGATTCCTGGTCGGGCTGCTCACACCTGAGCGACGGACGAACCGTGGCCGCAAAGCATCCGGTACGCCCTCAGCCTGACGACGACCGGACGCGCCTCAATGGGCTGACGTGATGGATGAATCGGGCTCGCGCAAATATGTTTCGCCATCGCCCCCGGTGATCGACGACAACCTGTCCGAAAGTGCGGGCGGGCGTCGCCGCGTGGTCGAGATACGGTGCGGTTTCGCCGAGCTGGCAAGGCGCGAGGCCGACATGCTCGCGGCCCGCGCCACCGCCATGAAAGCCCGGTACGCCGAACAGCTGGACGTCGTGGCGAAGGCAGAAGCTGCCGCTTCTGAGGGCTCGACGCAGGTCGCCAAGGAAGAAGCCCACCGCAAGTACCGGGCCGTCGTGACCGTGTCGCGCACTCACACTCAGGTCGAGACCGCGGCGAGAGAGTGGCTGGAGGCGATCAACCGCATCAACGCTCAGGCCCGCCTGATCGAAAGCAGCCTGACCCGAGAGCGAGCGACGGCGAACGCCATGCGGGCGCAACTGGTCGAAGTGATGGAGAGGGCTGAGTCCGGCGCAACGATGGCCGACCAGGCGATCGTGGCCTGCCGGGCGGCCGAGGCGGCGCTGGAAGCGGAACGCGACGCTGCCAGCCTTGAGGCAGACTCGACACCGATGCCCGCGGGCGTACCCGATGGACCGGTGGCCACGGCCGACGCCGCCGCTCCACCGCCGGCCGCACCGCAGGCGGCTCCCCTCGCACTTTCGGTTGCGCCGGTCACGATCCCTGAAGAGCCGCAGAATTCCGATTGGCTGGTCATCGACCTCAAGTCGCCGCAACCTCAAGTCGTCACTCGGCTGTTGCGCCGCGACCGCCATGTGATGGCCACGCTCGTTGAGAGGCTAGCCGGAAGCGATGTCGCGGCTCGGAGCTGTTGGCAGCTGTTGCTCTCCAACTTCGTCGATGCCGTGGTTGGCGTCGCCATCGAAGATGCGGCCCTCGAGTTGGACACTGCCAATGAGTTCTGGAGCCAGTTCACGCCGGATGAGGCATGTGCCGTCGCTCACGGCCTGGCCGCGCTTGGGTTCCGCTTCGACGGATTCGGTTCCTTCGCCGGCGGCCGCATCCCCTCTCGCCGCGACCTCGCCATGGCCGTGGGTTCGGCCGGGCTCCTCCCGGTTCGAGTCAGACATTGGCCGGACCCGGAAGACGCCGCGTTCCTCTTTAGGGGAGCGCGTGCGGCCGCGGACACGTTCATCGCGTCCGAAGCCCCGGCCCTGACTCTGGGTGAGCTGGTTCGGCTGCTCGGCAGGCGGGCGGAGCCGCTCGCCGATCTCTGGAACGAGTGGGATCGGATTCGGCCGCTTTTGTTCCTGACGACGCTATAGGGCAGCGGCGCTTCGGTCGGCCGGCAGGTTGGCGGGCGCGGGATCCTGGTCTATTACCACGACCCGATATGGTTCGGCGGCAGCCACTCCCAGCCGGGCGCCGGCATCCGCCATCCGCGTCCGCACCCGATTGAATACCGCTTCGGCGTCGTGGATCTGGCTGGCATGGCAGCGCAGCGCGGCGATCTTGCGGTCGACCGTGGCGGTCACGTCCAGCCAGGTGTTCGGCTGATTCGACCACACGAGGTAGAGCCGCCGGACCTTGTGAATGGCCAGGCCGCTCTTGGCCAGCCACGGAAACGCCATGGGGTTGCGGGCGGCCGGGTAGACGGCATCGACTGCGGCCATCCCAGCGGCGCGGTGGTCGGTGTGATTGATGCCGCCGCCGTTGTGAATAACGACTTCGGGATCGCCGCATATCACGGCGTCCGGCCGGAAGGTGCGGATCTCCTTTACGAGCATCTCCCGCAGCGGCAGATCGTTGACAAGGGCTCCGTCCGGTTGATGGAGGAAGGACACGCCGGCATAGCCCACGATCTTCGCGGCTTCGCGCTGCTCCTCCTCGCGGGCTCGAGCCAGCTCCAGCGGGTTCAGGTTTGGGTCTTCGCTGCCCGCGTCGCCCGAGGTGCAGCAGACCAGCCAGCCCTCGGATCCGGCGTCGATCCAGGCCGCCGCGGTGGCTGCCGGCCCGAAGTCGGCATCGTCCGGGTGGGCGACGATGACCATGAACCTGTCCGGCCGCCAGCCGTCCGTTTTGGGCGTCTCTTCCGTCATAAACCCGTGTTCCTCCGAGGATTTCTCGTTGTCGTCTGGCAACGCCCGGCCTCTCGCCCTCGTAAAAGGCACTTGTGGGGCGAATCCAGTCTTTCGCAATCGCGCTATCATGCCGCCCGAGGCTTCGCTCGTCTCCCCCCACGGGCGAAGCCTCTCTCTGTGCCCCAGACCCTCAGGATCCGCTCGAGCCTCGCGAATGGCTCCGCCCACGCTCCGGTCAGGCGGGCGTTCCTCGCAAGGCCGTCAAGGCGGCCAGGACCTCGACGGCGTGATCTTCCGGCTTGACCTTGGGCCAGACATGCGCGACCCGACCATCCGGCCCGACCAAGAAGCTGGACCGGATGATGCCCATGTACGTCTTGCCGTAGTTCGTCTTCTCGCCCCAGGCGCCGTAACGCTCGGCGACGGCGTGGTCCTCGTCGGCGAGCAACGTGAAGGGCAGGCCGTACTTGGCTCGGAACGCGGCCTTACTGGCGGGTCCTTGCGGGCTGAGGCCCCAGACCTCCGTGTCCGCGGCCTTGAATGGGGCGTCATTGTCGCGGAACGAGCAAGCCTCTTTAGTGCAGCCCGGCGTGTCGTCGGCGGGGTAGAAATACACCACGGTGAAGTGGCCGTGGCGGTCGGAGACGCGGTGAGCCGTCCCGGTGTCGTCGCGGAGCTCGAATTCGGGGGCGAGCTCTCCCACCTTCGGCATGGCACTCATAACTGCAGCCTAGCAGGGACGGTGACTGAGGCGGCGTGATCGAGCGGCTGGTAGCGGAACGCACCACCGGCGGCGCGACAATATTCAGCGGCCGGCGGTCAGAGCTGCGACGGCGACCAGTGAGGCGACGGCGATCGTCAGCCAGTCGCGCCACGAAACCTTCAACTCGCGGAAGTGGGTTCGCCGGATGCCACTGTCGAAGCCGCGCGCATCCATCGCCAGGGCGAGGCGCTCCGCACCTCGAATAGCGGCCACGAGCATCACCACGAGCCTGTCGCCGGCGGCGCGGATCCGACTCGCGGGCCCGCCGGAGCTCAGGCCTCGCAAGCGGCGGGCGGCACCGATGATCGCCCAGTCGTCGGCCATGAACGGCGCCACTCGCATGGCGCCCAGAGTGCCATAGGCGAATCTGTCGGGAACGTGCCACTGCTGGACCAGGGAGTCGGCCATCTGCGTGGGGTCGGACGGGCCGAAGACGAGCAGGGTCGCGAGGGCGATGACGACGACGCGAAGCCCGATGGCCAGGCCGCCAGTGACAGCCGGGGCAGTTATGCGCACGGGTCCGAATTGGAACAGGGCATCGAGCGATCGATCGCCGTTGGCGCCGGCGAAGAGAATCGAGAAGAAGGTCAGGCTTGCGATCGCGAATCCGAGCGGAGCCAGGCGTCGCGGGATGCGGCGCAGCGGCAAGCCCGACCACAGGACGATGGCGATCACAGCGGCGACGGACAGCCGGATCGGCACGACCGGGTCCAGCGTCACGATCGAGGCCACGAGCCAGATCGAGCCCGCGACGAGGCGGGCCGCCGGCGTGACTCGAGTCAGGAACGCGGGGCGGATCGGTCCCAGCGGAGCCGGCATGAAGCTCATCGAGTCTGCCCCGCGGCTGGTTTCGGGGCGGTTTCCGTGGCGGTTTCCGTGGCCACTCCGGCACGCCATGGCGCGGCGGGCGTGTAGGGTGGCTCCGCGAGAAAGCGGTCCGGCGACCCGTCGAAGACGACGCGGCCGTGCTCCAGGGCCACTACCCGGTCGCAGTGGGGGAGCAGTCGAGGGTCGTGCGTGGCGAGCAGCTGGGTCTGGCCGGTGGCCCGCATGGCGTCCAGCAGCGTCATCACCGCGCCGGTGCCACGACGATCGAGACCGAATGTGGGCTCGTCCAGCAGCACCACAGCCGGCGGCCGAAGCGCCAGTGCGGCAAGGCTGAGTCGTCTCTGCTCGCCCTGGCTCAGCCGGAACGGATCCTGATCGGCAAGGTGCCCGAGACCGAACTGGGCGAGCACGCCGTCCGCGTCGGGGGGCACGGAACCGGGTCCGGCGGAAGTGCGACGGCGGCCGACGGCGGTGTGGCCTTGCGGATCCCGATCCTGGTTCCGATCCTGAGCCGCCAGCTCCGAGGCGGCGACCTCGTCGCGCGCCGTCCTGGCCACGAACCCCAGCTCGGGGTCCTGGAAAACAAGCCCGATCCGGACGGCGATCTCGTTCGATCGGAGTCTCGCCGGGTCTCGGAACTTCTCGGCCGCTTCAGCTTCACCTGCCGCCGGCAAGGCCCGCAACCCAACCGAGCCCCGGTTCGGTCGTCGCAGGCCGCACAGGGCGAAGAGCAGCGTCGACTTGCCGCTGCCGTTCGGGCCGACGATGGCGATCCGTTCGCCGGCTCGCGCCTCGATCGAGAGTCCGTCCACGGCGCTGTGCACGCCCGACTCGATGGTGTAGTCGACGCCGAGATCGACTGCCCGCAGCAGCACCGGCGCCCCGCTCGACATCGACGGCGGCTTGGCGATTGCGGCCCCCGCGCCGCCCGCCCCCGCGCCGCCCGCCCCCGCGCCGCGTCCCGTCATATCCGCGCCTTCCCAGGCGCGGGGCACCCAGGCGCCGCTGCGCTCGAGCAGATCGACCGCATCCCTGCCCACCGAATCGGCTGGGGCGAACGCCATCTGCCGACCCTCATCGTCGATCAGCAGGACGTCGTCGGCCAGTGGCAGGGCGGCCTCGAGCCGGTGCTCGATCAAGACGATCGTGTGCTGTCGGCGCCGGGCCAGCGCCGCCAGCTGTTCGAGCGTGTCGTACATGCCGGGCGGGTCGAGGTTGGCGGTAGGTTCGTCGAAGACGAGCAGGCTCGGTTCGGCCGCCAGCACGTCGGCAATGGCGAGGCGCTGCTTCTCGCCACCGGACAGAGTGCCCGTGGCCCGCGACTCGAAGCCCGTCAGCCCAACTTGACCGAGTGCGATCGGCACCCTCGCCTGCATATCGGCCCTCGGCCAGCCGCGGTTCTCCAGCCCGAACGCGACCTCGTCGTCGACACGGGCCATCACCAGCTGGCAGTCCGGGTCCTGGAACACGAGCCCGACGCGTTCGCCCAGGAATCGGGCGGGGGTCGACGCCACGTTCATCTCGCCGATGCGCAGCACACCCTGCCAGATGCCCGGTAGGGTGTGAGGTACCAGCCCGGTCAGAGCGCGGGCGAGCGTGCTCTTACCCGAGCCCGACGGCCCCAGCACGAGCAGCGTTCGCCCCGGTTCCAGCCTGAAGGTGATGTCCGCAAGCGCCGGTCTGGGTCGACCGGCATACGTCCAGCGGAGTCCGATCGCCTCTACGGCGGGGGGACCCGAGCGCGGCGAGGTCACTCGCCGGACTTGAATGCCCCGAGCGCACCTGTGCGACGCAGAGAGCGGACCAGCAACCATCCGCCGAGCCCTGCGATCACGGCGCCCGAAATCACCTCTAGAGCGGCAATGCCGAACTGAAGATCGGCCGTGTACGTGGCGAACCAGACCTGAAGGTCGTGCAGGGCTTCGCCGAGCCCGGCACCGGCGCCGGCGATGAACGCCACGATCGGCCCGAAGCTGCGGTACATCACGAAACCGAAGACGATCTCGGCGCCGGCGCCCTGAACGAACCCGGACAGCAGCGTGTCGAGGCCCCACTGGCTGCCCAGTGCGACGGAGATGATCGCCGCCACCATTTCGGCGAAGAGCGCGGCGCCGGGCTTGCGGACGATCAGCGGCGCCACAACCGCGGGCATGACCCACATGCCGCTGACGACATATTCCCACGGCTCGCCCAGCGGCTTGAGCCACTCCCACACGTAGGCGTTCCAGGCGTAGAAGACGACGCCGAAGGCAACCGCGATGATGGCTACGACGATGATGTCCACGGTCCGCCAGCGGCTCGACTCAGCCTTGGCGTTGACCGACAGAACGTTTGTCACTTCGCTTCCTCCAGGCTTGATGGCACGGTTCTCGTTTCGACGATGAGCAGGCTGCCGCTGCGGAGCGTCACGCTCGCCTCGGCGGAAATTCGGACGTTGGACAGGCCCCGGGCCAGCCCGGGTTGGAGCGTCTCGTCGTTAAGCGGGTACTCCAGGCCGGCCGTCGTGACCCCGGCGGCCGCCGTGCCCCAGGGCAGGAGCGAGACGAGATCGCCGATTGACCCCGGCAGGGGGCAAGTGGCCGGCGAGCCGTCCGCGGCCGGTGCCCGCAACAACCGAACCCTGGTGGTGCCGTCGAGCAATTCCACCTCGGCGGCCGCCGGATCGGGCAGCGCCAGCAATGCCACGTTCGCGAGAGCGTGATCGAGGCGCTCGCCGCCCAAGCCACCCAGGATCGTCACGTGGGTCGCTCCCCGCCGGAACGCGGCCAGGAGGGCCAGCTCCATGTCCGACTCGTCCTTGGCCACGGGCGATCGCTCGACGGTAATCCCGGCGGCGGCCACTTCGTCGAAACGGGCCGCGGGCAGCGAGTCGCCGTCGCCCACGAGCAGCTGGGGCCGCAACCCCAGGACCACGGCCTTGCTCCAACCGCCGTCGGCCGCGACGACGAGCGCGGCTTCGTCCAACCAACCGGGCCACGCTTCGTCGAGAGCGGCACGGTCCGGCACGGCGCCGTCACCCACGACGGTCGCTTGCAGCCCGCCGGCTCCACTCAGCAAAAAGCACCTCCATCCACGTAGACAGAGGTGCGTCGATTTGGACTCCCTGCGCCGGCATTATCCGGATCAAGTTCCAAGGGTCTGCGGATGCACTCCGCACTCTCAGCGCCTCGCGGCGCTCCCCTGTCCGTCTTCTGTTGTGTTTCGACTCTACACCCTCTGACCCGGCTTCGGCCAGCGAAGCGTCGGTCGGGCCCGCCGGCGGACCGTCCGTCCCACCCTCTGCCGACCGCCGGTTCGGCGAGACGGAGCCAGAGCCGAGAGGCGGTCATCAACTTGAGGGACCGCGATTTGCCACTGTTGCGCGAGGCAGGAGCGCCGATATCTTCATTAAGAAACGACAAGCAGGAATGGTAGATTTCGAAACGTGACAGAGCCGCTTCAGCAGGGAATTCAGTCGGTCGTGCAAGCCGCCGCTCGCAAGGGTGTGGCTCTCGATATCCGGCGCGCGCCGTCCTCAGTACGAACGCCGGAGGCGATCGCGGCCGTGTTCGATGTCGAGCTTGGTCAGGTCGTGCAGGCTTCGATCTTCGTGGCTCCGCGGCCCGAAGGCCGGCTTTCGCCGATCGTATGTCTGGCGTCCGGCCGTGACGACGTCGACCTCGGCCTTCTGGCGGCGGTCACCGGCGAGGTTGCCCTCAGGCCCGCGACGGCCCGCGAGGCTCGTGAGATCACCGGCTCGTTGGCCGGCGGTATCCCCCCGTTTGGGTTCGGCCACGGCCTGCGCACCGTTATGGATCGCGACCTCAGCCGCTACCAGTGGATCTGGGCCCCGGCCGGCAGCGATTCTGAGGTGATGCGAGTTTCACCTGGGACGCTGCGGATGCTTTGCAATGCCGTGGTAGTGCCGCTCGTCGGCTCCAACTGGCTGGCCGCCCCGACTCCGGCCCTGGCTCCGTCCCTCGCTCTAGGTGTAAACCCCTAGATTGTGGTCGAGTTATCCCCATTAGTTGACGGATCGTGGATAACTGGCTCGACCGTTTCTGAATCTAGGTGGAAAACCCAATTGAACCGAAGTTGTCTTTCCACTAATTTTGGACACGACGTCCGGAGGTGCTGAGCGTCTGCTAGCGGCTGAGATGACATCAAGGCTCACGCAGCGAGTAGGTTCCTTCGGGCGTTATTTTGTGCCCGACCGCTGCTCGGGGACCCGTACCCAACTTCAACGTTACATGCGCAAAGGCGGCGTCTGGGAGAGTCTAGACGCCGCCTTTGCATGTCCGCGAAACCCGGGGTTGGAGGAGGAGGAGTGCCCGAGGTCTCGCAAGTATTCGGTTGTAGGTCGGGCTTCCTTGTCCGCCGGGTTACTTGTGTCAGGCGGGCCGCCGCTCGTAGACGCCCCACTTGGTGTTCGAGTACAGATCGCGCAGGAAGAGCAAGCGATTTACCTGCGACAAGGACCAGCGACCGTCCGTCCGGGGCAGCCCCACGACATAGCTGATCAAGCCGGCGGCGTCCTGCCCGGAAAAGCCGCTGGTTATCAGCATCCGGTACGCGGCCTGAGTCTGAATGGCTCGAGGGGCGAAATCCGGCGCCGTTACGACTTCGGGTTCAACTGTCCAGGGGCTCCGGCCGTCGAGAAGAGAGGTCTCGCCGCCGACCGTCAACGAAACCGGTTCGCGTTCCGGGCGTCCGGTGCCCGAGTGCGGTCGACCCGCAGCCGGTCGCCGGGCCATCGGTCCGGTTTCTCCTGTGCTGCTGCGGTCCGCTTTGCCGGCCATCGTCTTAGCCTTTCCTGAACCTTCGTCCGATCACTGCCCCCTACCGGAACAGTCGGCTCATTGGTGTCCCGGCACGAGGCCTTACGAGTCCATCGAGACCGGTACTTGCGGTCCAACCCTCGTCCGTTCTGATGAGCGGCGGTGGTCCGCTCCGGTAACGCATCAAGCGCGGCTGCCGTCACGCGGCTCGTCCACCTGCCGCTAGACTGCCATCGTGCGTGTCCGACAGTTCGAGTTACGGCTTCTAGCGGGGTTCCTCGCGATCCTGTGGGCGTCGGGCGCCGGTCTCGTCTTGATCGCGTATCGTCCGGGCGGGCCCGTGGACCTGCTCGTTGGGGCTGCGGCGTTCTTGCCGCTGACCGTCGCCGTGGCGGCGGTCCTGTGGCCGCCGATGGTGCGCAGCAACAAAGGCTCGGCTGGGGTCTTCTGGCTCGGTTTGGTGGCGGCCCTGCTGCTCATCCCGTCGATAGCCGGGGTCGGGGCGCAGATCATGCAGGGTGGCACGGAACCGCTCCTGCCGTCCTTCGAAGTCACCTACCCATGGATAGTGGCTCTCGTAGCCACGAGCCTTTTCGCCGGCATCGGCGTTAGCCGCCAGGTCGTGGCTGAAGCGGGTATCGGCAAACGCCGCCTCACGCTCGCGATCGCCTTCGCCATAGTCGCCACAACCGGCATCGGTGGCGTGTTTGCGGGTGTCAGCCTGGCCGACGACGCCGCGCTCAGCAATCGGCCTTTGGCCAATTCACGCTTCGGCCCCACTATCTCGCAGATCGGAGCGTCTGCCTCGGAAGCCGCGGCGCCGATCGAGTGCGGAGCGGCCCTGACTGTGGCGCAATCGGCGCACCTGGACCTGGATCTCTCGGCCACGGTCGATTCCCAGGGAGTCGGCACCGTGACTCTTTCAGGCGACCGTTCGGGCAAGAACATTTCGTGGTCGGCGCAGGTGGTCAGGAGCGACCTGTTCGGCCAGTACGGTGGTATCAGGATCGGTACGGATGCGTGGCAGATGGCACCGGACACCGGCTGGCAATCCGTCTCGGCACCGGCCCTGGACGGCCAGATGATCGACATATCCGTTCTGGCGAACGCCCTATCGACCGACAATCGAGACACCGCCGAAGACCATGGTCTCGAGTACGTCGAGGGCGCCCGAGCTCGCCATTGCCGGGTTTCAATCGACGGCGACACCTTTGGCGCGTCGTTCCCACAGGCCAGCTGGCTGCTCGGCGACGCGTCGCTGTCCACCTGGCGGGGCGAGCTCGACTATTGGATCTTCATGGACGGCGAAGTGGGGATGGTCTCCGGAACAGTGAACGGAACTGCCCAGGGCATCCTGCCTCACGGATTGCTGGCGACCGTCCGGGTCAAGCTAACAGCCGTCGACCGGGATCTCCCCGTCACGATCTCGCCACCCCACTAGCCGCCGGCCGACATGACGCTCGATTCCGACCAGGTCGAGAGGGCCAAGCACGATCGCCTCGCCCGTTTCTACCGGGTCCTGAGATACCTCGCCGCGCATCCTGAGGGAGCGACGGTGGACGCAGTCGCGGGCTTCGTGGCCATGTCGCGGCGAACCGTCTACCGCGACCTGCGGGCCCTCGAGGGCGAAATCGGCATTCCGTTGTGGAGCGAGGACGGGAAGTGGGGCATCGTGGAGGGGGCCTTTCTGCCGCCCCTCCGACTCACTCTGGACGAAGCCGTGGCTTTCTTCCTGGCCGCGCGGCTGATGGCCCAGTTTGCCGATCGCTACGACCCGGATACCGGGGCCGCGTTCCAGAAGCTGGCCGAGATCCTGCCTCCGGCCGTGGCTCGCCATCTCGAGCGGACCGTCGACGTACTAGCGAGCCGTCCGCTGGACGACGGTCTGACCCGCCATCTCCGGCTGCTGTCGCGCGCCTGGGCGGCCCGGCGTGTCGTCGAGTTGACCTACGATGCGGCCACGTACAGCCCGGGCCGGCCGCCGCGCCGTTCGCGAGTGCATCCGTACCTGCTCGAGGCCTCCGCCACGACCAGGGCGTTGTATCTGATCGGCTTCGACGAATCGCGCGGCGCCGTTCGGACTTTCAAGCTGCAGCGGATCCTCGAACTGTCGCTCGCGCCGGAGACGTTCGATGCCGCCGACTCGACCGTTGTCCAGGACGATTTGGGTCGTGCCTGGGGCGTGATCACCGACCAGGAGGAAGTGGAGGTCGAACTGCGGTTCGCGCCGTCGGTGGCCTCGCTCGTCACCGAAACGACCTGGCATCCCACCGAGCGTGTCACCCGCGATGCGGACGGTTCCGTGATCTGGCGGGCCCGCGTGCCGGGCACGATCGAGATCAAGCGCTGGATCCTCGGTTGGGGCGCCGACGTAGAGGTGCTCGGACCGGCGGAGTTGCGGGACGAAGTCGCGGCCACTTACCGGAAGGCTGCGGAGCGCTACTGAGCCGCGGATCGCGGACGGCGCGGCTGAGGCGTGCCACAGGGCCGGCGTCCGGCTACGCTTGAGCTGTGCATTCCACCGACCCAACGGCTCATCCCCAGATGTGGGCCGTGAACCTGGTCAGCGACCCCATCCATGGCTATATCGAACTGACCAAGCGGCTCTCGCCCGAACATGCCCGCCTACTCGGATTGGCCGAAGAGTCCGCCGCCGAGGGCGACTTGCTCGACTCGGCCTGGTTGCAGCGGATGCGCCGGATCAGCCAGCTCCAGAGCGCCCGCTGGGTGTTTCCAACCGCCGAGCACTCCCGGTTCACGCACAGCCTCGGGGTCATGCACGAAGCCGGCCTGTGGGCTCGCCACCTGTATCCGAGCCTTTGCTCAGCCCTCGGCCAGGTCGAGCCCGAGACGCCGCCGCCGTCCGAGGGCCTGGTCGTGGAAACGCTGCGTCTGGCCGGGCTGCTGCACGACGTCGGCCACGGGCCGTTCGCCCACTTCTTCGACGAGCACGTACTGCGGCAGTTCCCGGCGCCGCCGGACCCGAGGCGCCGCGGCAAGAGCCTCACTCACGAAGACCTGTCGCAGCAGATCATCGAAAGCTCCCTCGGCGACACCATACGGGCGATTCGTCGAGCACCCGGCGAGACGCCGGAACGGACGGCTTTGCGAGCGGACGAGTCGATCGACCCGCGCTGGCTGTCGTTCCTTATCGGCAAGCCGCCGCCGACCGACCCGTTGATGCCGCGCTGGCTTCGCTGGCTGCAGCCGCTCCTTTCGGGCGTGTTCACCGTGGACAACCTGGACTACGTCCGCCGCGACTCATACCTGATCGGCGTGGCGACCGGTCCCGTAGATGTCGAGCGGCTGCGCCGATACTCGTTCGTCGGCCCGAACGGGCTTTCGCTGTATGAGCCGGGCCTCGGGGCGCTGGAGATGTTCCTGACGGCGCGCCTGTTCCTGTATCAGCAGATCTACTACCACCGCTCCGTCCGCGCCATCGACCTGGATCTGGCGGAAGTTTTCCGGCCGAGCGTGATCGCCATCTTCGGCGATGGCTCGCCGGCGGACGACCTGGCCCACTACGCCGACCTGGACGAATACGCCCTGCTGCACCAAGCCGCCTTGTGGGCTCGCGGCGAGGCCATCGCCGATTCAACGGTACCGGGCGACGGCACGGTCACGGCCGAAGTCGGGCAGGCCTGGCTGGCGATCTTGCTGCGACAACCGCGCTGGCACGTCGAGGCGGAGCTGCGCCGCAACTACGAGGCGGCGGAGCGGGTGACGGTCCGGGAGCAAGTCAGGGCGGAACTCGGCGGGGTGAGTGGCGCGGCGGAGCTGAGTGGCGCGGCGGGCGGCGAGCAGCGCGGCGAGATGGCCGTGGATCTGGCCGAAATCGATGCCCGCCCGGCCGAAGCCACGGCCACGGATTCGCTGCTCGCCATCGTCGGGCGCGACGGGGCGCCGGGCTTGCCGCTCAGCGCGGCCCTGGCGCGATTGCCCGCGTATTCGCTGGTGGCGCGCCGCTACCGGCGATCGGCGGCTCCTACCAGTCGGGGTTGATCTGCCGATCCAGCAATTCGGCTGGCGCGACGCGCGGCCGGATCAGCTGGGCGCGGCCCGACTTGACGGCCACTTCCGCGGCCGAGGGGTGCGACAGGAATAGCGGCATCGCCTCGGTGAAGCCGTAGGCACCCGTGTCCAGTACGGCCACCAGGTCGCCGACGCGCGGCCGGGGCAGCATGGTGCCGGTGGTGAAGACGTCGATGCCGGTGCACAAGGGACCCGCGACGGTGGTCCGGACCATGGCCCGCAAGCCGTCCGTGGCCAGGATCGCGAGGCGGTGCTCGCTCTGGACGAGGGCCGGCCGCAGAACGTGGTTGATGCCGCCGTCCAGGATCGCGACCGGGGCGGAATCGGGGCCCTTCACGTCCACGACCCGAGCCACGTAAGCACCGGCCGGTCCGACCAGGAAGCGGCCCGGTTCCAGCACGATCTCCATGTCGTGCAACTCGATGTCGGAGTCCCAACGGTTGCGAAGCGCTTGGAGGCCGTAGCCGAGGCGCTCCAGGTCCAGCGGAGTCTCGGCGTCCGAGTAGGGGATGCCCAGGCCGCCGCCCGCGTCCACCAGCCGCAGTTGCGTGCCTGTTTGCGCGGCCATCCGCCGGCCGACTTCGACGAGTTGAGCTACGTGATCGACGAGCTGATCGGCGTCGCGGAGGTTCGAGGCGCCGAAGGCGTGGATGCCGAGCAACTCCACGTTCTTCGAAGCGGCAGCGATTCGAGCCGTCTCGAGGAGCGTCTGGAGCGGCATCCCGAACTTGCCCTCCACGCCGCCGATGAGTCGCACGGTCTCCAGGTGCGCGTCCTCCGAAACGGAGAGACGCAGCAGGATGGGCTGCCGTTTGCCGGCCGCGGCCGCTATCGCGTCGAGGCGGCGCAGCTCCCCGGGCGACTCGACGGTGATGAAGCCGATCCCCGCGGCCACGGCCGCCTGCAGCTCCGAGTCGCGCTTGCCGGGCCCGGTCATGGCCACGGCCGTCGAGTCGAAACCGGCCCGCAAGACCGTCTCCAGCTCGCCGCCGGACGCGACGTCCGCCCCGACTCCGCAACGCCGCAAATGCGTGACCACCGCCAGGGCCGGGTTGGCCTTCACGGCGAAGGCCAACCGGAAGCCGCGTGGCAGGGCCGCTCGCAACGCCTCGACGCGACGCCCGATCAGATCCAGGTCGTAGACGTAGAAGGGCGTGCCGAATTCCGTGGCCAGATCGGCGGGCGAGAGGCCGGCCAGTCGACCCGAGTCCAGAACGCCGTCGGTCAAAGCGGTGGGATCGCCGTCGGCGCCCGTGTCCGCACCGGAACCCTCGCCCGCGCCGGAGCCCGCACCCATGGTCACCGCAACGCCTCTTCGAGAGCGACGCGGGCGTCGGTGCGTTCGTCGCGATACTTCACGATGATCGCGGCAGACAACGCCAAACCCTGAGCGGCGGCGAATTCGCCACTCGCCTGACGGACGCCGGGAACGACCACGGCACCGGCGGGAACCACGAGCGGCCGGTCGAGAGTGCCCACGATGACCTCTTCCTTGACCAGGTCGTAGAGGCGGCTGGTCCCCGTCAGTATCACCCCGGCGGCGATGACGGCACTCTTCTTGACCAGCACTCCCTCCAGGAGCGCGACCTGAGCGCCGACGAAGGCCGCGTCCTCGACTATGACCGGCCGCCGACCGGCCGGCTCGAGTACGCCGCCGATCTGGACGCCGGCCGAGAGATGGACGCGCGATCCGATCTGGGCGCAGGAGCCGACAAGGACGTGCGAGTCGACCATGGTGCCCTCGCCGATCCAGGCGCCCACGTTTATGTACGAGGGCGGCATGACCGTCACGCCGGGAGCCATATAGACACCGCCTCGAACTGACGTGCCTCCCGGAACGATTCGCCACGGCTTTCCGGCGGCGAGCGCGGCGGCGGCTTCGACCGAATCGAGGAGGTCCTTCGTCGGCAGCCCGACCCGGTCGCGGAACTGCATCGCTCCGTCCAGGTCCCACGTCCGAGTCTGGCGATTTGCGAACAAGCCCAGGATGGCTTGCTGGATCTCCGAGTTGACACGCCATCCGTCGGGCGAGTTGACGTCAGGTTGAGCTACCCGAACCCGCCCGGAATCCAGTTCGGCCAGAATCCCGTGGCGTTCATCCACCTCGCTCACGCGTGAGCCGCCGCTGTGGCGCGCACCAGCGAGTCGGCCGAACCGGTGATTCGAGTCGTCCCGTCGGTGCCGAGCAGGCCGGACGTTTCGAGCAGCGTTCGCAGCTTGGTTCGGTGGGGTTCGTCCAGGGGAAGGAGCGGCTGGCGCAGCGCGTCGGTAAGCAAGCCCATCATCGACATCGCGGCCTTGACCGGCACCGGATTCGGGCCGCCGACGAAGTTGGCCTTCATGAGCGGCAGCCAGCGTTCGTGGATCAGGCGTGCCTGCTCCCAATCGCCCGCAAACGCGGCGTCGCACATTGCCGCCATCTCGGCCGGGATCTCGTTGGCGCAGGTGCAAATGACGCCGTCTCCGCCGAGGGCGAGCATCGCCATGGTCCAGGTGTCGTCGCCGGCGAGAACCGAGAAGTCGGCGGGGCGGTCGCGCAGGATCGTGGCGATCTGGTCCATGTTGGCCGACGCTTCCTTCACGGCCACGATTCTCGGATGCTCGGCAAGCCGCAGCAGAGTTGCCGCCTCGACGTTGACTCCGGTTCGGCCCGGGACGTTGTAAACGATGATCGGCAGGCCGCCCTCATCGGCGACGGCTCGGAAGTGCGCTTCGAGCATCCGCTGATCCGGCTTGTTGTAGTACGGGGCGACGACGAGAGCGGCATCGACTCCCAGCTTGGCGGCGCGCTGCGTGGAGTGGATCGCGGTGGCGGTGCTGTTGGAGCCCGTCCCGGCGATGACGCGGAGGCGGCTCCGACTTGGGCGCTCGGAGGCGATCTCCACCGTCGTGCCGATGACCCACTCGTCTTCTTCGTGGCTCAGGGTTGGCGTTTCGCCGGTGGTGCCGCAGGGCACGAGGCCGTGGATTCCAGCGTCGATCTGGCGGTGGACGAGGCTGCGGAAGGCGTCCTTGTCGATTTCGCCGTTCTGGTCGAACGGGGTCACGAGAGCGGTAAACGCTCCTCGTAGCGGGCGGGTCGATGGCATCTGGGTTGCTCCTTGGTCGGCGTCGTGTGGCGGCGGTGGCGGTTGCGGCGGTGGCGGTTGCGGCGGTGGTGAGTTGCGGCGGTGAGTGGCGGCGTTGGGTGGCGGCGCCCCGCCCTACTTCGTGGCCGTCTGGACGGCCGGCTGTTTGGCGATGATCGAGTCGACCACGGCGTCGAAGCTGTGATATCCGGCCGAGCGAGGCTCGGCGAGCAGCCACTCTGCGGCCGTGATGGCGCCCGCGGCGTATGCGGATCGGTCGCGGGCCGTGAGGCGCATCTCCAGGCTC
>PMLK01000101.1 GCA_003158875.1 Chloroflexota bacterium
GCGCGGGACCCAGAAGATGCTCGCAGCCTTGTATTCGTCGGGGTCTTCGGGGTCGGCGCCTTCCGTGGCGGTGGTCGCGGCCAGCTCGGCATGCTTGGCCTCGAACGCGTCGCTGATGTACTTGAGGAAGATGAGCCCGAGCACGATGTGCTTGTACTCGGCGGCGTCCATGTTGTTGCGGAGGCCGTCGGCCATGGCCCAGAGCTTGGCCTCGAGGCCGTTGGTGGCGCTCTGGGCGGGGTCCGAGGCGGCGCCGGCCGCGCGAGCGCTCGAGGCGCGGCTTGTTCGGGCTCCGCTAGGACTCAAGCTCCACCCCCTTGATGACGCTGACGGCTCGCCGATCCCGAGCGCGCCTGACCGATGGGACGTGGCGCGGTGATCAGTTCCAGCCTACTCCGCACGAGATCTGAAATGGCTACGGATTCGCATCAGGAACCTGTCCCCTACGCATCTTGCGCCCGCTCCACATTGCGGATCGTCTCCGCAATCAGCTCCGCGTACCTCGCAGGCCCCCAACCATGACGGCTGGCGCCGGCGGAGTGCCAGCCGACGATCCAGGTGCGGTCGGCCGCGTCGACGACGGCACGCAACAGCGGCTCGGGTGCAATTAGCAGATCGGCGAGGCCGGCGGGACCGGCGGCGGGCCACCAGAACGGGCCCACGAAGGCAATCACGCGGCGGGCGTCCAGCTGCTCGATGTGGGCGCGCAGTAGTTCGCCGACGTATGGATCCTGGGCCTCTTTGAGCGCGCCGGCGGGGTTGCCTTTGGGATCCTGCGGGGCGCACGGGAAGAGGTTCATCCAGGTGAGGCGCGAGTACCAGGGAGTTGTTTCGTCTGGCTCCGCTGCATCGACGATCAACCTCGCGGCGGTCCAGAAGGGCGAGTTGCGGGTGGCGGCGCGCGTTCCTTCGAGCCAGTCGTTGGGGTCAGGGCGGGTGGCATTTCGGGCGCGGGCGACGGCGATGGCCTCGGCACGACCGGCGGGGTCGCAGAACGATCCGGCCGGGAAGTCGTCCCACCAGCCCAGAAGCGGGCCGCTGCGAGCCTACCGCGCGGTGACCCGGAAGGGATTATGGATTTGTACGCAATTCAGCCGAGAAAGCGATCTAGTCCTGGCTGCTTGTCAGGCCGCGATAGCGGTCGACAAGGCGAGGCCCGCTGAGGCGCAAGCCCACCAGGCGCGGGCCCGCAACATAGCGCCTGCCGCGATAGGCCCCGAGTGGCTCCAGCCAGCCCGTGCGGGCCATTTCCGCGACCATCGCTCTCACTCGCGCCACAGAGAGATCCAGCCTTTGAGCCACGGTCGTCACTCGGATAGGGATGAGCGAAGCGGTAAGGAGAATGGGTGTCCAGTCGGTCGGTAGCCCGGCATCGGCCAGGTCCATCACCAGCAAGCCGACATCGGCTTGGAGCGCCGCAATCAATCGGGTCTGGATCTCCAGTCGGCGCGTGCACATAGCGGCGAAGTACTCAAGCCATTCGGTTGCCGAATGCCGGTCCGACTGGTACGTGGCTCCTTGACTGTGCTGCAGAACGGCAAAGTACCCGTTCGTGTCTGCGCGAATGGCCGACTCGACGTTGAGGAGTTCAGGAGACCCGACGCCGCATCGCATCAGCATGAGTGATCCCGCAACGCGCGCCGTACGGCCGTTTCCATTGAGCCACGGGTGGATCGAGACCATGTTCAGGTGAGTGAGACCGGCCCTTATGATCGGATGGCAGTCCAGTGGAGTACGCAGCCATTCGACTAGCTGTGACATCAAATCGGGGAGGCGCTGCCATTCCGGCGGCGCGTACAGGCCTGCGCCGACAACCACAGGTTCGTGCCGATACTCTCCGCCCTCGTCGTCCTCCAGACCATCCATGACGGTCGCATTGAGTCTTCGGAGCAGTTCCTGCGTCCACTCGAAATCGCTTCGAAGGGCCGCGCGATTGGCCAACTCGAGAGTTCGGTTGTAGTTGAGTACTTCTCGGATATCGGCAGGCCGAGCCTCTACCGCGACACCCGAAAGAACCTCATCTACCTCCACGGAAGTGAGCGGATTGCCCTCGATCCCCGTGCTTGCCGAGACGGTCGCCCCGCGCGCGACTGGCCACAGCGCGATGTTGGTCCACCTGTATTGCCCGACGGGTGGTTCCGAAGCAGTATGCGCATCCCATTGAGCGAGAAGACTGCGAAGGGCATCCGTTTCTTGGTAGGCGATAAGAAGATCAAGCATTTGTCGATTGCCCAGCAAGCGATTTCGTCATCCGCATTGTGTGACTGAATCGCTATATTTGCAATCGATTACCTCCGCGCGCTGGTCATCAGACGGGCCCGGGCTGGAGTAGAACTGCCGTCCCCTGAGGTTCCGGCGCTTTCGTAGCCGTGGCCCTCTCCCGAGCCGTATCCTGAATGGCATGCAGCCCAGTTCACCGCCGAACCAGGCGGAGTCGGCATCGCTGCGGAGGGCGCGGCAATACATCGGTCGGCGCGTCGCCCTGACCATCGACCGCCCCTACGGCACCAGCCATCCTGTCCACGGCTTCCGGTACGAGGCGAACTACGGCTACGTGCCCGGTACCCTCGCCCCGGACGGAGAAGAACTCGACGCCTACCTGCTGGGCCCCACCGAGCCGCTAGACCACGCCGAGGGGACGTGCGTCGGCGTCATCCACCGACTCGATGACGACGACGACAAACTGATCGTCGTCCCGGACGGCTACCACCCCACGGATAGCGAGATCCTGGCGGCCGTCGCGTTCCAGGAACGACCCGGCCACCACAGACTCTTACGCTCCTGAGACTCTTCCGCGCCTGAGACTCTTCCGCTCCCGACACCAAGCGTCGACCGACTGGAGTACTCACCCAACGGAAGAACAGGCAGACTGACAACCTGCGAACCCTAAGTGACCGAAGGAGTCGAACTAATGCCGATGATCGCCGACAGAGTGGAGCTTGCCCGTCGGGGCGCCAACGACACCGTCATCTGCCGGCTTCCGTCCGGCTGGGTTGTCTTGGGCGATGTTCAGGTCCTGCCGGGCTGGTGCATTCTGCTCGCGGACCCGGTCGCCGCAAGCCTGAACGACCTCGATGACGCGCGGCGAGCCGAATTCCTTCACGACATGACTCGCCTCGGCGATGCCCTCCTGCAGGTCACGTCGGCGGAGAGGATCAACTACGAGATCCTGGGCAACTCCGAGCCGGAGCTGCATGCCCACGTCATCCCGCGATACGCGACCGAGCCGCCCGAACGGCGGCGCTTGCCGGCCTGGTTCTACGACTGGGACGCCGCGCCTCTGTACGACGCCGAGACTCATGCGGGGCTACGCAACGCGCTGCGAACTGCCCTCCTGGGCGAGGCCTCATCCGCGGAGCGGTAGTCCTAACTCCGCAATCTTCTTGCTCATCACGTGCCCTCCGTCCCGATCGACAGCCGCGACATCTCATCCGCGAAGGCTGCCATCGCGTCCCGGTCCCCTTCGTCCCGGCCAGCGCGGCCTCCACGCGCTCGTGGATCGCGACTCAAGTTGATCCACGGTGCCAACCGACTCCCTTCACAAGGCAGAGAAACTGCCAGCGACGCTATCACCGCTTGATCGGGCGCTGTGAATCAGAAGGATGGGCAGCGTTTCCGGTAGCTTCAGAGGGAGAGAACGATGTCGGCCGCTCTGCCAATCCCGAGTCAAGGACCAGCTTCCTGCCAGTCCTGTGGCGCCCCGGCGGACATCCCTGGGGCCGTGTTTTGCGTGAAATGTGGTCAGCGCATCGCCGGCCCTGAGGTTCTTGCTCCTTCGGACCCGACACCCCCGCCAGCGGCCTTGTACGACACGTGGTCCTGCGCCGCCTGCCACTCGGTGAACCGGCCGCGCGCCGACCGGTGCTACAAATGCGGCGAGCCGAAAGACGCACCGTCGCAGAAGGTGGCGCCCCTTAAGCCTGCGCCTCTCGCGCGTGTCGGCGTTCGGGCGCGGGTTCCGGCCGAACCCGTCGCGGCGGCGCCACGCATGCCGCCCACGCCGGTCGCCTATGCCCAACCCAACCGACCGCAAGTGAGCCCGCAGCCGCCTGCCGAGCCTGTCGGCTGGAGTGTGGATGAAGTAGCGCCACGGACGGCCGAACTGCTCATGAAACCGACGACACAGGCCGGTTGGATGATCGGACTCGGGTCGCTGGCCGGCGCCGCGTCGATGTTGCTGCCCTGGACTGCATCGCAGTCGGGCTTGGCGCATCCGGTCAACTGGCTGCTTTTCGTGGCCCTTCTTGGGGTTGCTGCCACGGAGTTCCTGGCCTACCAACTCGTTGAGCCCGCCCAGAGAATGGTGGCTGTCGTGGCCATCGTCCTGGTTGGACTTGGGATGGGCCTCGAAGGAATGGATCCGGGAGGCCCCATTTCCACTTCAGTGGGCCTGGGCCTGGGCGTGTTCATTCTGTCGATGTTGGCAGCGAGCGCGGGTGTGGTCTCGCACACGATGGCACCCTCCGTTAAGCTCACCCGCAAGTTGCCAAGCGCCCACACCCGCAGTTCAGGCGGCGACGCGGGGCCAGGAGCCTGGTGGACTGAGTCCTAATGATGGGCTCGGACCAGGCCAAGGTGGTCTGCCCGGATTGCGGTGCGGAACTCCGCGAAGGTGCCCTGTTCTGCCCAATGTGCGGGCAAGCTGTCGATGGTGCCAGAACGGCCGCGGCAGACCCACACCCGACTCGCGAGGCTATTTCGGCTGACGAGCCCTCGGTGCCAATCCGAAGCTTCCGCCGCGGCGGTCTACCGCTAACCGGGCTGGGGTTGATCGGCCTGGTTGTTGTGCTTGTGACTGCGCTCGTAGTGGTAGCGGCCGGCGGGATGTTTGCGGCGTCGGGCACTTCTCCGTCGGGCTCTTCCGGAGCACCCCCACACGGGAACGGGATTCCGTCGGTCCGCAATTCGCTTGGACCGACTCCCTCGGTGCCGGCAAGCAGTGCGACACCGGCTGCCGCCTCGGGACGTTGGGTGGACGCGGGTTCGATGTCCAACGCGCGGTACGGCTTCAAGCTGTTGCTCTTGCGGGACGGACGAGTCCTGGCGATGGGCGACCAATGGAACGTATTCGATGGCGACCGCGGCGCGACCATACAAGGGAGCGAGTCCATCGGCTCGCTACACGCCGATCTGTGGGATCCCGCCGCGAACGGTTGGAAGACGACCAGTGGGTTGAACCTCAATCGCTCCAATTACGCGGCGCTGGTTCTTCGCGACGGCCGCGTATTCGTGGCGGGCGGGACTGCCGACGATCCGCTTCACTGCTTCTCAAGCACCAAGCTGTTCGACCCCGACACGGAGACCTGGCGACAGGCGGCCGGCCTGAACGACTGGGCTCGCTGCTATCCTGCATATGCCCTACTTCCCGACGGGCGCGTCCTCCTGGCGGGCGGCACCGACATCAGAAACAAGGCGCTCTCGAGCACCGAGATCTTCGATCCAACAACGGAGAAATGGTCTAAGGGTCCCTCAATGCCCAGCCCTCGGACTAACGCTCAGGCGGTGACTCTCAAGAGCGGAAAGGTACTGCTCGTTGGGGGGGCCAGCTCAGCTGGCCCAGCCACATCCGCACTCCTCTATGAACCGAGCAGCCGCTCCTGGCGATCGGCAGGCAGTGTCTCCAGCGGGATACTTGTCGCGCTGCAAGATGGTGGCGCTCTAGTCCTGGGACAATCCTGCGCGCGGCTGGACGCGGTTAGTCTCAGCTGGAGGGCTGTCGCGTGCATGAGCCAATCGCGCGTCTCGGAGTCGGTGGCAACGCTTGCGGACGGTCGGGTAATCGTCGCTGGTGGGGAAACGCAGGGCCAGGTGGATGCCAGCGGCGTGATTGTCACCACCCTCACTGCAACGGTCGAGATCTTCGATCCCGCAACCAACAAGTGGCTGCCCGCGGCTCCTCTACCAAGCGCTCGGGAAAACGCTGCGGCTGTCTTGCTGCAGGATGGCTCGGTCCTGGTTGCCGGTGGCGATCTCGGTATGCAAGGCGCGCAAACAACTCCGCAGGGTGGACACAGGATCCAGGAGTTCTTGAAGACCGCGCTCCGGTACTGGCCTTAGCGACCATGCAGGCGGGAGTACGGCGGGCGCCCGCAACGTAATCGGGCTTCCCATCCAGGGAGATGCGTCCCGAAGCCGACCCGAGCCACGATTACTCGTCTATACGGCGGTCACTTTGCAGCCTCAGGAGATGCCGCGGCTCGCGTCATCTCATTGATTGCGTTACTGACCTCACCTAGCACCGCCTGAGTGACATCGGCGACCGCCTTCTTGGTCAGACTGCCGACTGCCTGGGCGGCGTCGTCGGCCAGTCGAGAAGACAGGCCTGACATACCTGGCTGATCCTGCGGTTGGGTGGATCGCTGGCTGCCTTGTGAGGAAGCCGCTGGACTGGCGCCGCTTTCGGCGGTCGAGCTTCCGCCTTGCTGGCCCTGTGCTTCCGATGCCGTTGCCATAGACCCGATCCTGTCCAACAGGGCCGTTGAGGCATCAATCCAGAGTTGCACGGCCTGTTCGGTGATCTTCACGAGCTTGTCGAACAGCGAAGACAGCTCGCCGAGGCCGGGTAGCGTTACCTCACATCCGATCGTTCCTTTGTCAAGGTCGGCGCTGAACTTTGCGATGTCCTGTGAGTTGTTAAGTTGATCGAGGAGACCGGAGACGGCCGATTGCAGGGGGCTGTCTGCGGGCAACTGATCGATCTTGGGCAGCGTGCTGCAGGCGCCACCGTCGCTGGCAGTTACATGGCCGCTGGCGACGTCGTTTCCGCACTTGAAATCGACGTCTACGGAGAGTCGGCCTTCCGCCGACATCTTGACTTCCAGGTGGTGCTTGCTCGCCCAGTTGGATAGAGAAGTCTGGATGTCTGCCGGGCCCTTATCGGTCTTCGTC
>PMLK01000045.1 GCA_003158875.1 Chloroflexota bacterium
GAAACTCGAAGACGACATCGTCGGCACACAGCTCCATTACGGTCTGTATGTCACCGGATTGGATGGCAGGCAGCGCCTGCTCGAAGAGTTCGACGGGGGAAGGAGTCTGAGCGGTCATGTGTGCTCCACCTCACTAAGTGGACTGCCAGTCCGATTGAATAATACGGACTCGTAGTCCGATTAGCAAGTCGAGTGTCGGCGACGAGATCGTGATGCCCAAGGCCTGCGAGCTGCCCCACACTTGCTGGCGCGCCCGGTACGTGGAGCGACCAGCAAGTACGCGAGTCGATTGGCCGCTGCCTTGGTAGCCTTCGGCCACAAGTCGAACATCCCGGCGATGATGGCTGTGGTCCAGCCGTCGATCTCGCGCCACCAGACCTTCGACTTCGGCACGCGCTTCACCATGGCCCAGGCCCGACCCTCGGGAATCTTGAAACCCCCGGCTGTGAAGGCCGGCGTCCCCCGAACCATTGCGAGCATCCGGTCATACGCCGCGTCCAGACCCGAACCCGGCGGGCGGTGGTCACGTCGGCATCGACATTGGGATGGGCTGCCCTGGGTTCGGTGGAGTCGAGTTTCTGGAAATCAGGCCACCATCACACATACGCGCGGTGCCCGGCGACCCCCCCTTGCCGGAGCCGAAGTGCCAAACTAGTCTGGCGATCGACGCCACACAGCCTGAAACGAAGGTAGAGCGCACCGAGACCCTGGGTTGGTATGGATCGCTGGTGGCGTACTGGCTCGGACTCGACTTCCTGTGGGGCGGCTTCACCACCGTAATCCTGCCCCGGATCTGCACAGACTTCCGCTTCGTCCTGGCGATCATCCAGCAGGAGCACAGCCATGCAATACGCGCATTTGGGACGCACGGGGCTCGAGGTGAGCCGTCTATGCCTGGGCACAATGAACTTCGGCCGGCTCGCCACCGAGGCCGAAAGCTTCGCCATCATGGATCGGGCCCTGGAGCTGGGCATCAACTTCTTCGATACTGCCAACGTGTACGGCGGGAAGTCGGGCGAAGGGATCACCGAGCAGATAATCGGACGCTGGTTCGCCCAGGGTGGCGGTCGGCGCGAGAAGGTAGTCCTCGCGACCAAGGTCTTCGGCGACATGGGCGACTGGCCTAACGAGAAGCGGCTGTCCGCTTACCACATCCGTCGCGCAAGCGAGGAGAGCCTGCGTCGTCTGCAGACGGACCATATCGACCTGTACCAGATGCACCACGTCGACCGCGCCACGCCGTGGGACGAGATCTGGCAGGCCATGGAGCAGCTCGTCACCGCCGGCAAGGTGGTGTACGTCGGATCGAGCAACTTCCCCGGCTGGCAGATTGCCCAGGCCCAGGGTGAGGCCGGGGCACGGAACTTCTTGGGGCTGGTCTCGGAGCAGAGCAAGTACAACCTGGCGGCGCGGACGATCGAGCTCGAAGTGGCGCCGGCCTGTCGCGCCTTGGGGTTGGGGCTCATCCCCTGGAGCCCTCTGGCGGGGGGCATGCTGGCGGGTGCGCTGGAGAAGAACGGGGAGGGCCGCCGCACCGGCGACAGCGCGAGGGCCTATGTGACAAAGCACCGCGCGCAGCTCGAAGCCTACGAGGCCCTGTGCAAGGAGCTGGGACAGAGGCCGGCCGACGTTGGTCTGGCCTGGCTACTGGCCAACCCGGCCGTCACCGCGCCGATCATCGGCCCGCGTACCCTGGCGCAGCTCGAGGGCAGCCTGCAGGCGGTAGAACTTGAGCTCTCGGCTGAGACTCTGCAGAAGCTCGACGAGATCTGGCCGGGGCCGGGCGGCGAAGCCCCTGAGGCCTACGCCTGGTAGTGTCGCAGGGAAGCCGCTGTTTCCTGAGCGAATCGTGCGGGTGCCTTGGATATGCCGTGTCAGTTAGTGGCGTGCAACCAGGGAGGTAGACGGGGACGCCGACGGAGACGCTCTTCCAATCGGAAGACTACGTGGAGGCCGGCGCGGGAGAACCGCCCGCTTGGAGTCCAGAGTGATCGGCCAGGCGGGCGATGACCTTTCCGGTCGAGTCGTCCGCATCGATCTCGACGACTTCATTCGTGGGGTCGGTTGTCATGGCCCAGCCGAGATACCAGCCGTTGGCGACCGCGGCGGCGTGATGGCTGCCGTCGGTCGTGATTACATCCACCGAGGCCGTTCCGTCAGGCACCTGACCGCCGACCATTTGCGCCGATTCGGTCGAGTCCGAGTTGCCTCCGATGTCATAGGAGAGCACATGGCCGGCGGTTGCCTGGAAACCGCCAACGCTCGTGGATGAGCTGTCGAAGGTTCCGTCCGAACCGCGGTATGCCTGACACACAACGCGGTTGGAACCTGACAGGAACACGAGATCGCTCTCTTGCGGCGAGTCGAGGCGGACGACCAACTGCCACTGGTAGGCGCCTCCGCCCTTCACATCCGAGCCGGGAAGTTGACATGCCTCGACTGCCGAGACTGGTCCGGGCTCGGGTGTTGGCGCTAGCGTGGACGTCTGGGTAATGCGAACGGCCACGAGCGCGAAAACAACCAAGGCGGCAACGACAAGCAGCGGTCGCAGCGTGCTGCGCTTCCGTAACGAGAGGCCCTCCACCGCCCACCTCCACTTACATGGCCAACCTTGGCGAGGTCTCCGCTAGGCTCCAGCCTGATGACCAAGGATAGCGGCACGCGTTGGTACTCGACGAGCCAGTGACGATGCCGCGATGGCGTGTTGCCCACCACATCGACAAGGGTGGTCACCGCGCCACGTCGGCGCTACTCTCTTTCACGGACACCGGAATGGCGGAAGCCGAAAGGGGGGAGGAGGATGATCCGTCGTAGGGGCCTGGTGGGCCGGTTGATCGGTCTGGCTATCGCGCTGGCTCTCGCGATCGGCTTGGTGACGGTCGTGGCCGTGCGGTGGGAGGGCAGCGACGGCTTATCCGCGCCATCTGCATCGGTCAGCTGGCACGGCCCGGCGCATGTCGCCACCGGCATAACCTTCGGCGCGGACCTGGCGGTTTCCGGAGAGAAGCTGTACCTGGTCGGCAAGGGCACCTCCATGGAAATCTGGTCGTCGACCGATGGCACGTCCTGGACTGCCGACTCGGCCGAGGGAATCGTCGATTCAAGTTTCGTACCCCGCGGGGCCGTGGCCGACGGAAGTGGCGGCTTGCTCGTCGTCGGAGAAGCGCTTAGCGGCGAAACGCAAACCCCGGCGATCTGGCACTCGAGCGCCGGCGGCGTCCTCTCCCGCGCCACGCTTGAGGCCCCAACTCCGGCCGAGATTGTCGGCGTGGCGGCAGGCACCGGCCGGTTCGTTGCGATTGGTGATCACTCTGCCCCGGGCCTGGGCGCAGCCACGACCGGGGCCATCGTCTACAGCCTGGACGCTTGGTCCTCGGTCGACGGCACTTCTTGGAGCCACGTCTCGCTGCCCGACTCGGACAACTACGAGGCGATCGCGCTCACGGCATGGTCGGGCGGCTTTGCTGCGGTAGGCGTGTCCGAGACCGGCACATCGGGGACAGGCTTCTGGACGTCGAGCGACGGGAGTTCCTGGCAGCGCTCACCGACATCCCTTGGCGACTTCGGAGTTACGTCGCTGCTGAGCTTCGGCGGCCGACTGGTCGCACTCGGTGCCATCCGCGACGAAGCCGAGGGAATGATCCCGGCTTCGTGGATCTCCTCGGACGGCCGCACGTGGGTCGAATCGCGCGCACCCATACGGGGGCCGGCCATGATGTTCGACCGCGCGATCGTCGTAGGCAGCGACATCGTCGCGGTCGGCATGAACCACACCGGCACCGAACAACTGCTGGTTGCCGGTTCGGGCACCGGCGCCCCGCCGAGTCCCGCTTCGTCGCCAGTGGCGAGCGCCTGGATCTCCACAGATGGTTCGGACTGGCGGCTGGTCCCGACCGACCCGGCGTTTGTCATTGACTCGTACATGTCCTCAATGACGCCCTTAGGCGATAGGCTGGTCGTGGCTACGCTGGCCAACCAGGCACTTCTGACCTATGTCGGAGACATCGCGCACTGAAAGCGATGAAGGTCAGCCGGCCAGCTCCGCCACCAGTTGGTCATCGTGTTGCTATCCGGGCGCGCCTGAGTGAGTCATAGCGACGACCATCTCGCACCTGAGGTTCACCATGACCGCCCAGCCGTTACCGGCCCTGGCTCTGCTGTCTCAGCGAATGGGAAGTGGCGCGCCCGGGCCCGCTCTACCGCTCTCGACAAGCTCGGCGAGAGCCGGCCGGCGCTCGGCATCGCCACGACCTGGCTCAAGACCAAGTTCTCGCCGGTGTCCGTCCCAGTGGATCGATAAGACGCTCAGGCCTGATGGCCTGCCAGCGGCGGGACAAGCGGGACAACCAGAACCGATGTCCCGGGACATATCCCGGCAACTCCGGCCGGTGCTCTTGTCGACTGAGTAACCCAGCTGAGGTGACTCATTCAGTCCTCCGTAACCGTGGTGAGGTTACTGGCGGGGAGTGGCGTTCAGCCCGACACCATGGAACGATGGTGCAGGCCTCACCCGATCAACTCTAGCATTGGCCGTTGGTCAGATCTCGGCCGATGTTGACATCCGCGCGCCTGCGCTGGTTGATCAGCTTCCACCAATCCTGAGCCAGCAAGCCAAGCCGTCGAGCCGGTCGCTCCACTTCAAACCTACGCGAAACGGCGCCAGAGCCGGGTCCAGACCAGGATGAACAGCACGCCCAAGACGCCGGCGCCGACGAGAAGAACCGTCGATTTGCTCACACCCCCGACAGTGACCGTCGTCGGTGTCTGGCTGTTGTCCTTGGTGCCGTTCCCGAGCTGGCCAACGTCATTGAAGCCCCAGCACTTCACCATTCCGTGGGCAAGGACGACGCAGGTGTAGGCGTCGCCGGCTGTCAGCGAAACGGCGTCGGAGAGCCCCGACACTGTCACACGGTCCGGCCCCGAAGCAGTGGCGCTGTTTCCGCTGCTCCAGGTATCGCCCCAGCAAGTGACCGCGCCACCGTCTACTAGCGCACAGGCGTAGGTAGTCATATAGCCGTAGGCGTCTTCGAGGACGGTCGAAGTTGCGCCCGAAATGCCAGAAACAGCAACGGGCACGGCACTGTACCTGACCATCGCGTTGTCAGGCCCACCGCTGTTGATGCCCCAACACTTCACCGTTCCGCCTGAGACAATCGCACAGCTGGCGTAGCTGCCAGCAGATATGTCGGTCGCGCCCGAGAGCCCGGGCACGATTACGGGACTGGAACTGCTGGCGGTACTGCCGTTGCCAAGCTGGCCTTCGTAGTTACCGCCCCAGCACTCCACCTTCCCGCCTGCGACTATCGCGCATGTGTGGTCCTCTCCGGCTGAGATGGCCGTCGCCCCAGAGATCCCCGACACCCTAGCCGGCACAGAACTGTCGCTAGTCGATCCATTGCCAAGCTGGCCTGCGTGGTTGGCGCCCCAACACTCGACCATTCCACCCGACACGATTGCGCAGGCGTGGCTACCTCCGGCCGTGAGGGCAGACGCATCCCTCAGACCGTCCACTTGCTGCGGATAGGCACTGTAGGTGCCGCTGCGGCCGTTTCCGAGCTCGCCATGGGGGCCTTCTCCCCAGCAATCCACCGTTCCATCCGAGATAAGCGCGCAGGTGTAGAAGTGGCCTGCGGCAATCTGAGTTGCGCCTGTGAGCTCATATACAGTCACCGGCATCGACATGTCCGAGCCGTTGCTGTCAGTGGCTGGGCCGTTTCCGAGGTCGCCGTTTTGGCCGTCTCCCCAGCAAGCCACAGTACCGCCGGCGAGGATGGCGCAGGTATGACCCCTTCCGGCTGCAACGGCTGTGGCGGAGATTGGGGTGGGCGAGAGAACCGCCCAAACCGGGTCGGCCGGCAGTGCCAGCAGGAGCAGAGGGCCGAGGATCAGCGCGGACACTGCCATCGTTCGCAGCCCAACTACCAGCCGCCGTCGGATGGGTCGACGCTGCTTGCGCGTCGCGGTCGAGCCCCAGGCCGCGGTTCCTGCCGAGCTCTCCGCTCGAGGCGACGGTCCGGGTCTGGGGCCGGTGAAACCGGATGCTCCGTTGGCGGCCCGCTGCCCGCCCGCGCTCTGCTGCCCACCGCTGCTCGAACTAGACGGTCGCGCGCGCTCAGTAGGCGGAGGCGGAGGGGTCGACGGTCTCGACGCGCTAGCCTGGCTCGATTGGCTCGTCCGGTCCGCCTGCGCCGACTGTCGCCTCGCATCGTAGGCATGCCGCTGTTCGGGATCTCTGAGAACGTCGTGGGCCGCGTTAATGAGCTTCAGTCGGCTTAGAGCGGCCGGATCGTCAGGGTGATGATCCGGATGGTATTCCTGATTCAGCCGGCGCCAGGCCGCCTCGATGACGGTGGGTCGAGCATTGGGTGAGACTTCGAGGATCTCGTAGTAATTGGGCAGATCGGAGGGGCTCAAGGGCTTCGGCTACTGATGCCGTGGTCGCTGGAAGCGCGGCAACGAAATGCCCGCACCCTCAGCTACGCTGCCCAGCGGCTGCCATCCGGCGCGGAGCAGCTCGTTCGTGATGGCCTCACGCGCCTTGTGGAACTCCTTCTTGGATCCTTGGAAATTGGCGAGCTCGTTGTCCGAGGTGTAGGGAAAGCTGGCCACCCTCCTGATTCCCTGCGGGCTCATGACTTGGGCCTCGAGTACCCAGCGGGCCCCGCTGAAGATGCCCAAACCGCTGATCCTTCGCAGGATCACCTCGCAAGTCTCGGGCGGCTCGGACACAGTCATCGGCCGTCCGCAGTTCACGCAAGCCGGAGCCACGCTGGACACGTCCCGCCCGCAGTCCGGGCACTTCAGCAAAGCCATTTCGCCTCCCTCTTGAAAGCGGCCTCTCCCGATGTTGATCGCCCGGCCTACTTCCGAGCGATCAACCTACCGATCCGCATGCAGACAGTCGGGGACCGACTCTAGCGGCTGGGGGGATCTCGATACGTCAGGCTTGCGAGACCACATAGGGCGGCGAGAAGGAGAATGCCGATTACTACTGAGGCAATCGTGGCCAAGAGACATGCACTGGAGGAGGCTGCGATCTGTGAAACCGTGGGCCGCTCGCGCATGCCCACCGACCATCTGACGCCTTGTTCGTTGGCTATGTCCCATTTGCCTGGCTCGTCCTTGGATGGCAAGACAACGGGCCGGTCAGGCAGACCGGTGGCCAAGATCTCGCCCTTTGCATTCCGTATTTCCCACGGCATCTCGGCTACCCCTATTTAGACGACTTGTGCAAGCCACGGAGCGTCGGCGGACAGGTGTTACTCAGCCGTAAATGGGAGGTCCGCCAGCTCCAGCGCCCAGTCTGGACACTATAGGTGGTGGTGGCTGTCGTTCGCTCGGCCCTGGGCATCCAGGTCGGCTTCCCAATGACCGATCGTCGCGAGCGGCTCATGGCTGCGACGCACCGATCGGCGCTTCGAGGCCCCCGCAAACGCGGGTAGACTGGCCTGAGTTCTGGAGACAAGGGAGATCTCTCATGCCGCTGACGACCTGCCCCGACTGCGGTGGCCCAGTCTCGACTCAAGCGATTGCCTGCCCGAGATGCGGCAGGCCCAACAACGCGCCCACCACGCGCTATCTCGATCGCTCGTCCAATCCACCTTCCGCTCTTCACACTGGACCGGCCTTGGCGTTTCAAGCGCCAGATGCCCTGGTCACCTGCGCCTATCCAGGTTGCACGGCGTCCTCAGGACTCAAGCCGTGCCGCCAGGACGGGCGCCTGGTGTGTTCTCGTCACCGGAAGGAGAACAAGAAGGGTATCTACTCGTGCTCCATGTGTGTAACCCAGAGTCAGAAGCGCGTGCTTCGGTGGGGCTACGTTGTGAATATCCTTGCCGGCGCCGCCCTCATCGGCGTCTCCAACTGGCCCAAATGGGGTTTCCTGGCCCCCACGGGCCTCGGACTGGTGAGCGTTTCTCTAGCCGTTGTCCTCGCTACCGGCTGGTTCCGCGGGTACGAGAGGACCGGCTGGCCAATCAGGGCCATCTACTGGACAGTTCTTGCCCCGAGCTTTGTTGTCTTGGGCTGCATCATCATCCCAATAGCCATCTTCTTGAACTACTTGCACTCAACCTCTGACGAAGGTGTTCGAGACTATTGGGTGGGCGTGGTTCGTGACGGGACGGACGAAGCCGACAGCTCACAACGGAGAAGATGAGGCAAGAGCCCAGTGCGGCAGGTTTTGGGCCGACACAGCTTCCGCATACGCGTAGTGGTTGTGTGGTGCCGGCGTTGACAGGCACTGCGCCGGTCGCCCCATCCCGCCGTCACGATGAAACCATCGTCGTCGCGCCCCGCCGAGGCTGCGGCAGGCCGTCGCCAGAACGGTCTAGCAGGCATCATGGAACCAGAGCCCGTAGTGATCGCGCACGCGATTACACGGCGGGAAGCGGTCGAGCGCTGAGATGGGACCGGCGAATCCCCTGGCCGGATCCTCTTGCCGAGCTAACTGATTGAGGCGCTCTGGAGTCCGCCTCTAGGCGGATCCTTACGCGACAGTCGGCTCGTCAAATGCCGGCCCCACCGTCGCATCACGGCGACGCGGCAACAGGAAGAACCCGCCGGCCGTGATGAGGAGCGCCCCGACGATGCCGACCAACGAGCCAAGCGCGGGCGTCACGACAAGAGTATCCCACGCAGAAAGGCCGTTGAGCTCCGGCGGAGACACCAGCAAGTACAGATTGACGACGAGAGATGCAATTCCGATTGCGATCACCACAGTCCGTGCATACGAGAGAGACGAGCGGTGGCTGTAGATGACCACGATCAGCGCCAGCAGCCCCAACGCCACTAGGGCAGCAGCAAACGGCGTGGTGGAACCGATATCGAACAGTGACTTCGTGGAGTAAGCCAGGTCGGGCCGGGCGCCACCGGAGATGGTCTCTGAAATAGAGACTCCTCCATTGGAGACGTTGAGCCCCCCTTGAGACAGTTCCTTGTCTTCGAGATTGAACCACGGAAGCAGAATCGCACCGAGGAGCGCCGCGCCGCCTAGGGCCGCGACCACTTCCCCCAGCAGAGCTGGAACCCTGCCGATGAACCCTCTCATCCCCTGGACAGACATGCAGTCCTCCCTTCCCATCGTGCTGTGTCTCTGAGCTCGAATCCGGGTTCAGATGTCTCCAGGTCAGTGTAGCGTTGCCTCCATGCAACTTGTGACGCTCTTGTCTCCGATCAGCGGAATCTCCCCGGGTCTGATCAGCGCTGCGCCCGCGCGCAGTCAACGGGCTTATCCGTTGGCCACACAATGGCTGCGTAGTGACGACGCTCATCGCCAGTGGCGCACCTGGACCGATCATCAGAAGGCGCCCCGAATGCCCGGGCGACACGCCCTCGATCTGGCCGATGTCACGCAGGTGGTTGCAATCCCTGGCCCACCGACGAGCCGACCAGCAGATCGCGCTCGATCTGGAGACGCATCCTGTACAGGACTTCCCACTCGGAGTAGTCGACGTCGAGGGTCGCAAGTGTGGGGTCGATAGCGCGCAGATCTTCGATCAGCCGGTCCAAGTGCCCTGGCCGCTTCTTCTCGTGCGACCTGCCTCGGGCCAGGACAATCTCATTCAGGCGGTCTTCGACCGCCTGGGCCTCTTTGGAGGTCGTCAGGTAGGCTGCAGTCGCGGTCAGCCGAGTCGCGATTGCGGCGCGGGCACGAGCCACGGCCTCCTTTTGACCTGAGATCGCGATGTCCGAGGGATACAGGTCAACCTCCAGGACGGGCGAGAAGAGAGTCATCAACTGGTCTGGGACGAGCGCCCGCACGTCCCCGCCGGCCACGCGTGCAACCAGCCGCCCTGGCACGGCGAGGATCGCCGCCGCCGGGCGACGTTCGACCGTCAAGCCTGCCTCGCCAAGGGCCGACTCAAGGTCGTCGACCATGATCTCGTAGCCACCATCGTGGACCACGATCGGGATATGAGCTTCTGCCCGACGACGGGCGAGGTTCCGGCCTTTACGCACCACTCCTACGATCGCGAGGAAGATGATCGTAAGCGCGAGCAGGAAGGCGATCGGGTAGCCCCGCAGTACCTGCTTCGCCGCCTCGAGACCACGAGGCCGGCTCGCAGCGTCGGCGATAAACAACCCTCCCAGACCGACGACCAGCGGCAGGACGAGCGCTCCGATCAGCATCGCGAGGCGCACCCAGTTCTGGTCGATGAACCCCGGAAGCGGAAGCGCCGTCAGCAGGAACGTTCCTGCGGCGGGCAGAACAATACCTAAGACCAGCACTACCCAGAGGAGCGATCCCAGCGCGATCAGCGACAGGAGCTGCTGCTTGTGTCGGGGGACACGTCCGAAGAGCAACGCGCTGGCCCATCCGAGAGCCGTCGTCAGCACGCGGCCCGCCTGTCTCCCGACGGCCGCAAACAGGGCAGCGAGGATGGCCATATTTCAGTTCCGGCCAGCTGCTGGCGGCCGAGGTGCGGACCACTGGTTCGTCATGTTCTCAGTTTAGAAGGCACGGCATCGAGGGTCACGTGAACCTGGAGGACGATGGCGACCGAAACAGGCACGCCGCTTCCTATGGCCTCCCGCAAAGCGCGTCATGGCATCCTCGGTCGCATCGTCCTTACGACTACCCAAGCCAGCGAGCCACCGTTCGAATTGCGTCGCTGGCGGACCGCGTCATCCTGGCAGCTTCAACCGCCGATCGCGAGCGACTCTCTGCCCAACATCTACCGGACGGCCTGTTACTAGTCAGTCACCGCGAGCGGCCGCGCCGCCCGAACTGCTCGGCCGGCGGATCTTCGAGTCTTCGTCGACCTCGATGCCATGCGTCTGGGCGGCGCTCAGGATCTTCCGCCGGGCACGCTCCTTGGCGGTCTTGCTCTCGAACTCGGTCTGATTGAAGCGGGCGATCGCGTTCCGCACGTGCGAATCATCGTTGATGGGGAGGTGTTCCTCGCCCTTCGAGTCGACATACGCGAACTGCGTGGAGCGGAGCTTCTGCCGATCCTTGGTGTTGAGTTCAGCCATGGTCCATCTCCTGGTCCCGGCGGGAATTGACGCCTGCCCAGTTATGGATTCCCATGCCGTTCTGCGAGGCTAGGTTGGATCTGGCACGGTCGCGAGGATGGGAACCCTGCCACTCGCCCTGAAGTCGAGCGAATTGCCAGCTTCGCCCGACACGAGCTGCTCATCGTGACGCTGCAGCCAGCGGCTGCTATCCGAACAGCTCGCCCTGTTCGGCAGCCTTCTTGGCCACTCGTTCAGCCTGCTGGAAGGCCGGGAGCACGAGGACGGGCAGATTCGGCCGAATGTTCCCTTCAAGAAGCTCACGGATCGTCAATATCTGGATGCGCGGGTAGTCCCGGCCGGACAGCGCCGACGTGTAGACACCGGCTGTCGTTGCCTCCAACTGCATCGGCCCGGATGGCTCCTCCAGAGTCACGAACAGGCCGATCTCGGCCTTCTCCCGATCCAGCACCCCTTTCAGATCCCGTATCTGACTTGAGTTGACCGAGCCGCTCTTGACGCTCACCAGCGCCCGGCCCATCTCGCCACGAGGGCCAGTCGAGAAGCTGATCACGCCGTCTATGCCACGATCCGCGCCCTTCTTCTGAGCGCCACCTTGCGGTTGCGCGCCGATCAGGTCGAGCGCCCACCATTGGAACTGGTACTGGCCTTCGAGCCCAGTACCCACGAGCATGGCTCGCGCGCCTTCGACCTCGGTCGGCTGGCCGACTACCGGCACATCTACTAGGGCGAAACTGTCCTTCAGCCTCGCACGCATGACAGCGATGGACAGGTACGTAACGTCGATGCCGATCCACCGGCGGTCGAGCTTCTGCGCGGCAACCAGGGCAGTCCCGCACCCGCAGAACGGGTCAAGGACAACGTCGCCGGGATTGGATGACGCGGCGAGTACTCGCTCCAGGAGCGCGAGCGGCTTCTGGGTTGGATACCCGAGCAACTCATGGCCCAGGTGCATCGCATCAGGAATGTCGTTCCACGTATCGCCAACGAGAACCGCTTCCTCCACAGAGCCTGCGGACCCACCAAGGAAGTACTTGACTCGGACACTGCCAGTTCGGGTTCTGTGAATGCGACCTTCCTTTTCGAGTCTAGACACGGAGTCGTCCGTGTAGTCACCACGAGGGGCCGTCTTGAACCACCGACCGTCTGGGTCCTGCCGCAGACCTCTGGCCCGCGCTTCATCTGGTGTATATCGCCGAGTCAGGTACTGGCGGTTATGGACCTGCTCGCCATCAGCCTTGGAATAGAGCAGCAGGACGTCGTGGTTCCTTGGGAACTGACTGGCGACTGCTTTCGCTCCTCGACCCCCGTAATGCCACATGATCTCGTTACGGAAGTTCTCTGGTCCGAATATCGCGTCCAGCAGCACCTTGAGATAGTGGCTCGCCGTCGGGTCGCAGTGGAGGTACCCCCAGTAGGCGGCTGTGGAACAGCTCGTCTCGGTCTCGCCCCAGAATCGCGAGGAGATCACTTGGCCCAGATACCCAATGTCCGGCCGTCTTCACCTCTGAGGCCTCGGCCTTCATCGCTGCAAAGCGGGGCTCCGCTGGCGTCAACAGGTTGATCGTCGAGCGCCATTCCGCCGACAGTTGGGTGAAGCGGGCTTCAGCTGAGTCGGTCTGGCTGCATGCAGCCAGACTACAGGTCGAGCAGTACGCATACGCGACCCCCGCGCGCTAGCGAGGCGTGCGGACAGCGCCCGTTCAGTTCGCCACCACCAGGCGCCACGATCAAGCCGTAGTTTCGATTGACGACCCGGAACTCAGCGGACCCCGTCGCTCACCCGGAGCTACACCTCTCGACGAACTACCCGCGCGTCTTCGGCAGAGTTCGGCGGATTACGAGGATGGTCATTGCCCCCGAGGCTGCGATCAGAGCGGCAATCGGCAAGAACGGGGCCTGATTCTCTGAGCCCGCGGGCAGAGCGGCACTGGTGGGCGGTAGCGTCGCGCCCGATGCCGTCATGTATGTCCGGAATGTCCAGTTACGCAGTACGGTCGCGGGGGCGCTGGACTCGGTGAGATCGGTCTCAGCTATCCAGGACTGGGTAGCGGGGTCGAAAGCAAATGCCCGTCCTCTGGTATACGAGCTGGCCTGAGAACTTCCGCACCAGCCCGCGAAACCGTCGAAGACGATGGCGTATTCAGTGCCGGCCCACAAAGTCGGAGGGCTGCTGAAGGTGAAATCTACCCAGGTGCCCTGGATACCCGAGACCGTGCTCGTTGCCTGCGCCAGGACTGAGGAACTCGAGGTGTCGGACGTGAGGCTCTTGCCGGTCGGGGCACCGCCCGAGACGGTCCGGATCTGTACGGTCACGGTGACTACAGGCGCGTACATCGTGCCCAAAGTCCAAAGGGAGATCCCGTCGAGTTCCCCGCTGATCGCTGGCTTGAACGTCTGAGCCATCGTGTTGGATACGTCCAGCTCTTCATGCGAGATGGCTCCTACGCCATGGTCATCCTGATGCTGGTCCAAGACGGTCCCTGGAATTGGCGCAGTTTGGACTGAGAACGCCAGATCCTGTACACAGTCGGGCGATGCGGCCGACGAGTCATCGGTGACCCAGCCGCCGTGCGACTGGAATAGCGCGGTTCCGCCGGCAAATGCTGAAGTCGAGCATGTACCGCCGATCGTGCCGACGGCCTGGACTTCGATGGCGTAGGTCTTGTTGGCCGACAAGGCGAAAGTCAAGCCGAAGTTGAAGCTGTTCCAGTCTCCTGAGTCGGACGATCGACCGTCCACGGTGCCAAGCGGGCTCCCCGTCGGCTTGCCGGCCGCGGTTGCGAACACAGACACGGTGACATCGTCGGAAGGGACATTCACCACGTAGACCTGGACATTGCCCAATCGCTCGGACGTAGACCCCATCTGGAAGGTCTGGGCAACTGCCGTCGTCGCGTCGACCGACACCGAATAGTCCGATTGGGAGATGGAGGAGGTAGCCTCAGCGCACGGGGCGAAGGCAGACATCAGCACCAGTCCACCGACAGGCAGCAAGAAACGCCAACGCACGAGAAGTCCCTTCCCAATACCGAAATGGCAGCTTGCCCGAGCAGGACGCGACGATCATTGCTGCACTCAAGACCGTTCTGCGTCGCGAAGCCTACATGCCGGCACGGCATCGCACATGCCGGAACCGGCATCCTTGCTACCGATCCCACCCTTCCTCTCGCGTGCCAAGGTCCCTGGAAGCGATCTTAGGCAACGCTGTCGGCCGTGGGGCGGGTCCGTCGCAGGGCTTCGCCCGGCCAATCCCGCCCACGATCGGGTGATGGTGCCGGATAGGCGAGCCTCTAGTAGCGAAGGAGCGTCATGACCGCGCCCACTCGATTGAACATCGCGAGCCCGAACGGCATCGTGACGATCAGGACGCATAGCACGTAGGCAACACCCATCCAGATGGCACCGAACCAGAAGCCGACAAGAATGAACCAGACGGCCCGAATCAACATCGGACGCTGCTTGACGTTCGCTGCGATCAGGTGCCTCGACCCATCGGCAGCGGTCTCGACCTGATACGTCCTGCTCCGGCCACGGAGCGTGAGGAACGCCGGAATGCGGTTGAACAGATAGAAGGCAAACGGCAATCCCAGGATCGACAGTGCCAGAACGTAGGCGATCACGATCACAATGGCCGCCAGCCACCACCCGATGAGCACGAACCACACTGCGCGGGCGAGAAAGCTTGGGCCCTGCCGCTGAGCTATGACCATCTGCGGCGCCTGGGCATTGAGGCTGGCTGGCGCGGTCGGCAACGGGACGACAACTGGCTCGGATACCGCCCCTGGCCCGGCCTGGTTCGTGTCAGACATAGCTCCGGACCTCCCACTGTTACAAGTAGCGCCGCCGCTGTGGCAGCACAGTGCCCGACCGAGGAGCGCGCCAAGAATTCCGGCAGACTCTTCGGCCACCGCTGTTCGTCGACTCTAGGCTGGAGCAGGCGCCAGTCACGAGGATGAAAACCCGCCGCTCAGCGGAAGGCTAAGCGGGTTCTAGGCGCGGAAGGGTTAGGCAAGGGCAGGGAGTACCAACTGGCCCTTGCCCAGATCGTGGACTCACACTTGGGCTGGACTGTCGCAGGTCAGGCTTGCTCGTCGGTTCGTGGTCCTGCCCCGCTGGTCGCCGACCGTCCCAAGCTCAATGCCGCCGTTCGCGTTCCCCGCTCCCCCACCACTCAGGTCATCGTGTTGCTATCCGGGCGCGCCTGAGTGAGTCATTGCGACGACCATCTCGCACGCGAGGCTCGCCATGACCGCCCAGCCATTACCCTCCCTCCAGTCCGGAGACCCCTCCGCCTGGGATCAAGCCCTCTACGCCTTCCTCGTTGAGAAGGGCAACCGCTCCGGGTCCAAGCGAACTGTCGAGTCCTACAGCCGGATGCTCTGGCCGTTCTTCGCGGAACGGAGCCTGACGCCCGATCGGGTCAAGCCCGCTGACGTTCTTGGCTGGGTCCACGGCATCGGCAAGTCTGGCCGGACCCCATCGTCGACGACGATCGGCGCCAGGATCGCCTGCCTGAGTTCCTTCTACCGCTTCCTGATCCGCATGGGTCTCGTCACCAGCAACCCCTGCGATGCTGTTGAACGACCCCGAGCAGTCCAGTCACCTGCCCGCGGTTACAGCGCCCAGGAGATTCGTAACCTGCTCGCGGTTACTCCCGACACAGTTGCCGGTCGACGGGACCGAGCCCTACTGCTGACCTTCATCCTGACCGGCCGGAGAAGGACCGAAGTGATCGGGCTCACCGCCGGCGACATCAGCGTCGAGGGCGAGACCGCCTTCTATGCCTACCGAGGCAAGGGCGGCAAGCGCGGACGACGAGAACTGCCACGCCCTGCCTACGAGGCCCTGTGCGCCACGCTGTCCGACGCTGGGCTCGAGCTTGGCTCGATGCCCAAGGAGGCCTCGCTCTGGCAGGCCGGAGCCGGCCCTGGCTCTGCTGTCTCAGCGGATGGGAAAATGGCGCGCCCGGCAGGATTCGGACCTGTGACCTTCGGCTTCGGAGGCCGACGCTCTATCCGCTGAGCTACGGGCGCGCAAGTCGACCGCGGGCCACGCCGCGATCGGGCGGCAATGATAACGCGGCGCCGGGTAACGGCAGGCGCCCGAGCGCGAGACGGCGCCGCCACGGACGCGGCCAGGCAGCGGCCGCATCGACCTGCCACAACCGGCTCCGGACTTAGAGCCGCATCTTGAGGCGGTTGTTCCTGATGGCCAGGGCGGTCGCGCCGAGCAGGGCGATCGCGCCGAACGCGATGGCCAGGAGCCACAGGATCAACGTTGCCGGGTCGTGGGGCAGCGGGCCGGAGTCGTTGACGACCGTAACCGGTGGCGTCGGGCCGGCCGCCGATACCCCGGCGGTGAACTGGTTATTCGACGAAACGGGGTCGCGTTGATCCTCGGCCACGACGCTGGCGGTGTTGGAGATCGCACCCGCCTTGCCGATGCTGACGGTGATGTGGAGTGTCGCCGACGCCCCGTTCGCGAGATTGCCGACGGTCCACGCTCCCGTATGCGAGTCGTACGTTCCGCCTGTGGCACTGATGTACGTGACCGCCGACGGCAGCTGGTCGCGGACGATGACGCCCGTGGCGTTCTGCGGGCCCTTGTTCGTGAGCACGATCGTATAGATCGCGTGGTCGCCCTTGTGCAACGTGCTGGGGCTTATCGACTTGTGTATCGACAGGTCCGCGACGCCGTGGGCGTTGAGGGTGACGCTGTCCAGGTCGTCCTCGCCGGCCGCTCCGTTGTTGGGAGTGGAGTCGGGATCGGGCAGGTCGGAACTGGCGACCTCGGCCGTATTGACGATCTGCGTGTCACCAACCGACACGGTCGCGGTGATGTGGATCGTGGCGTGGGCGCCCTTGGCGAGATCGCCGATCGTCCAGAGGCCGGTCGCGGCGTCGTAAGCCGGATCGGAGCCCACCGTTCCACCGTCGTCGGAGACATAGGCAAGGTCGGCGGGCAGCTTGTCGGCCACGGTCACGCCTGAGGTGTTGTTGGGGCCGGCATTGGAAACAGTGACCGTGAAGACGACCGTGGCGTCCTTGTCGGGCGTGTTGTTGTCGACCGTCTTGGTGAGGCTGAGGTCGGCTGCATCGGGCGCATCGATGCCAACCATCGCCGAGTCGTTGCCGGAAACCTCATCGCGCTGCAGCAGCGCCGTAACCGCCGCGGTGTTGTCGATGTGGCCTGAGTCGATGACTCGAGCCTGCAAGGTGAGGACCGCGGACGATCCTACGGCCAGGTTGCCGACACTCCACGCACCGCTCGTCGAGTTGTACGAGCCCACCGTTGCCGAGGCGGACACGAACGTCAACCTGCCGGCCGCCAGGACGTCGCCGATGACCAGCCCGGAAGCGGGGTCGCCGCCGTTGTTGATCGCGGTCACGGTGTAGGTGACAACCGTGCCTACGGCGGGTTTGTCGTGGTCGACGGTCTTGGTCACGCCGATGTCGGCGCTGCCCGTGGTCAGGAACGCGTCGCTGTGGTTGTTGTCCGGATTCGGATCGTACTGGTCGGAGTGGGTGACGCTGGCTGTGTTGTCGTAGTCGCCCTTGGCGGCCACGTGCGCGGTGACGTGCAGCGTGGCAGCGGCGTCACTCTCCAGGCCGCCCACGTCCCAGACGCCGGTGGAGTGGTCGTACTCGCCGCCGCCATCGTCCGAGACCCAGGTCAGGTTGTCCGGCAGAACGTCGCTCAGCAGGATGCTCGTGGCGTCGTCCGGGCCGTTGTTGCGAAGATTGATCGTGAACACGACGTTGTCGCCGAGTTCGGGCTTGGGCTTGTCGACCGTCTTGGTGACCTGCAGATCGGCTTGCTGGGGCGTCTCGGTGGCGCTATCGGAGTCGCTGCCGGTGCTGGACTGGGTTTCGCTGGCGGAGGCGACGGTCGCCGTGTTGGTAACCGCGTTCGGCGAATCGACACGCACCACGATATCGAGCGAGGCCGCGGAACCGGACGCGATCGACGGAATCGTCCAGACGCCGCCCGAATAGGCGCCGACGCCGGTATCGGAGACATACGTCACGCCCGCCGGCAGTGTGTCGTTGACCACGACGTTGTGAGCGGCGTTGGGGCCGGTGTTGGAGACGTTGATCGTGAACGTCGTGTTGGAACCGACGTTGGGCTTGACCGGGTTGACGGTCTTGGTCACGACGAAGTGGACGCGTTGATCGACCGCGGCGCCGGCTGTGTTGTTGCTCGAGACGGGATCGTGCTCCGCGCCGGCGATCGTGGCCGTGTTGGTGATCAGACCGGCGTTGCCGACATGGGCGACAACGGTGAGTGTCTCGGTCGCACCTGCGCCGACGGCGAGATTGCCGATGGTCCAGGTATCGCCCGCCCAGCTCGTGCCGGCGGGAGGAGTGGCGAGTACTAAGCTCAAACCCGCCGGCAGCGCATCGGTCACGGCCACGTTCGTGGCGGCGTCCGGGCCGTTGTTTCGGGCGGTCATGGTGAAGGTGACGTTGTCGCCGACGTCCGGCGTCGTGTCGCTCACCGTCTTGGTGACCGCCAGATCGGCCGCCGCCGTCACGTTGACCGTGGCAGTGGCCGAGTTGTTGGCACTGTTGGAATCGGTCTGGAGCATGGACCAGAAGGACACGGTGTTGTCGATCTGGCCAGAGGCCGTGACCTTGGCGACGAGCGTCATGGTCACGTTGGCGCCGTTGGCGAGAGTGCCGATGGACCAGTTGCCGGTTCCGGCGGTGTAGGAGCCCTGGCTCGGCGTGGCCGAAACGAACGACAGGCCAGCCGGGATCAGATCCCGAACGATCAGGCTGGTGGCCCCGTCAGGTCCGTTGTTGGTCACCGTCAGCAGGTAGGTGACGTTGTCACCGACGTTAGGCGTGGTGCTGCCGGAAACCGTCTTGGCGACGCCGATATCGGCCATGTGGCTGGTCAGGCCGGCCGAGGCGGTGTTGTTGCCGGCGACCGGATCGTACTGGTCGGAGTGAGCGACGGATGCGGTGTTGGTGTAGCTGCCGCCGGTCGCAACGACCGCGTTGACGGTCAGGGTCGCGGTGGCTCCGTTGAGCATCGCGCCGATGGTCCACGTGCCCGTTCCGCTGACATAGCCGCCGACGGTCGCCGAGGCCGAGGAGAAGGTCAGGCCGACGGGCAGGGCGTCGTGGATAGAGACGTTCGAGGCGGCGTCCGGACCGAGGTTGGTCACTGTCACCGTGAACTTGACGGTGTTGCCGATGTCTGGCGTGGAGTTGTCGACGGACTTCTGAACGCGAAGGTCCGCCTGGGTCGAGGTCTCACTGGCGCTGCCACTGTCATCCAACGTGGATGTCTGAGTCTCATCGACGTGGTACACGCTGGCCGTGTTGGTCAACGTCCCGGGGCTGGCCACGGTAGCGGTCATGGTCATCGTGGCGGAACCGGAAGGCGCCAGCGTGAAGACGGTCCAGCGGTGGTTGCCGGTGTTATAGGAGCCCTGACTCGGGGTCGCGACGCCGAGCGTCAGGCCGGCGGGTAGGGCGTCGGAGATGGTGACGTTGTTGGCGGTGTTGAGACCGGTGTTGCGGACGGTTACGGTGAAGGTCACGACGTCGCCGACGTTGGGCGTGGCATTGGACACGGTCTTGCTGACGACTATGTTCACCCGCTGATCGAGCGAAACGCTGGACGAGTTATTGCCGGGGACCGGATCGGTCTGGCTGCCGCTGATGGTTGCGGTATTGGTCCTGGCGCCGGCCGTGTTGACCGTGGCGGTGAGCGTCAGGTTCTTGGTTGCGCCGTTGGCGAGATTGCCGATATTCCAGGCACTGCCGGTCCAGGTGGTGCCGGCGGGCGGCGTCACGGGATCGAGGGTCAAACCGGCCGGAATCGGGTCGGCGACGACGACGTTGGTGGCATCGTCGGGACCGTTGTTCGTGGCGGTGATAGTGAAATTGACCTTGGCGCCCACGTCGGGCCGGTTGGTGTCCTCGACCTTGGTGACCGCCAGATCGGCCGCGGCCGGGACGGTGATCCTGGCCGAGGCGGTGTTGTTGGCGCTGTTCGAGTCGGTCTGGAGCATCGACACGAAGGACAGCGTGTTGGTAATCGACCCCGATGCGGAAACGGTGGCCGTGATCGACATGTTCACGCTCGAGCCGTTGGCCAGCGAGCCGATCGTCCAATCGCCCGAGCCGGCGTCGTAGGAGCCGGCGCTCGGCGAGGCGGACACGAACGCCAGCCCGGCCGGCAGCTTGTCGCTCACGAGCAAGGACGTGACGCCGTACGTTGGGCCGTGGTTCGTGACGGTCAAGGTGTAGAGAACCGTGGAGCCGACGGTGGGCGTGGCGTTGTCGACAGTCTTGGTTACGCCGACGTCGGCGGTGCGGCTTGTCACGGTCACGGCGGCGCTGTTGTTGCCGGCAACCGGATCGAACTCATCCGAATGCGAAACCGCGGCGGTATTGGTCCAGGCGCCGCCGGCAGGGACCGATTCGGCGACCTGCAGCATCACGACGGCGTTCTTGGCCAGCGTTCCGATGCTCCAGTTCCCCGAGATGTGGTCGTACGATCCCTGGCTCGGCGTGGCGGAGACGTACGTCAGGCCGGCGGGCAGAACGTCCGAAATAGCCACGTTCGTGGCCGTGTCCGGGCCGCCGTTGGTGACCGTTACCGTGAAGTTGACCGTGCCGCCGATCTCCGGGTGAGCGTTGTCGACAGTCTTGGCCACTACCAGATCGGCGTTCTGGGGCGTCTCCGTCGCGGACGCAATGTCGTCCAGGAGCGCGGTCTGGGTCTCGTCGAGAGATAGCACCGAGGCCGTGTTGGTCCGGGCGCTGCCACTGACCACGGTCGCGGTCATCGTCATCGACGCAGTGCCGGAGGGCCCGATGCTGCCGACGGACCAATGACCGGTCCCGGAGTCATATGTGCCCTGGCTCGGCGTGGCCGTGCCGAGAGTCAGCCCGGCGGGCAGCAAGTCGGAAAGGACTACATCGTTGGCGGTGTTCGTCTGAGTGTTGGTGACACCGACGGTGAATGTCACCAGGTCGCCAACATTGGGCGTGTTGACGTTCACGGACTTGGACACGGCGAGGTTGACCAGCTGCGAGATCGTGGCGCTGGCCGAGTCGTTGCTCGAAACCAGATCCCACGGATCGCCGGTGGCGTGCGTCACCGTGGCCGTGTTCGTGGCGGTGCCGGCCGTCGTCACGGTGCCGGAAACGGTCAGCGTGGCGGAAGCGCCGTTGGCCAGGGCACCGACGGTCCACGTACTCCCGACGTAGGTTCCGGCGGAGGGCGTGATCGTGTCGGGCGTTACTGCCGACGGGATGGCGTCGCTGACGACCACGTTCGGGTCGCCGTCGGGGCCGTGGTTGGTCACCGTAACGGTGAACGTGACGCTGCTGCCCTTGTCGGGGTGGACGTTGCTTACCGTCTTGGTGACGCCGATGTCGGCGATCAGCGGAGTTGTCGTTGCGGAGGCGTAGTCGTCTTCGGTGGGCACGCCGTTGTTGGGCGTGGAATCGGGGTCGCCGTCGTCGGAGTGCGTGACCTGGGCGACATTGACGCCCACATTGGACGTTGAGGCCGTCGCAGTGATGGTCAGCGTCTTGGATCCGCCCGACGGAATCGAGCCGCCGATGACCCAGAGTCCACTCCCGGAGGTATAGCTGTTGCCGGAGCCCGCAACCGAGGACTTGTAGGTCAGCTGGGCCGGGACCAGGTCCGTGACCTCCACGGTCGTGGCCGGATCCGGACCGTCATTGTGGAGTGTGATCGTGTACGTGACGTCCTGGTTCTTGCCGGGCCGCGCCACGTCCACGGTCTTGGTCAGCCACAGATCCGCCTGCGGAATCGCGTCGGTGTCCGTGAACGTGTTGTCACTCGGATTGACGTCGGCGCGATGGCTGCCGTCGTCGGTGATAGTCGAGGTATTGGCGATCTGCGTAAGGCCCGCCGCGATCGGGTCCACGACCGTGACCGCGAAGTAGTAGCTGAGGTTGTTGTCCAGCGGTATCGGCCGGACGGTCGCGTAGCTGAGGTGGCAGACGGTTCCGGCCGAGGAGTTGTTGACGCAGCCCGTCCACGTGCCGGTGCTGTCAGCCGAGTCGAACTTCGTCCCGATCGGCACGGTTTCGGTGATGACGACGCCGGTGGCGTTTACGTTGCCATTGTTCTGGAAGGAGACCTTGTAGCGGAGAACCTGGTTGGTGATCGCGGTGGTCGCGATGTCGTCCTTCTGGATGTACAGGTCGACGCCGGTCACGGTCACGATGCGGGTGGCGGTGGCCTTGTAATCGTTGAGGGCGCCGCCCAGATCGGCGATGTTGCCGGTCCGCTCGTAGCTGCTCGCCCCGGATAGCGAGGTCCACGTTGCAACGGCGTTGTTCGTATAGGTGTCCTTGAGGTTCGCGTTCGGCTTGGTGCCGATAGTGGCCTGGTATGTGATCACGCAGGTGTGATTGATCGGGAACGTATTGAACGTCGCCGTGATGTGGCCCGCGACACTGTCACTCACGGTGACGGCGTCGGCGCAGCCGCTGCGGTTAAGCGAGCCGGCATAGGTCCAGCCCGCCGCGACCGGCAGGGTGTCGTCCAGTACCAAGTCCTGAGCGGCGATGTCGTAGGCGCCGTTGCCGTGGCTGAGGGTCAGGGTGTAGGTCACCGTGTCGCCAAAGTACGGAGTGGTGGAACTGGCCGCCTTGGTCAGCCGGACGTCCGGCTCGTAGACGGTCACGGCCTGCTGGGATGGCGCGGCAACGTCGACGGGCGTCGAAACGTTGGTGTACGTCACCTTGGCTCTGTTCCACAGAACCGTGCCGGCCTGGTTGCCGGCAACGTTGGCGACGCGGGCCGTGACCTGGATCTCGAACTTGTCGTCGGTGGGATTCTGATCCGTCGGCACCACCGTGTCACCGAACGACAGGGCGTAAGCGTGGTGAGTTCCGTCCGGAGTCGTCACGCTGGGCGTCGGATTCGGAGTAGTGAACGTGCCGGAGAAGTCGGCGCTCAGCAAGCCGCCGGACGTCACCGGAGTGGCGCTGACGAAGTCGAGGCCGTCCTGGAGCGTGTCCGTGACGATCAGCCCGCGGGTGGTCCCTTCGGGCAACGTGACGAGCAGGTTGAACGTGGTCAGCTGGCCGATCGGGGCGTGCGGAACGTCCGGCGCGTTCTTCACGATTGACGGCGCCGCGAGAGTCTGACCCACCTGGCCGCTGTTGACGTAGTCGTTCAGACCGGTGCTGCCATCCTGGCCGTTGCGCTCGCCGTTGGCATTGCCCGACGCGCCGGGCGTGCTGGAGCCAGTGGCGTTGCCCGGGTCGCCATCCGGCGTTCCGGCGCCGGGCAAGCTGGAGTACGTGCCGTCGGAGTGGTTGGTGAACGTTTCGCCGGCGGGTTCCGTGGCCACGACCGTGGCCTTGATCGTGACGGTGCAGCTGGAACTCGGCGCGACCTTGGTGATCGTCAGGTCCACGAGATTGCCGGCGGACACGTCGGCCGAGGTTCCGCACGAGCTGGCGATGCTCATCGGCGGCGCCACCAGGGCGCTCGGCAGCGTGTCGGTGACGTGGTAGTCGTAGGCCGGAGCAGTGGCGCTGGCATTGGTGACGGTGATGACGTAGTCGATTTCGTCACCGGCGTCGACCGGATGCGTCGTGATCAACTTGGCCATCGACATAGCTGGCTCCACGACGGTTTGTGAGACCGTGTTGGAATCCTGGAGATCGACAGGGGTCTGAGCCGCCGGCAGAGGCGGGTCGGCCCAGATCGCCGCCTTGTCCGTCAGAGGCGTCCCCGACTGATTGCCCGTCACGTTTTCGACCAGGGCGTTGAACTCGATGACGACCAGTTCCTGGTCCGGGTCGCGGTCGGCGTTGTTGAGGTTGCCGAGGTCGAATTCCGGGTTGTAGCCCGTCCCGACCACGATGGAGCCGCTCGGCAGCACGTACGTGGGGTGATTGCCCGGGTCCGTGACCCAGTCCTGGTTGCCGGATACGTAGAGCGACGGGTCGTCGAGCGTGGTCGAGCTCATCCCGGCGCCGTTGGTGACGAACGCGATCCTGGTGCTGTTGTCGTTCAGATATCGCAGTCCGGCGGTGAGCGTGTCGCGGACGCTGACGTTATCCGTCACGCCTTCCGGGATCGCGACGTAGACGCGGTAGCGAACGATCTCGCCCACGGCCAGGTTGGTCGTGCCGGTCGTGCCGGATTCGGATGTCGTGATGACAGACTTGACCGGCGCGGGCTGGTTGACGGTGACCGTCACCGAACTGGTCTGCTTGTAGTTGTTGGCCGCGCCACCAGGATCGCCGGTGTTGCCGGTGCGTTCCGATGCCAGGTCGTTGTAGATGCTCAGGTTGCGCAGAGTGTTGTGGACACCCGGGAGGCTGGTCCACGTCAGCGTTGTGGCGTTGGTATAGCTGGAGCCGGAGGAGACGTCGTTGGCCAGCGTGGCTTCGTACGTGAGGGTGCAAGTGCCGCCCTTGGGGAACGAAGTCCAGGTGGCGCTGAGAGCCGGTTGGCTCGCGTCGGAGTAGGCGGTCGGCGCGTCCGCGCAGGAAAGGTCGGCCGGCTTGAGCGACCCGTCGACGTAGTTGAGTCCGGCCGGGACCGTGTCGGCCCAGTCGATGTCAAAGGCATCGTTGGCCTGGCTGCCGTTCGGGTTGGCCACGACGATCGTGAAGGTGATCGTGTCGCCGGCGTCGCCGGTTGTCTTGGACGCGGTCTTGGTGACGGTCATCTTGGGCTCGACGACAGTCACGGCGTCGGCCTGGGCCGTGTTTGAGTTGAACGTGGTGGGAGTGGTGTCCTCCCAGTACATGACGGCGCCGTTCTGCAACGTCTGGCCCCGGATGTTCGTGGCGGCGTTGAGGACCACGGCTTTGTAGGTAATGTCGACGACAGCCGGGGTTTCGGCGTTCTCGTTGCCGTTGGTGACCTTGCCAAGACCGAAGGTGACGTCGTGGCCGTCGTTGGCGACGTTGAGGCTGGCGCCCGTGTCGCAGGCGTCGGCCCAGCCACCGGCAAGGTCGGTCGTCAGACCGGCGGAGGCCTCAACCGGGGTGCCGGAAACGCAGCCGACGAAGGCCATGCCGGCGGGCAGCGTATCGACCAGCCTGGCGTTGTGGGCCACGCCTTCGGGGATCGTCAGCTCTACCTTGTAGGTCACGATCTCACCGACCACCACGTTGTCACCGCTGGTGGAGTCCTGGTCGGTGGTCACGATCGACTTGGCCGCGGCCACGGCCGGGACGTCGACTTCGGCTCCGTCGCTGGTGGTGTAGTCGTTTAGGGCCCCGCCCGCGTCGCTGGTGCTGCCGGTCCGCTCGCCGGGGACATCGCCGGGCAAGCTCGTCCACGTCAGAGTCGCCACGTTGGGCAGGGTCTGACTGGGAACGACATCGGAGTCGATCTTCACGTGGTAGTGCAGAACCGCGGTCTCGCCCTGTGCGATCTTGTCCCAGGTCACGGACAGGATCCCGCCCGAAACGCTCAGATTCGAGACGGCCGGCCCGCCCGAGTCCTCGGCGAACGGCGTCGAGCCGTCGTAGGTCATGCCCGGCGGAATCGCGTCGCTCTCGACCACGTCGTAGGCCGTGGCACCGTTCGGATCCAAGCCAGAGTTGGGGTTGGAGATTGTGATCGTGTATGCGATCGAGTCGAACGCGTCGCCTGTGGAGACGCTCGAATCCTTCTGAATGGAAAGCTGCGGCTCCGTGACCGTCACGGCGTCGGCCGAGACCGGACCCACGGACCCCACCTGGCCGCCTGTCCAGCTGAACGAGGCTGCATTCTGGAGCGTGTCGCCGGCGTGGTTGTCGCCGCTGTTCAGGACCACCGCCTCGTAGGTTAGGACGACCGTCTCGGCCTTGGAATTGGCCGTGTTGTGGTTGACCAGCGTGCCCATATCGAAGGTCACGTTCTGGCCGACTGCCGACGCACCCGTACGGACGGCGTCGAATCCGCCCTCCACGTCCGTGGTGATGTCCGTGGTCGCGATGCCATCGGACAACGTGGCGATGGAGTCGCAGCCCACGAAGCCCATGCCGGTGGGCAGCGTGTCCACGACCCTGGCTCCGGGCAGCGTGCCCTCCGGGACCGTCAGCGTGACCTGGTACGTGACCTTCTCGCCGATGACCACTGAGTCGCCGTTGTTCTGGCCCGTGGCGGAGATCGTCTTGGCGATCGCCGGCTGACTAAACGTGGCGCTCGCGTCGTCGGTAAGGACCGCGGCCAGGTGGCTGTCGCCGGTCGGGGAGTTGGTGAAGTCCAGGAGAGTCGCCCTGTTGGTCGAAACCGCCGTCGGCACGGCCGAGGTGTCCACCTGCAGCGTGTATGTGATGACGGCGATATTCGTGCCGGCGGTGTTGTCCGTGCTGCCGGAAGTGCCGGCCGCGAGCGCCCCGACGACAGTCTCGTTGGGCGAGACCCCCACAGTCGGATCGACGAGCTTGATGCCCGTTCCGAACAGGGCTTCGCCATCTCCGATGTCCTGGCCATCGCTGATGTTCGTGGCCGTGATCGGATCACCGCCGCCGTCCGTGATGCACATGGCGTAGCCGCCATCCGGCTTGCGGAAGCCCTGCGGAATCGTGTCCATGAGCTTGACGTTGAATGCGGCCGCGTGGCCGGTGTCCTGAGCGACGACGGCGAAGCGAACCAGATCGCCCGCGTCCAAGCCGCTCACGTCGCTGTTGACCGGATCCGCGGAGAGGCCCGCGTTGGTGATGTGCGGGTCGGACGGCGTGGGGCAGCTCACGGATGTCGGTCCGGAGAAGACCACCGGCCCGGTACTGGCCGGCGTGTATACCGCGTGCGAGTTGTCGCTGCCGACCACGCCCTTGGTGATCGCAAGGACCGGTTGATCGAGAGTGACCTGGACGATCGCGTCGGCGGTTACGACCTGGCCGACCGAGTTGCTGGTCTGGCTGCGAGCCTGGTTGGTCAGCAGCAAGCCGTCGGCGAACGGCTTGGTCGAAACTGTGACGGTGAACAGGATGTCCGCGATGCTCGACTTGGCCGGGTAGAGAGCGTAGTTGCCGTAGGTGAACGTGATGCTGTTTGCGACCGGGTCGTAGCTCGGCGTCGGCGGCGGCGCGTCCGGGCACTTTGAGGCGTCGGAACTGCACTTCGCATGGAAGGTGTCGTCAGGGCCGTACTTGGCGGTGTCGGCGGCGGGCGCGGTGGCATCTGCGACGGGGTCGAAGGCGATGTCCGACGCGGCGAATATCGGCAGCGGAAGGTAGTCCGTGATGCTGAAGTCGTCCGTCCGGCTGGCCGGGAACTCCTGCTCGAGCCGATAGGTGACGCGGTCGCCGGGCGAGATGTGGACCGGCTTCGGGAACGAAGTCGAGCCGTTGATGGCGTAGATGCTCTTGCTCAGGACGCCACGAGCGATCGATATCTGGGCGGACGCACCGGCCGGTTTGAAGTCGGCCTGACCGTCGCTGGGGTGGCCGCCGGTCGGGAAGAAGGTCTTGGTGTCGAGGACGTCGGCGAAGGCGGACGCGACGTTGGTGAGCGTGTCGCCTTCCACCACTTGCTTGTCGTCGATGTACGTCCGCTGCACGACGGTGTGGAACACGATCTGGGCCGTGGTAGGGCCGTCGTGGTTGAGGGTGCAGTTGGGGGTGTCGCTGCCACTGACAGCGTCGATGCAGCCGCCCACGAGTCGACCGTTCTCGCCGCGAGTGGAAATTTCATCGGAGACACGGAAGTCGATGGCCGTGGTCCCGTCCGGGTTCAACGACTCGTCGAAGTTGGCGGAATTCATTCCGTCGGCGGTGAGAGTGTAGGGATTGCCGTCGACGCTCAACGTCGGCGCGAAGCTCGTGTCGAAACGGGATCCGTCGCTCAGCAGGTCCGAAACGCTGACGTTGTTGAGGGCGAAGAAGTCCGAGACTTGCAGGTCTACGGTCCATTCCAGGATGTCGTCCGGACCGACTTCACCGCCGCCGATCTTGCGCACGGACTTCTGAATCGCAATCGCCCGATCGGTGAAGGTATGCGTCGCAGGACCGGCGGTCACGGTTGTCGGACCGTCCGGATCACGGTCGAGAGGATCGATGGGCGTCCACAGCCCGGTGGCGCTGGCGCTGTCGGTGGACGTGGCCGCGGCGCCGCTGGTCGGGTCGAGGATCGCCGCGGAACTCGAATCGACGCGTGGAACGATGAAATGGAAAGTGGCGCTGGCCGTGTTGCCGACGGGCCCGATCGTGCCGAAGTCGATGACCAGATTCCCGCCGGTCGTGCCCGGAGTGGGTTCCGTGATCGAGGCAAACTGCTCCGGGTTGTCCGTGGAGAGGTACTCGATCGAATCGGGCAGAGCGTCGGTGACCGTCACGGCGTCGACCGTCTGACCGGGCGCCACCGTTACGGTGAGCGTATAGGAGAGCGGGAAGTCGGGGCCGGTGGCCGATTCGGCCGACACGTTGGTCGGACCGTGGAATGTCTTGGTGACGGTCATGATGGTCGGCGTCACGTTGGCCGTGTCGGTCGCGCCAAAGATCGTGGGGTCGTCTTTCGTCGGGTCGTCGAGCGCCGTCCGGCCGAACTGGAATCCGCCTACCGCGTCGATCTCGAGAGGCCAGCCGACGTTGGCATGGTCGCTGAGATTCACCGTGACGTGCGCCACGGCCGCAGGCTGGTTCGGCGTGAACGAACCGAACGGCATGCGCAGGATGACCATGGTCTGGTACGGCTGAAGGTGCTGAATGACGACCGGGTCGCCACTGGAGTCGACGGCGTAGGGGTGCGTCAGATCGCCGTTCACGTCGGCGGTTCGGAGATCGACCGCAAGCGGCGAACCGAGATAGGTTGCACTCGCGAAGGTCATCCCGTCGTCACCGTCGTGACCGAGTGGCAGAGTCAAGTCTATGAAGGGCCCGAATCCGGTCGCGGTCGCGGAGCCGTTGACGAAGGACACGTCGAACGAAACGCTGGACCCGATCATCGCCGTGGAGGGCGCGTTCACGGCTACCGTCGGAACCGGATCGATGGGATCGCCTTTTGCCGCCGGGGCACCGATGAAGGCGGCCATGATTGGGGCAAGCGCGACCGCAAACAGGACAGCCAGAAGCCCAGTACCGAGTCGGCGCCGGAGCTTGATTGCGGACACGATGCGGTCCCCTTCCTGGAAGACGCTGAGACACGGGCTGGGGCACGGAGTCCCACTGGCAGCGTAGGTGCGAGGTCGGTCCGAATCGTCCTGCACGTCAGTACCTGGCGACGATTACATTCGAGGGGTCTCGTCTACGTAAATTGGGCTAGTACTTTGGCGGCTCCAGGCGCGAGTTGGGCACTCTTTAGGACTTGCGGCGGCGATTCACCTGCTCCGAAGTGCGCATCGCCCACGCAAGTTGGACGTCGCTCGCCTATCTTTGGCGGGTGCGCGGTTAGCCCAAAGTGGGTCATGGTCGGTCCATGGCCCGAAGGTTGGATATCGGCTAAGGCCGCGGTGAATTACGGTGCGCCGCATGGACGAGACCAACCGCATTTGCCCCTGGTGCTCTACGCCGATCCCCACCTCTTCCGACGCGTGCCCCAAGTGCCACGCCATAGTCGAGGGAGCGATCGCCAAGGACATCCCCGGTCTTACGGTCGTTGACCCCAAGGCCGTACTCGGCGTCCCCGAGGAAGGGATGATCCCAGACGTCGTCGATCCCAAGGCGCTGTTGCGGACGCCTCTGTATGACTCGCAGGTCAGCCCCGAAGCCATCATGCCGCCGAGCGAGGCCGTCCGCCTCGAGATGNNGCTGGAGGCCCAGATCGAGAACGCCGGAACCGAGCTTCTCAACCCCAAGGGTGACGAGTCTCTCGACGCGGGCGCCCCGTCGCAAGAGGCTCTGTCTGCGCTCAAGGCAGGCTTGCTCGATCCGGTCGGCCCGGCCGGAGAGGCGGATCTGGCGGAGATGGCCGCTCCCTGGGAAGACCCGGAGCTGGAACAGCGCCTCGCCCATTGGCCGGTGGACGGCGCCGACAAGTAGCTCTCCACTGCAATGGGGGCGATGCTTCTCAGCGGGCGTACGATTGTCGATGCCATATGTCGAGGGGCAGTCAGTCCTCGCCCAGTTCGAGGTGTTGAAAATGGGTACCGACGAGCAGAACGAGCAGAACGAGCAGCCGAGCGGCGACCCGACGGGAAGCAACCCGCGGCGCGAGCAGGTAGAGAGAGCCAAAGAGCTGGGCGAGCGGTGGATGGGCCAGCTTCAGGTCATGATCGAAGAGGCCGGTAAGACGGCCGGACCGGTCCTGCGCGACGTGGCCGCCAAGGCGGCCGAACTCGCCGCCGTGGCCGCCGAGAACGCCGGGCCCGTCGCGCACAAGGCGGCGAACGTCACCGAACAAGTCGGCGACAAGCTCGCGGCGCGGAGCAAGGACCTCGCTGCGGACCTGCGCAAGGCCGCCGAAGCAGCCCGAGCCCAGAACGCCGATAACTCCACCGACGAGCCGAAGTAAGCCCCGAAGTCAGACGCGAAGTCAGCGATCCTGGAGCGGCCTAACCGTCGCCCGGAACATCTCCGTGCCGCTTTCGCGACTGAGCCGGTAGGCCCAACCGCTCTCGAACGGCCACGTCACGCCCACGAGAAGGTCGTCGCGTTCGGCCGCGGCCACATAGTCGATCTCGTATCGGCGTGGGGAGCGCAGTAACTCGGCCCGCCCGGCAACCTGAAGCGCTTCCTCGAAGTAATCGAGGTAGACGCTGTTGTTGACGTGGTCGAGCGGGTCCAGGTCGCGGCGCCTGACGCGGAGCGGCACCTCGATCGCGTCGGCGGGAGCCTCAGGCAGCGCGACCTTGAACAGCTCAAATGTGGAACCCGAGTCCCGAACGAAGGTCAGCATTTCTTCCGGCACTCGGCACGGCACACCATGCTCGTTGGTCATGACCCAATCGATCGCCAGGCGGCCGAGGAGCAGGCCCGCGGCGTCGTACACCTCGCTGCGGCGATGGGCGGCGATGCGCCGGTAACCCAAGACCTGAGTCGATACGAACGCTTCGCCGTAAGTCGGCACGTCCGCCAGAACGTCGAGCCTGACCGAGCGAACCAGCCAGAAAAGGCCGCGGCTCGAGTACCAGTCACGCCCGAAGCCGAGCAGCGTGGAGTGCTGCCACGCCGCGTCGGCGGCCCAGGCCAGGTAGACCGCCGTTCGGGTCGTCTCGGCGGCGGTCGCCTCTTCGAAGCGGACGCGGTACGGCCGAACGATCCGGTACGGCAGACGATCGCGCAGGTTCTCGAGTCCCGGGGCGGACGCGTCGGGCGGAGACGCTTCCGCCTTCATCGCCGGCCGGCCAATTCGTCGAGCGATTCGAGGGCGATCAGATCCGTGCCGGCGTGCTCGGCCGTGGCGCGGTCGAGCCTCAGCTCGCACGAGCGGCGCGCGTCGAAGACGACGATCGCGACATGCATCGCGATTTCCTCGTCGGCGGCATGGGCTCGGGCGTCGTCGAGCTGATTCAGGACATCGGCATTGATGCCGCGAGCGCCCCACTTGCAGTCGTAGACCTCCGGCCGCGCCTCGGACTCGACGGTCACGTCGTAGGGGTGGATTTCGGCGCGGACGCCGTCGAACAGCACGCGCCGCTCCCGTTTCACCGGCGCCTGGCCAGTCCGACGAGCGAGCAGCAACGCCGTCAGCTCTTCGACCACCGCGCCGCGATATGAGCTGCGAGCGGCCTCGCCGCGCTCGGCGACTTCGAGACTGGCCGCCAGAAGAGCTTCGGCATGCAGCCGCCGGTCGGCGCCGCCCGGCCGCTCGCCCGGCCCCTCGCCCGGCCCCTCGCCAAAGAGTGTCGGGAACATGCGCCGCCACACTTCCGGCCCGGTGCGTTCGCCGTTCATCGCCGCGCGAGCCATCAGACGCTCCGCGGCCGTGGCGCCGGCAAGCAGCCCCGCCACTCGCGCCACGAGTGGATCCGCTTGAATCCCGGCGTAGACCACGGCACGGGCGTCCTTCGCGGCGTCCTGAAATCTCATCGCGGGCCGCGCAGCATGCCGAACGGCGAATCGTCGTCGGGGTCGCGGCCGGGACCCGATTCGGTGGCCTCGCCGCGGCCATCTCCGGTCGCGGACACGTCGCCGCTCACCGCCAGGGCCACGACATGCGGAAATGTCGACAGCCAGTCGATCGCTTTGTGCGGGTCGGCGATGAGAGCGATCTCGGCGATTGCCTCGTCCACGGCCGCAACTTGCGCATCGCCCAGTTCCCCGGCGGCCCCAGACGAGATGCCCAGGGCGACGATGCCCGGCAGATAGGCCTCGCCGAGATCATTTATGTACTGCCACTCGTCTTCGACGGTTTCGGCGAGGTCCAATAGGGCTCGATAGGCATCGGCGGCCCGATCCAAGACCACTTGACGGTCGTTCACCCCCTTAGCGTAGCGGTCGGGGCGAGAGAGTGGCACGATGCGTGGGCAAGCGAATGGAGGATCGACATGGATCTGGGCCTCAAAGGTCGAGCCGCACTAGTCGGCGGAGCCTCGGCAGGGCTGGGACGGGCGACGGCCGAACGATTGGCGGCCGAAGGCTGCAAGCTGGCGTTGTGGTCGCGAGGTGGCGACGCCCTGGAGCAGACGGCCGAGGAAATTCGCAAGCTGTACTCGGTAGTGGTGGTGACCATTGCCGGAGATGCCAGAGACCCGGCCACGGCGTCCAAAGTGGCCTGGCAGGCGGAGCGCAGCCTCGGCCCAATAGACATCGCGGTCCTGAATGCCGGCGGCCCCATCGCGGCCGAGGCGACGAAGACCAATTCGGACGAGTGGCGCACTTCGTTCCAGTTGCTCGCGATTACACCGATCGAACTGACGACGGCTCTCCTTCCGGGCATGCGCAAGCGTGGCTGGGGACGGATCGTCTCGATCATGTCGTCGGGCATTCGCCAGCCGATCCCCGAGCTTTCCTATTCGAACGCCTGCCGAAGCGCTCTGGCGGCCTGGCTCAAGACCATCGCTCCAGAGGTCATCGCCGATGGGGTGACAGTCAACGGAGTCGTCCCCGGTCGACTCGACACCGCCCGAGTCGCGACGCTGGACAAAGCGAAGGCCGAGCGTCTGGGCAAGAGCGTGGCGGAAGTTCGGGCAGCCAGCGAGCGTGCGATCCCGGCGGGCCGATACGGAACACCCGACGAGCTGGCCGCCTACATCTCGTGGCTGTGCTCGGATCTGGCGTGCTATCAGACCGGCACGTTCGTGCCGATCGACGGTGGCATGCTGCGCTTCCTGCCCTAGGCATCGCCCATACGAACGGTTCAGTCAATTCGCATCGGCGTAATGAGTCGAACTCACTGAGTTGCCATTCGATACGGTGCGCACCATATCAAGTACTGCGATTACTGCGATCGCAGCATCCAGATTACGGCCGCGGCACCCGATCCCCACAGAGTGTCGACTCGCGGCCTACCCCCAGGTCGTGGCAAATCCTGTCGATCGGTCTGGGAGATCCACGATGCGCCTGAGCGTGAGAACCAAGATCCTCGGCGGTTCCGCCGTCGTTCTCGTGTTGCTGTGCGCGCTTGGCGCGCTTGCGGTCGTCAACCTCGGATCCGTGCGCGACACGGCGCGAACTGCTCACGACAATGGGCTGCTGCCGGTTGAGAATCTCGACGCCGTGAACTCTGCGCTGCTGGACAAAGCCCGCGCCACGACCTACGGCGTCGTGTTCGCCGGCCAGGCAAGCGCCCAGACGACCGTCGACCAGCAGATCGCAGCCGACGACCAGCAGATAACCCAGAACCTCGCCAAATACGAAGCTTCCGGCTTGAATTCCGAGGCTCAGTCCCTCCTGGCGGAGCTGAATAAGTCGATGGCCGACTACCAGACCGCGATCGATCAGATACGAACGGAGTCAAAGAGCTCCGGCTCTGACTCTGCGACAGCCGCCGCGACGCAGCTGTCTTCGGCAGCGTCGCTCCGTGCCAAGGTCATGACAGACATCAATTCCCTGACCACAGCCGCGACCAAGCAAGCCGATCAACTAAACGAAGACATCTCGTCTACATACCAGACCGGGCTGATCGCCACGATCGCGCTCATCCTCGTGTCACTCGCCATCGGCATCGCATTGAGCCAGCTCATCGCTGCCGGAATGACTCGCACGGCCAGGAGAGTCCTCTCCCAGATGAAGGACATCGAAGGCGCCCTCGCCGAGTTCACCGTATGCGTCGAAGGCCTCTCCCAGAACGACCTCAGCCGCGTCTACAAGGCCCACTTGCAATACCTCGAAGGCCTCAGCGGCGATGAAATCGGCCAGACGGGCGCCGAGTTGAACTCCGTTCTCGCATCCATCAAGAAGATGGTTGGGGCATACGAGGTTTCGCGAGCCAACCTGGTCGGTGTCATTTCGGAGGTCCGAGACGAAGCTGTCGCCGTCTCCCGCACGAGCAGCGAACTCGACAGCGCCTCAAACCAGACCGGTACCGCCACTCAGCAGATCGCCAATACGATCTCGCAGGTCGCCGTAGGTGCCTCGGACCAGGCCCGAGCCGCCTCGGACACTTCGGCCAGCGCCCAGGAACTGACGGCCATGATCTCGCAGGTTAGTTCCGGCGCCAGCGAAACCACACGGCGTGTTGAAGACGCGGCCGATGCCGTTCAGGCCGCCACTACGGCTGTCTCGAGGGCGGACCGCGCCGGCGAGGAGATGAAGGTCAACGCCAAGCGCGTCGCCACCGCTCTGGCCAACGGGATCGAAGCGGTCGATGAAACGTCCGTGGGCATGAGCCGCATCAAGAACGCCGTTGAAACCACTGCGGAGCGCGTAGGCGAGCTCGGCGCCAAGTCAGAACAGATCGGGGCGATCGTCGAAACGATCGACGACATAGCCGAGCAGACGAACCTGCTGGCCCTCAACGCCGCCNNCGAGCCGGCGAGCAGGGCAAGGGTTTTGCGGTAGTGGCAGACGAAGTGCGCAAGCTCGCCGAACGGTCCAGCCGCGCCACAAAGGAGATCGCCGACCTTATCGCCGAGGTCCAGAGCGAGACCGATCGCGCGGTCGAGGCGATGAACCTCGGGGCCCGTGAGGTCCAAACCGGGGCCGATCTGGCGGAGAAGTCGGCGAGCGCTCTCGGTGAGATCAAGACGGCTGCCGCCGAGCGCGACCACTCCGTCCAGCAAGTCTTCGAAGCTCTGGGCGAAATCGGTGGCGCGACCAGTCGAGTCGTTACAGCCTCGGACGCAATCGCGACGATCGCAGGCCAGACCAACGAGGCTGCCAGCCGGATGACGGAAGCCGCGACCGTGGTGGCCTCATCCATGGATTCGATCGCGGCTGTGAGCGAAGAAAACAGCGCCGCAGCCGAAGAAGTCAGCGCCGCAACCGAGGAGATGTCCGCCCAGGCCGAAGAAGTCGTGGCCTCGGCGGCCAGCCTGGCGGCTATGGCCACGCGTCTCAACGAACTGGTCGACAGGTTCAAGATCGACTCGAGCGAGATAGCCTCCGGGATCGCCGGCCGCGCAACCATCGACATGCCGGCGGGTCGAGAGACCAACGCCGTCGTGGCGATGCGCAAGGCCGCCTAGCCAAGACTTGCCCGGTGGCGCGGGTCCGGCACACCCCGCGCCGCTAATGCCCGCGGCGAGGTTCGCAACCCATTCCTCGGCGAACCTCGCCGTCGGACGTTCTAGTCGCCTCGATGGCCCGATGAGCGGATGCTGAAATCCGCCCAGTGGCCGGTGTAGGGCAGCCACATCTCGGCCACGTGTTCGATGATCGCCAACGCGGGGCCCTCGTGCAGAGCCGCCAGGAACTCCTCCAGATCCTCGCGCGGCCCCTCCACGACGCACTGGACGCCGCCGTGCTGCTCGTTGGAAACCCAACCGGTGAGTCCCAACCGAGTGGCTTTGGATACAACGAAGTAGCGAAAGCCCACGCCCTGGACGCGACCCATGACGGTGGCTTCAAGCCGGGCCATGTCCACGGACTTCAGGCGTCCACCCGCGGCCAGCTCAGCGCCAGGACGTCGAGGGCGAGTTCCGGATTGACGTTCTCGTCGATCTGGATGGCCACTTCTGCTAGCTTTTCCATGAACGCGGCGAGCGTGGCCTGCGACACTGCCTCGGCGAACCGCGGCAACTCATCGAGCAGGGCGATCTCGCGCATCTGCCTGGCACCACCGAGCGAAGCCACTGTCAGATCGCGGCCGACCGACGCCCAGATTTCGATAAGGGTGGCCGCGGCAGCGCGCCGGTCCGAAGCGGCCAGTTTGGGCCCAGGCCCGGCTGAGTCGGCCGGTCCGCCGTCGTCGCCGCGTGCCGCGCTGTCATCGCCACCAGCGTCCCGGGCTATGGCCACCGCCCTGGCCTTCTTGCCGCGGGTCGTTCGAGGAGCGGCGTCGACCGCCCGCTCGACACCGCCTCGTCCCTCGTCCAGGGCCGCTTCCAGAGCCGCCGCCGATTTCATCAGTTCGCGGACCGCCGCCAGCCTCTTCTGCCGTCCTTCGGCCAGCATGTCGAGGACGCCGCGCGCGATTTCGCCCCGCAACCGCTCGGCATCGTGGGAGCGAGCGTAGGCGAGCGCGAGGCCGGGCCGACCTTCGGCGAGGCGGCCGAGTCGGGCGGCACGCGGCGCGTCGGCCACACCCAATTCGCCAAGCCAGCGTTCGATTTCACGACCGCCGACCGGACCGAGGCGAATACGGATGCAACGGGAACGCACTGTCGGCAGCAGGCATTCCTCGTCATCTGCGCAGAGGACGATCGTCACGCCGGCCGGCGGCTCCTCGAGCATCTTGAGAAACGCGTTCTGGGCATCTTCGTTGAGTCGGTGGGCGCCCTCAACCACAACTACCCGCGCCCCGCCCTCGACGGAGAGCAGCGACAACTCGCCGATGAGATTGCGCACCGTGCCCGGCTCCGGGTCGCTGGCCTTGCCTATGCGAATCTGGTCGCCAGGACCCTCGGGCGCGAGCCGATGCAGGTCCGGATGATTGCCCGATGCCACCTGCCGGCAGCCCCGGCACTCGCGGCAGGGTCGGGCAGTCGGATCCGGGTTCGTGCACAACAACCCCGCGGCCAGATCTAAGGCCAGCGTCGTCTTGCCGACGGAGCCCGGTCCAACGAACAGGACGGCATGCGGAGCCGCTCCGAGGATCATCGAATCGACTTCGGCGAGAGCCCGTGGTTGGCCGCGGGTCAGGGCGTGTTTCATCGATGGTCCGACCGTGTCGGCCGATCGGGGCCCGAAACGCGGCTACTCGCCGCTCGGCTCCCCGGCAGGCTCGCCGCTCGGCTCGCTGCCGGCGAAGAGAGCCTCACCGGCTGCTTCGGCGGCCGCGGTCGTCTTCTTGCGGGCCGGCGCACGCTTCTTCGGCGCGGCCGGAGCCTCGCCGTCGGCAGCTTCTACCGTGGCCTCGGATTCGNNGGCGACTGCACCGTCGGCGGCTTCCGGAACTGGCCGCTCGGAGGCGGACTCAGTGCTCGAGGCCTTGCTCAGCTTGGTCGAGAGCTGGGCTCGAAGAAGCTCTTCGAGCTCCGGCGGCACCTCGCTCCACGGCTCAGCCGAGTTGCGCTCCGGACGAGTCACCACGACTCCGCCACGCCTTCCCTGCCCCTGTCCCTGCCCCTGCGGCGGGCGCGGGCCGCGATCGCGATCGTCGCGACGGCGTGGGGCGCCGCCCTGCGGCTGCGGCGAGCGAGCCGGTTCCGGGTAGCGGGAAGAAGTGCCTCGGCTGCCGTACCGTTCGCGATCCACGGCCGACGCATACATGCTGCGTACGCCGCGACCGCCCTGTCCGCGACCGCCGCGGTTGGATCCGGCCCGTTGCCGCTCGGCAAGCAGGTATTCGGGGATCTCCGGCTCGGCGAAGTCGTCCTCTTCCGGCGAGATCGGCGCGAGGCGCGCGGGTCGCGTGTCCATGCCGATTTGCGAGTCCCATACAGATCCGAACTGGTTAGGTCGCGGCGCTGCCGGAAGCGCGACCGTTTCGTCGTCCGGCGCGTCAGCGGCCTCACCGTCGGCTTGTGTGCGGCCGTGGCCACGCCCTCGACCGCCACGGCGGCGGCGGCGGTGCGCTCCGCCCTCGGCTTCCTGTTCGGTCGTTTCGATCTCGCCGCCCTCGACGAGCTCCTCGGATTCGACGATTTCCTCTTCGGGCGCGTCTCCGTCCACAGAGGCCGCACGAGCGAGCTTCTCGCCCGGCAGCGCCACGAGCTGGCCTCCCGGCCGTGGCGTTCCTGAGGCGGTCCGGCTGGCAATGCCGCGTCCGCCGGTTCTGGGCGCGCGGCTCTCCGCGGCGACTTCGTCCACGCCTTCGACTCGTCCGCCCCTCGTCCGGCCACGACCGCGACGGCCGCCCCGACCTTCGGTCTGCTTGTCCGGAACTTCCGTCATCGAGAGGTCTTCGTCGTCGCCGGCAACCCGTCGCCCGGATCGCGAGGAGTCGCGATCGACGCGGGCCAGCTGGGTGATGTCGTAGAAGATGTCGGCCGCTTCGATGAGATCGGAGCTGGTATTGCCGCGGAAGCTGATCACCTCGACGCGAACGCCCATTTCCTGGACCGCTCGGATGGCCGGAGCAAAGTCGCCGTCGCCGCTGACGACGATCGCGACATCGAGGTTTCGGGCCGTCTTCATCATGTCGACGACAAGCTCGATATCGAGATTGGCCTTGACCTTACCGTCGCCGTACTTGCGGATGTCCTTGCTCACGACCTTGTAGCCGTGGCGCGCCAGGAACGAATGGAAGTTGCGCTGATTCTCGTTTTCGGGATCCAAACCGGTATACGCATATGCGCGCACGAAATCGCGACCGGCCACAGCCGCCTTGAGCAGGGTGACATAGTCGATGTCGGCACCGGCCGCTTTGGCGGCATAGAAAATATTCGCCACGTCTACGAAGACGGCGACGTTCTTGCTCNNTTGCTCACAAATGAACTCCTTGATAGGTCGGTCGCCGACTCGGTCTGCGACCAGGAACGTGAGGCGCCGGCGCTCCAAGGCTGCTCGGCTGCCTTTATGTATTCAGCGCGCGGCCCGTGTCCTCACGGCTATCGGCGCCCGGTATGAGTTGGTTGCTGTCTTTGAGAAGCCATGAGCCTGCCAGCTCGAGAAGTACGCGGCATCCGAAGCCAGCATTACCTCGACGGCCGTACAGCCCTTTCTCTTTGCTGAGAGCAGCATCTCTTCGATCAGCAAGTCGGCGACCTTTTCGCCATCGTATCCGTTGGCGATGACCAGTACATCGATGGTTCCGACGAAACCGCCGGTCTTCACCGACGGCCGAAGCCCCAGCACCGCGCCACCGGCAACCTGGCGATTAGCTTCGACGAGCGCGACGCTCGCATTGGGCAAGTACACCAGCTGGCGCAGCAGACCGATCGAGTCCATCGGGGAGTCGCCATCCGGCACGTCACCTTGTTCCGCGCATAGCGCGTACAACCGATCTACATCGGTGATGCGAGCCTGCCTTACGAGGTACTCCACTGATCAGACGAGCCTCAAGCGAGAGAGGGCGATCGCACTGCCGGCGGCAGCCGGTATTGCCGATGGCCGCCAGCTGAATGCCGGTACTCTCGGGGTGGCGAACGGCTAACCGCTCGACAGCCACGCCTCGTTGGGTCGGCGCCCGTGCAATTGCATCCGGTGCGCCTTCAGCTAACTATAGAGCAACGGAGCGGAGCGCAGTAGCCCCGTTCCCGCTACCGACCTAATAGAGTCGACGGCGGCGCTCTTCGAACACCTCGAAAACTCCACGCGCGTACAAGCCGAAACCGATCGCGATAAACCAGGCTCCGATGCCCTGCTGAGGCGGCCATGGCAGGAGCGAGTGGTTGTACAGATCCATCAATCGCAGGACGTAGCCGATCAGCATCACCGCGAAAAGAATCGTGTAGGCCAGCGGATGGTCGACCGCGATGGGCCGTTCAGACGCGAACGGCAGCGTCACCAGCAGCAGCGACACGACCGCGGCGATGAAGATGAGCAGAACGCGCCCATCTGAAATACCGACGCCGCCCCTCAGGGGCAGTTCACCGGGGCCGCCGCCGATCTGCCACCACTGGAGCATGGTGGAGCCCACGATCACGATTGCCGAGATCGCAATCAGCCAGTGGCCGCGCGTTGCCGAACTCTGAGGCATCTTCTGGGTTCCTCAAGACTCGTAGGCTTCGGGGCGCAAGACGCCGACGAAGCGGAGATTCCTGTACACCTCTCCGAAGTCGAGACCATACCCCACAACGAATGCGTCCGGGATTTCGAAACCAACATAGTCGATCGGAATGTCGACCAGACGCCGGGCGGGCTTGTCCAGAAGCGAGCAAACCTTGATCGATCGAGGGTTCTTGCCCTTGAGGTAACGGATCAAGTAATTGAGCGTCAGGCCCGTGTCGATGATGTCTTCCACGATCAGGACATCCTGATCGTCTATCGGCGCGCTGAGGTCCTTGAGGATTCGGACCAGGCCCGACGATTCGGTGGCCGTCCCACCATAACTCGACACTTCCATGAGATCGATGCGCAACGGCAGGGTGATCCGCCGCATGAGGTCCGCCATAAACGGCAGCGAACCCTTCAGGACGCTGACGAGCGTCAATTCGCGACCGGCATAGTCGGCGCTGATGCGCTGCCCGAGTTCGGCGACCTTCGCGGCGATCTGCTCCTCGGACAGGAGAACCTCGGCTACGTCCGAAACGAGGTCCTGGGATACTTTCATCGCTACCTCTTAGATAGTGGCGGGAACGTTGGCGAGCGCGGCGGCTTTGCGGATCGCGCGCCGGCGGGCATTGCGGGAGCGACGTTCCGGGCGTTGACCGGCGTCTCCGTCCGGCTTCAAATCGAAGGCCGCGTGGTTTGGGGCGGCGGACCGGTCCAGGCCCAGAGGCCTATCGTCCGGCTCGAGGTCGCTCTCGTGGTGCGGGACGACCTGGCCCATGGTGCCGCTCAGTTCCGAGACGAGCGCCGATCGGCCGTACTTGAGCATGAGGGCCCGGAAGTCGCGGGCGTAGAAGAGCTTGATGCGCAGCGACGGGTAGAGCTCCCGAAGCCGGCGGACCTTGCGGTTCTTCTTGCGGACCAGTCTCTGCTGGAGCGTCGTCAGTTCGACGAATAGATCCAGCTCGGGCAGATAGAAGTCGGGCGCGAAGCTTTCCAGCACGTTGCCGTCCAGATCCCACAGGATGGGGAAGGTGGTCGGCTCGTAATTCCATGCGACCTGGTAGAAGTCGAGAATACGGCCGAACTCGGCCTCACTCGCGTGAGCGAAGGCGCAGTCGGAACGCTGGCCCGGCGCTGACACGGCCTCGGTCATCGGGCCACGCTCATGATCGGCTGCTCTCGCGGATCCACTCGTCAAGTCTATCCGTTCGTGGCATTTCGAGGCGCCCGTATCCGAGCGGTCGAATTGCCCGTAATACTCCCTGGGGGTATCATTGGGCGGTGCCTCGAGGAGCTGCGTGAAGCCTCAAAGGGGCCGGGGAGCGAGGTCGACTTGGCAGGGCAGGACGAAGCCACGGGAACGACGAGCGGAGGCATGACGGGTCCGATTCCGTATCCGGCGGAAACGTCCGGAAACGAGTCCGAGGGGGGCGCGTCGTTTCGGCACTCGTACTCGAAGGACCAGTCGACGCTGATCCGCCGGCTCAAGCGCATCGAGGGGCAGGTCCGGGGCATCGAGCGCATGATCGAACGGCGCGAGTACTGCATCGACATCCTGCAGCAGACCGCCGCGCTGCGGGCAGCCGTCGATTCGGTGGCGCTGCTCGTTCTGGAAGACCACGTGCAAGGCTGCGTCCGCTCGGCCGTGGACCAGGGCGACGGCGAGAAATACATAGAGGAAGTCCTCGACGTCGTCCGTCGGGCCCTCGGCAAACCCATCCGCAACCCTCGCGCCTGATTGGCCGGGTAGTAGTCCACCTACGACGGTCTACGTAGCTATTTATCCACTTTCGTGGAAGATTGCCGATTTTTCGTGGAAAACCTCGTTGACGAGCTAGGTGATGGCGCCTACTCTCCGTCATCCGCACCGCTGATGCGGACCGTCACATGGGTAACCGAGCTGGCGAAGGGCCTGGGGAGACCCGGCCGCGGACTGGACCAGTTCGGGAAGACCGAGGGACGCCGGGTGCGCCATAAGAAATCGCCGGGAGCGGCGCGACCGTGAGGAACGGGAGTCCACAGACGACCCCACCCCATGTTCGCGAACCGCTCCCGACGTGTGTTCAGGACCTGCCGGCGTTGCCGCCGGAGTATCGGACGGCCCTGGCGGAAGGGTTGGCGACCATCTCTTTAGCGGGTGGGGCCGGCGACGCCCAGCCCGCGGGCACGCACTCGGCCGACGTGCAGCCGACCTGCACCCGCCCCGGCGACGCCCGCCCGCTCGGTGCCGTCTTGTCGGCGGCGCAGTTGGACGTCATTGCGGACCATGTCCGCCTGCTCCTGGCCTGGAACGAAGCGATCAATCTCACCGCGATCAGATCTCCCGAGATGATCGCGGTGGAACACGTTCTGGACAGCCTCACCGCTCTGCCGATTCTTAGTCGAGCCGGCGTCGACGAGTTCCTCGACCTGGGGAGTGGCGGTGGCTTCCCCGGGCTGCCCCTCGCCGTAGCCCTTCCCGCTCGCCGGGCGCTCCTGGTCGAATCTGTCGGCAAGAAGGCCCGCTTCCTGGCCACGGTCATCGAGGCCACGTCGCTGCAGGATCGCGTCGCCGTGGCCGCGACCCGGATCGAAACCCTGGCCGCCGATCCGCACCATCGAGGCCGCTGGCCGGCCGTGACCGTCCGGGCCGTCGCTCAGCTGAGTGAACTCGTCGAGTTGGCGCTGCCGCTGCTGCGGATCGGCGGGATTCTCGTGGCCTGGAAGCGGCGTCCGGCCGAGGATGAAATAGCCGCCGCCGACGGCGCCATACGCCAGCTTCGCGGCCGCCTCGTCCGCCTCCAGCCGATCGCCGTCCCGGGCCTGGAAGACCACGTTCTGGTGGTCGTCGAGAAGGCCGGGGAGACGCCGCCACAGTTCCCTCGCGATCCTGCCGCGCGTCGGCGCCACCCCTTGTAGGCTGCGACCGTGAAGATCGCGGTGCTGTCCGACATTCACTCCAACCTCGTCGCGCTCGAGGCGGTACTGGCTTCGCTGCCGAGTGTCGACGCCATCTGGCATACGGGCGACGTCGTGGGCTACGGGCCCGAGCCGCAGGCGGTCGTGGAGCGCCTCATCGCGGCGGGCGGAGTCGGCGTACGCGGCAATCATGACGACGCGGCCGCTGGCGGCGCGAGCATCGAGTCCTTCAATCCGGATGGCTACAGAGCGATGGTATGGACGCGCCGGCATATCGATGAAGGGGCCCGGCAATACCTGGCGGCACTCCCCGAACGCCTCGTTCCGGAAGGTTCAACTTTCACACTCGTCCACGGCAGCCCGCGCGACCCGATCTGGGAGTACCTCGACTCGACGCCGGCCGCCAGAGATAACCTGGGCGTTCTCGCCACGCCGCACTGCCTGGTGGGCCACACGCACGTCCCCCGCCTGTTCCGTGAATCCGGGCGGCGCGTCGAGTCGCAGGTGGCGGGCGAAGACAACGTCGTCGAGATCGACGGCCGGCGCCTGATCGTCAATCCGGGCAGCGTTGGGCAACCCAGGGACGGAGATCCGCGGAGCAGCTACGTCTTGATAGACACCGCCGCTGCCACGATTGCCTGGCGTCGCATCCGGTACGACATCGTCGCCACCCAGTCGGCCATGCGAGCCGCTGGGCTGCCGGAATGGCTGGCGGACAGGCTCAAACTGGGGCGATGATCTGGAGAATTGGTTGTGGCACCGCAGGCAGACTGGGCCGAACGGCCTTGGAGTAGCCGAAATGGACGAGCGGGAACGGGCCTTGAAGGCCCGCAAGATGGTGCCGAGGGTTGGGTTGTGAGCCCAGTCTTCATGCTAGCCTACAGCTGACAAGTAGACGACTGTGTCCGGCTTGGCACGGCAGCCGGGCACCAATCGCGCGGTCAATCCGGCCGCCAGTGACGCTTCATGCACCACGCAGAGGGTCCCCTACTCGATGACCTCGCCGCGTCCACCGCTCCATGGTCGCAAGCTGGGTGACCGGCGCGTTGTGGTCAATCGACCCCACTCCGCCTTCTTCCGATACGCGGGACCCGGCACGATGGTCGCCAAAGCGGCCGCCAGCGCCCCGACAACGGCGGTCGGCAAGCGCATCGCTCGGGTTCGAGCCTTCGTCTTCGGCGCTCCTCTTTCCAACGAACAGGAGATCGGAGAGCGGCTTTCCAAGAAGCTGGCGCTGCCGATCTTCAGCTCGGACGCAATTTCGTCATCGGCCTACGCCACGGACGAAATCCTCAAGGTCCTGATCGTCGGGGGGCTCGCCGCACTTTCGCTCTCGTTCTGGCTGGCCGCGGGCGTCGCGCTTCTCCTCGCCATTGTCGCCTTCAGCTATCGCCAGGTATGCCGAGCGTACCCGTCCGGTGGCGGTGCCTACGTCGTCGCTCGGGAGAACCTCGGGCCATCCTTCGGCATCATCGCCGCCTCGGCGCTCATGGTCGACTACGTCATGACCGTCGCTGTCTCGACCGCTTCGGCCATCGCCAACCTCGCGGCGGCCATTCCGGCCATCGACCCTTTCCGAATCGAGCTGGCCGCCGTGTCGGTGGTCCTCGTGACCGCGGCGAACCTGCGCGGCATTCGAGAGTCGGGCAACATCTTTGCCCTGCCCACGTACCTGTTCATCGGCGTGACGCTGCTGGCGATCGCGGTTGGACTCGGCAACTCGTTGATGGGCAACGCCCATGCCCTCGCGACGCCGCAGTACGCTCTGGCGCCCGGGACCGACGTCGTGGGCCTCTTCCTGCTGCTGCATGCCTTCGCCGGCGGCTCGGTGGCCCTGACTGGCGTGGAAGCGATCGCCAACGGCGTCCCGTCGTTCAAGCCACCAGAAGCCAAGAACGCCGCCAACACGCTCGTGGCCATGGCCGTGCTGCTGGGCGCGCTGTTCATCGGCCTGACGTACGTGGCCCTGCAGTACCACGTCCGCCCGACGACCGAACTCGGCGACCCCGTGCTGGCCCAGATCGGCAAGGCGGTCTTCGGCGGCAGCAGCATCTTGTTCTACACACTCCAGGGCAGCGCCGCTCTCATCCTGTTCCTGGCAGCGAACACGAGCTTCAACGCCTTCCCGAGGCTTGCGGCGATCCTGGCCGCGGACGGCTACGTGCCTCGCCAGTTCGCCTTCCGGGGCGACCGGCTGGCGTTCTCGTGGGGAATCGTCGTCCTGGCTGCCGTGGCCATCGTGATGCTGGTGATGTTCAAGGCCGACACGCACGCCCTCATCCCTCTCTACTCGGTGGGCGTGTTCATCTGCTTCACGTTGTCGCAGATCGGCATGGTCAAGCACTGGCGTAAGGAGCGCAGCTCCGGCTGGGCATGGCGGAGCCTGGTCAATGGTTTCGGCGCGGTCCTGACTGGTGTGGTGTTCCTGGTCGTAGCCTCGGTCAAGTTCTTCGACGGCGCCTGGATGGTCCTCATTTTCATCCCGGTCCTGATCGCGATGATGCTCTTCGTGAGCCACCAGTACGGGGCGTCCGCTCGAGCCCTCGAGATGAGGCCCGGAGCGGCAGTTCCGCAGCCTCAACGCCACAACCGTGTGGTCATCCCGATCCCCGGCGTGAACCGGGCCGTGGTCCAAGCGCTCAACGTGGCGCGATCCATAACCACGGATATTCGAGCCGTCTACGTCTCGAGCGACCCGGAGGGCACCCACACCGTTCGAGACCACTGGGCTCAGGCCGTTCCGGACGTTCCCCTCGTGGTTGTCGAGTCGCCCTACCGAGCCGTCATCGCGCCGCTGGTCGCGTATCTGGACGTGTTGGATCGGTCACGGCCGTCAGACATGAAGGAGCCGATCACGTTCGTCCTCATTCCGGAGTACGTGGCCCGGAGCTGGTGGGAGCGCGTGCTCTACAACCAGGCATCGAAGCAGCTGCGCGCCACGCTGCTGGGCCGACCCCACACCGTCGTGATCAATGTTCCGTACCGACGCGATGAAGCTCGAACCGTCACGGCCGCGACCGCAGCGCAACCCGCCGGCAAACTCGTCGCCGACGAGCCTGAAAGCCCGAACTGAGGTGGGCCGAACGGCCGCGAGAGGCGCCACCAAGCCGAGTTCGGCGCTTACCTTCGGCCCGTGCACTGAGACGGGGCAGTGGTATCGTTCCCGCTCGTAAACGATTGAAGTCTCGATATCCGAAGCGATATCAGATTAGAACGGAGGTCCGGTGCCCGAGGCGCTCCCGCCCGTTTTCCGGCGTGCCGTCGTTGCCCTGAGCGGCGGCCCATTCGACCACAAGATCGTTCGTCTGGCACTCGACCTCACTCGTCAAACCCATGCCGAACTGATTGCCGTTCACGTCGTCGAGTTGAACTGGACTCAGCCGCTCGACGCGGAAGTAGCCGAGCGCTCGGAAGAGGCGCAGCGAGTTCTCGACGAGGCGGAAGGCATCGCCGAGTCGATGCACGCCAAGATCGAGTCGGTCCTCGTTCAAGCACGCGACGTCGGGGCGGCGATCGTGGACGAAGCCGAGGCACGCGAGGCGGATCTGCTGATCCTGGGGCTGTCCTACCGAACCCGCTTCGGCGGCGATTTCGCGATCGGGCGAGCAGTCCCGTACGCACTTAAGAACGCGCCATGCGCCGTGTGGGTGGTGCGTGAACCGATGGGTGAGGAGTCAAAATGAAGATCGTGATCGTGGGTTGCGGTCGCGTTGGATCGACGCTGGCCGAGAACTTCGACGCCGACGGCCACGACGTGATCATTTTCGACATTCGGACCGCGGCCTTCGACAGGCTGCCCGAAACGTTCAAGGGAACGGCCATTCGTGGCGACGGCACCGACCTCGAGGTCCTGCGACGCAGCGGAGCCGACGGAGCGGACATCTTCCTGGCCCTCACCGAGGGCGACAACCGCAACATCATGGCCGCCCAGGTTGCGACGGAGACCATGACCATCCCGCAGGTCATCGCCAAGATCAACGACCCGGTGCGGGCCACAGCCTACGCCGAGCTGGGTGTCGTAACGCTCTGCCGGACCAACCTGATGGTCGACAAAGTCGCGAATTATCTGGGGCTGTCCATCCAGACCGGTCCCGGTATCGACATTCCCGAAACTCCCGGCCGCGAACACCCCCACCCGTCGGCCGTTTCCATCGAGTCCCCGGCCACTGGCGGTCTGGGCTCCAGCGACGGCGATGCCGGGCCAGCCCGCTTTGCCCAAACCAACGACGCCGACCAGGTTCGAGCTCAACGGCTCGGCTTTCGGCGGACGCGCGGCTGAGCGCGGGTAGGAGGTCGACATGTTCGTCATCGTCGTAGGCGGCGGCAAGGTCGGGTACTTCCTGGCCCGCGAGCTAATCTCGGCGGGCCACGAGGTCGCCCTGATGGAGCGCGATCGCGCCAGGGCTACTCAGATCACCGAGGAGATCGGCTCGATCGTCATTCCCCATGACGGCTGCGAAGGCAAGTACCTGGGCCAGGCCGGTGCCAATCGGGCCGACATCGTGGCCGCGGTAACGGGCGACGACGAGGACAACCTCGT
>PMLK01000046.1 GCA_003158875.1 Chloroflexota bacterium
GCCGAATATCTCTCACCAGCACGTTCTGGTCTTGCGTCGAGAAGTTCGGAAGCGAGAGAGCCGGCGACCTCAGGCTCCGCAGCCGTAGTGGCTGCCGCTGCCGCTGCCGCTCTGCCCGCGTCGGCCGCGGCCGCACTGGCCGCGTCGGCGGCTGCCGCCGCTGCCGCACCTGCCATATCGGTCGGGAACTCCACTACCTCCACCACTCCGGCCGGAGTGGCTGCCGTGTAGTCGGTCATGGGAGCGGCGAATGTTGCCCCCTGGAAGGCCGCCCGGCCCATCACGTCGACCGTCACATCGGATCCGCTCGACTCATCTGCCATGGTTCGCAGGACGTCGCGGCGAGCCGTCATGTAGGCCTCCAGCAGCCCGTCGGCGCTCGGGTCTGCCGCATACTCGACCGCTTCGGGCGCGGCTTGCCAGCCCTCGGATTGGAGGAGCAACTCGGGCTCGGCTTGAAGCTGCTCGACCTGGAATGGGTCGGCCAGCGTCATCCGATGCAGCCAGCCCTGTCGGCCGTCCGGACAGAGAACCAGCCAGTAGGCGCCTTGACGCTGCAGGAGCTGGACCTCGTCGCCCTGGTCGAGGACGCCTATCTCCCGTGATCGAAGCTCGTCGGGCGAGTCGAGCAGTCGGACCAACCTATAGCCGATCCGGCGGCGTTCGTAATCCTCCAGCGGACGAACTCCCGATGACTCGAAGGAAAGGCACGGGGCGGCCTCTGCCGCGCGCAACGGATCGGTTCGCCGGACCTGCTGGAGAGAAGGCCGTCTCCAGCGCGGCAGGAGCGACTCGTCGACCACATCCAGACCGGGCGCGGCTCCGGCCTCGTATCCGACCTGAGCGGCGGCGGCCGCTGCGGCCAGGAGCGCATCTTGTGATTCGTCATCGTCGCGACGGCGCTTGCCGAACAACGCGAACGCGGCCCAGGCGGCGCCACCGGCCGAGGCGGTCGCGATAGTCGGCAGCAACTCGACGATGAGCTTGTCGAGCGACCCGTCGCCGCCGTGGTTGAAGCCCGCGGTCGAATTCGTGGTTCCGCCAACCGCCGGAGCCATCGCGCCCGTGGTCAACTCGTAGGCGGCCAGGTCGGCGAATGAGCCGGCCGCTGTACCTGCGGCCGCGATCGGGTCACCGGCCGTTCCCGAGTCCTCGGTGAAAGTCGACCCCAGCCCGGGGACGCCGGCCGACGGGCTGACCTCGCTACTCGCTGCGGCCCTTTGTGTCGGCTGGGGCTTGACCACTCCGCCGCCCGTTCGCGGGCTGGGGGTAACGGCCGGGTGGTAGATCGGGGTGGGCCGCGGCGCGGTAGTTGCCGACGCGGTCGCGGTCGTCGGATGTGGTGTCGTGGTGGGTTTGGACGTCGGCTTTGGGGTTGGCTTTGAAGTCGGGCTGGGAGTCGGAGTGGGAGTCGGGGATGCCGTCGGTTTAGGCGTCGGCGTTGCCGTCGGTTTGGGAGTCGGAGTCGGCGTGGGCGTGGGCGTTGCCGTCGGTTTGGGAGTCGGAGTCGGCGCCGGCGCGATCGTCAGGGATCCGTACGGCAACTGCGCGTCGTGTCCGACCGCGTCGACGGACCGGAAGGTGATCGAGTAGGTGCCGGCAGCCGGCTTGGCGGTGACACTGAATGCCACGCCGGCGGTGTAGTTCGAACCGGAGCCGGTCATGGCCGTGGCGGCGCTGCCGACATAGACCGAAACCGACTTGGGCGGTGCGCCGGTGGTGTCGGTGAACGTCACCCTGAAGGAGACGACCGTGCCCGCGACCGCGGACGTCGGCGAGACTTGGGCGCTCGTCAGTGAACTGTGGGTCGTGTCATGACCCGAGGCGGTCGCCACAGCGGCAGCGAGTAGTAGCAGTGCAAGGGGCACAGCCGTTGCCACGCTGAAATAGAGTCGTCCGCGGCGCCGGACAGGTGCGTCCGTCATGGGAGTGAGGATGGGACGGCCGGGTAACGCCAGCAATGGTACGGCGGTCCTGGCACCCAGGACCCTTCCTCTCGGACAAGAGCCGCGAGAGACCCGCCGAGGCGCTGTTAGGCCCATCGCAAGGCAACCAAAGCGCACTCAACCGCACTTCTTTGCCCATCCTACGCGGCTGACCGGCCGATGGGCCCAGCGGCTCCAGGTCCCTTCGGGCGGTGCCCGCCGACACCGGGTCGAATTGCGTTGCACGTTAGCAACCGGTCATGGGACTTAGCCCTTCCGTCGCCAACGGCCGGGTCCGTCGAACCTATCGCGTCCCGGCCGCCCGGGCCTTCCGGCCCGCTCGGCGCGCCCATTGGCCCTACTGGTTCGGTGGCCGATCCATGATGCTCTGAGAAAGCGCCGACGCCCCCAGCGGCAGTATTCCGAAGCGAGCCATATCCGCACGCCGGGCCCATCAGGCCCTCCCAAGAACGAGGCCGTATTTTGAGCACGACTTACTCGCCAGGCGAAATCGACGTAGTCCTTCGGGACGGTTCGTCGGTCCGAATCAAGGCAGCACACGCCACCGACGCAGCCGCGATACTGGCCTTTCTGAAGGCCCTCTCCGACGAGTCCCGCCGCCTTCGTTTCGGCGACGCCGCCACAGACCTCGAGGCCACGGCCAAGCGCTGGGCCGGCGTCGACGAGTGCGCGGACTGCTGCGTACTGGCCGTCCAGGCCGGAGAGGTGATCGGTCAGGCGAGCTACGACAAGGCCGGCGCCGACCGCGCCCGCGTCGGGTTCACCGTGACCGACTCGTTCCAGGGCCGCGGCCTCGGAACGCTGCTCCTCAAGCGCCTGGCCGAAGCCGCTGCCGAAGACGGCGTCGCCGTCTTCGAGGCCGACGTTCTGGCGGACAACCACAAGATGCTCGAACTGTTCCGCGAGAGCGGCTTCGGGATCACCATGAAGAGCGAGCCCGGTCTGGTCNNGAGCAGATCGCGGCCATGAACGCCGTCCGCGGCATGCTCGCGCCTCGCTCCATCGCCGTCATCGGCGCCGGCCGCAAACGCAAGACGATCGGTGGCGAGGTCTTCCACAACCTTATGGACGGCGGCTTCAACGGCCCCGTATACCCGGTCAACCCCAGCGCCGACGTCGTGCAGTCGGTCCGCGCCTACAAGTCGATCCTCGACATCGACGGTCCGGTCGACCTGGCCGTCATCGTCGTGCCTGCCAAGCTGACGATGGCGGCCGCCCGCGAGTGCGCTCAGAAGGGCGTTCACGGCATGGTCGTCATCACCGCCGGTTTCGGCGAGACCGGTCCCGCCGGCAAGGAGATGCAGAAGGAACTCCTCGGCATCGCCCGCGAGGCGGGCATGCGGGTAATCGGACCCAACTGCATGGGCGTCATCAACACCCACGACGACGTTCGGATGAACGCGACCTTCTCTCCCAACGCCCCGATCCAGGGCAACGTCGGGTTCCTCTCGCAGTCGGGCGCTCTCGGGCTGGCAGTTATCGAGTATGCCAACACCCTGAACCTGGGCCTCTCGACATTCATCTCGGTCGGCAACAAGGCGGACCTGTCGGGCAACGACTTCATCCAGTACTGGGCCGACGATCCGGCCACGGACGTCATCGCCCTGTACCTGGAGTCGCTCGGCAATCCCCGCAAGTTCGCCCGGATCACGCGCCGCGTCGGCCGCCAGAAGCCGATCCTCGCGGTCAAGAGCGGCCGCTCCTCCGCCGGAGCCCGCGCCACGTCGTCGCACACCGGGGCCCTGCTCGGCGCTTCGGACGTGACCGTCGACGCGCTGTTCAAGCAGGCCGGCGTCATTCGTACGGACACGCTGGGTGAGTTCTTCGACGTTGCTACTCTGCTCGCGAACCAGCCACGGCCGAAGGGCAACCGCGTCGCGATCCTGACCAACGGC
>PMLK01000116.1 GCA_003158875.1 Chloroflexota bacterium
GAAGGCACTGATCTTCGTCGCCCCCGTTCGACGGGATCCTCAACTCGAATGCCCTCACCGCGGGCGGATCGACGCTCGACGTGGCGGCCGTCGTCGCTTTCGTCGGCTGGACGATCATCGAATTGGTGACCCTCTGGGCCCTCGCGATTTTCCGTCGCGAGCCCTCATTCGCCTGATCTAGTCATCCACGCAGCGACGTGCGCCGGCAATCGGCCCGCGGCTGCCACTCGCAAGAAGGACACATTGAAATGGATATTCCCAACATGACGCTCCTCGCCTGGCTCGTCGTCGGCGCTATTGCCGGCTTCCTGGCCAGTGAAATCATGGGCACCCGCGAAGGCCTCGTAATGATGGTCGTGCTCGGCATCGTGGGCGCCATCGTCGGTGGCTGGGTTGCCGCAGACGTCCTCAAGATCGCCGACGTGACCGGCATCAACCTGACCAGCGTCATCGTTGCGCTCGTCGGCGCGATCATCGTCATCGTGGTGTACGACAGCCTGGTCGGCAGGCGCCGCCTCCTCGGACGCCGCTAACCCGCACGGGCGCGGCAAGCGCCAACCACGGGCGCGCCAGGCGCCAGGCACAGTGACTATCCAGCAGGATCGGCCCCGGACGGTGCGCCGATCCTGCTCTTCCATTCCAAGGCGACGAACCAAGGTCTATCCGTGAGCGACACCGACGAACGTTCCGAGCCGACACCTTCACGCCGAGCAACCTACTGGCCGGCACTTGTGCCCCTCCGCTCCGGCGCGCACGATGTTTACGCACCGCCCTTCACGCCGATCGCTCGGTTCCCGAGACTTCGTCGGGTCGGCGGCGGGAAGGCAATCATGCTGGTTTCGTTTCCCCGTCCTCAGCCGAGGCTCGTGCCGCCCTACATGCCGTCGGGGCGCACCGTCCGCGTCGAACGCAAGGCTCTGGCCATGTGGCCCAGGCTGGACCACCGAGCCCTCCGTCGATGTCATGGGGATACTAGGCGGATTGCCGCTCAGATAGCGCACCGCACCAAGATGGCTCCCGGTTTGATCGAGAAGCTGATCTCCGACTGCTAGCCGTCCGGAGTTCAGTCCGTGGCTGAGGCCGGCGGTTCCGGCACCACGAGGACGGAGCATGGGGCGTGATAAAGAACCGCCCGGGCGACGCTACCGACGATCGGCCCAAGGCCGCCATGACCATGCGCGCCCACGACGATGAGATCGGCATCCCAGTTCACGGCAGCCTCGACAAGGCGATGCGCCGGGTTACCGTCCTCCACCATGCCCTCGGCGACTAGCCCGGCCTTCTCGAGGGCGGCGGCTGTACTCCGAGAGAGAGCTTCGTGATTCTCGTGCGTGCTGGCTGCGCCGGCGGCCTGCGCCGCTCGCATGTCCGCGCCGCGCAGCCACGGATTCCATTGCGGATCAACGTCGGCGACGCTCAAGACGCGTATCGGGGCGCCGTGGAGAGCGGACCAGCGGCGAACGGTGTCGGCGGCCGCGGCTGCGCTCTTGGAGCCGTCCTGCCCCAACAGGATTCGGGCGATTCGATCTCGACGGGCCACGAGGACCGGCACCGGACAATGGTCGACGACCTCTGCGGAAACGGAACCCAGGACGGCCGATTCGAACGGGCCGCGCCCCCGGTTGCCCACGACAACCAGGTCGGCTTTGAATTCGGCCACTTGCTCGAGCAGCCCTGTCGCGGCCCGGCTGCGCAGGACCTGTGTCTCGATCGTTAGATCGGGCGCGGCGATTCGGCGGGCGACCTTGATGACGATGCGCCTTGCTTCGGCCTCCATCGCATCCTCTGTCTCCTGGATGATGCCAGCATCCAGCATCACTCCCGGCATGTCGAACATGGCGGTCGTGCCGGGATAGGCCGTTACAACCTCGATCGTGCTGCCCATCGGCCAGGCCAGGTTCGCGACCAGTGAGGCCGCTCGGTCGGATGACGTGGAACCGTCCACGGCGAGGAGAACCTTCATCTGTGTACCTCCGGCGTCGGGCTGCGATCTGGCGCTGGGTTTTGCCAGCGCCGGCGACCGTTGGTCGACTGACCGCCCCGACGTCTCAATCGGCTTCGAGGGCGTCGTTGATCTCTTTTGTGGCCTCATCGGAGAGCGATGTCTTGAGGACTTCGCCACCGAGGGGCGCGAGGGCGGCCAGAGCCTTGTCCTCAGTCCACTTCTTAACGAAGAGGACCAGCGCCGCAGTGCCGGGCTTGAGAACGTCCTGGGCCCGCTGGCGGAAGTCGTCCTTGATGCCCCAACCTGTCATGGTGCCGATGACAGCGCCCATGATGCCGCCCAATATCAGGCCGCCGACTGGGATCAGGAAGAGCAGGCCGAACAGCAGGCCGAAGAATCCACCCATCATTGCGCCGGAACTGGTGGCCCCGGTCTTGGTCATCATCTTTGCCTTGCCGTCGGCGTCCTTGGCCACCACGGCAGCTCCGGCGACCTGCATGATGAGGTCGTGCTCGAGCTGGAGGACAACCTCGTAGGCCTTCTCGGCGGTGGCCTCATCTGGGTAGCCGATTACGACGAGATCCACACCATCCGCCACTTGATAGCTCCGTTCTGCGGGCTTGAAGCCCGGCCATACGACGACCTGGTGGCCCGGGTTCCGCGGAGTGCGGGCGGGCCTGCGTTCACGAGCAACATGCTCGGACGCTCAGGCAGTGTGTTCGTCGGGCGACGGGCTGTCATGACGGCCCGTCATAGGCGGAGCGGCGATCGGCTCGCCGGCGGCGATCGGCTCGCCGGCGGCGGGGGCGTGGCCGGCGGCGGCAACTCGGACCCTTGCGGCACGCACGGCGCGACGCGACCTCGCCTTCGGCACGGGCGTCAAGTAGACAAAGTCGACCGACGGCCATCGCGCTCTGAGAGCGGCGGTAGCGCCGATGATTGCCTGCTCCACGTCCGGCACGGACAACTCGTCGGCGAAGGTTACGTCGCCATCGAGGATCAAGCTCGATGGTCCGACCACAACCGCGAACAGATCCGGTACCGCCACGATCCCCGGCTGCGCGGCGACGACGCGATGCATCTCGCGCAGCACGGAAATCGGAATGCCGCGACCCGAGAGGAGGGCCCGGTTCGCTCGGAGCAGGACGATCGACGCGACGAGGAGCACAAGCCCGATGAAGGCGCTCGCTGCCGTGTCGGGCGCCGAGCTTCCGGTTAGCTGGCTCGCGACCAGGCCCGCGGCAGCCACGATCGCCCCTAACACCGCGCACGCCCCGCCGATGACCACGGTCAAGGCAGCCGGGTCCGTGCTCCTCTGGGCTTCGGTGCGAAGCGAGATACCTCTGGTTGCCGCCTCCTTTCGTATGGGCTTCAAGGCGACGACCAGAGCGAACGTGTCGAGAGCCACGGTCGTGACCAGGACGAAGTAGGCGATCGCGTAGTGGCCTACGGTCGAGGGGTGAAGCACGGAATCGACGGCGCCCGCCAGCGCCAGTCCTGCGCCACCGACGAAGATTCCCAGGGCCGCGAACAACGACCAGAAGAACCGCTCGCGCCCATAGCCCAACGGATGGCTATCGTCGGCCGGACGAGCGCTGCTCAGCACCCCGATCAGCAGGAAGGCCACGACGGCCAGGTCGGCGGCATTGGCTGCGGTCTGAGCCCGCAGCCCGACGGAACCGGTCATCCACGCCGCCGACCCGAGCGCGAGCGTCTCGACGCCATTTACGCCGAGCGAGAGGAACACGTTTCGACGCGTCGTCCTGTCGTCCGGGATTTCGGGTGTGTTCACGAGCGGCGCTCGGCCGAAGCGGCGTCCCATATCAGAAGATGAAGGACAGGAAGCCGAAGAACAGACCCAGGTCTGTCCAGCTGATCCTGCCGGTGTCGACGATCCCGGCCCCAGCCAGGACGGCGATCGCAAAGCAGATGCAGGCCACGAGAACGAGAATCGACCTGTTGCTGTTGAAGATGCCCCGACGCGCCATTTCGATCTCCTCCGCTTGAGGTGCCGCCCAACGGGACGCACCTGGATTGCGCAATTCCCGCCCTCGTCACGCCCCCGATATGTCGCGCCGGGCGACCGCGAACACGCCGACCGCCGCCAGTACGACCGACGGCACCGCGAGCGCCGCGTAGCGCCACAGGTCCGTAGCCTGTTCGAGCGGGTTGCCGCCGAACGCCCAATCCCAGGGCGAAATGTGTCGCCAGGGAGCCAGCACGCTGCTGAGCGGGAATAGCGAGGCCACGATGCATCCGGCGAAGGCCGCGCCGAGACCGATTGCCAGAACCAGGGACGGGCGCCCTCGGATGCCGGCGACGGCAACGGCAATGCTCCCGTGGAACGCGGCGAGCAGACCGGTAAGCAAGAGCGTTGAGAGCAAGAGCCCGCTGTCGATCTGCAAGTCGAACGCGGCGTCGCTGGCGAGCTGGGCGAGCAGCAGGACGATTGTGACCACTGCCAGCGCGATCAAGGCTGCAATCACACGACCGATCAAGACGGCCCGCCGGGAAATTGGCTGGGCCAGATACAGCTCCATCCGGCCGCTCGCTTCCTCACTCGCGGTTTGACCGTTCACGAAGAGCACCGCCGCGGCAGCGAGAAGGAGAGGCACGAAGAAGTCATACAGGTTGGCCCGCAGGAATCCAGCTGGAGTCCCGAAGTCCGCCAGGCCAAACGCCTGTACGACTCCTGTTGGCAACTGATCGATGGCCTGCGAAAGGCCCGACGAGCCCTTGAACGCTGGCCAGATGGAGATCGTCGCGGCGATCAAAGCCGCGAGGCCGAGACACCACCAGATCGTCGCTCGTCGCATGGCGCGCAGCGGGCCGCCGACCAGTTCGAGGATGAGCGCACTCATGCCGGCTCTCCATCGTAGAGATCGAGGAATGCCTCTTCGAGATCGGGTTCCTCGACCAGCATCGAACCAACACGATGACTCGCCAGCAGGCCAATCAGTGGCTGGATCGAGCCCGACAGAGTCGCGGTGAAGCGATGGTCGTCGATGACCGGATCGACCATGCCCGGCAGGGCCTTGAGTTGGGCCGTCGGCGGATCGTCCTCGAACCAGACCTCCACGCGCTGGCGGGCGCGGCCTCGGAGCTCCGCCACGGTCCCCTGGGCTACGAGCTTGCCGGCGCGCAGGATTGCCACCCGATCCGCTGCCCGCTGAACCTCGCTCATGGAGTGCGACGACAGAAACACGGTCGTGCCGCCGGCCCGAGCCTCGTGAACCATTGCCAGGAACTCGCGCTGCATGAGCGGATCCAGGCCGTTCGTGGGCTCATCGAGGATGATCAATTCGGCGTCGAACAGAAACGCCAGCATCAGTGCGACCTTGCGTCGATTGCCGCTCGAGAGATCGCGCAGATGGCGGTGAAGATCGAGCCGGAGTCGTTCGGCGAGCTGGTCACGGCGGGCCGGATCGAAGCCGCCCCTGAGGTGTCCGAAGCTCGTGGCCAGCTCCATTGCGGTAAGTCGGTCGGGCAGTCGCAGTTCGCCTGGGACGTAGGTGAGCCGGCGCCGCATCGCCACCCCGTCGCGGGTTGCATCCAGGCCGAAGGCGCCGATCCGGCCGGCCGTCGGCCGCAACAGCCCGAGCAGGCAGCGGATCGTGGTGCTCTTGCCCGAACCGTTTGGCCCAAGGAAGCCGAAGACCTCGCCACGCGCGACCTTCAGGTCGATCCCACGAACGGCCTCGACTTTGCCGTAGTGCTTCACGAGGCCGTCGATCGAGACGACCGGGTCCGCGGCCTGGGAGGATCGGCGATCACGATCGGCCATAGTTCACCATGACCTCCGAGTCAGGCCTGTGGCTCCGGCACGACAAGGACCGAACAAGATGCGTGGTACAGAACGGCGCGAGCCACGCTCCCGACGAGCAACCGCTCGAGACCGCTCAGGCCGCGCGAGCCGACGACGATCAGGTCCGCATCCCAGTCTGCCGCGGCCTCGACCAGCTGGTGAGCCGGGCTCCCGTCCTGCACCAGCGCTTCGGCTTTCATGCCCGCGCCACGAAATGTGGAGGCCGTCGCCTCAGCGAGAGCCTCACGGGCCGCGTGCGCCTTCACGGCGGCGGCCATGTCGGATTCCTGCCGGGCCGCTCCTCGCTCCCACGGACTCCATCGTGTTTCTTCGTCGTCGACACTCAAGACGCGAACACCGGCGCCGTGAAAGACGGGACAGCGGCAAAGGAGGTCCACGGCCGCGGCGGCGCACTTCGATCCATCTTCACCGACGAGGATGCGGACCATTCGGTCGCGGCGGGCGATGAGCAGCGGCCGGGGACTCCGGTCGATAACCTCGAGGCAGGTCGATCCGAGGACGGCCGACGCGATCGCGCCATGGCCACGGTTGCCCAGGACGATCAGATCGACTTCGAACCGTTCCGCTTCATCGAGGATCGCCTGGGAAGCGCGATCGCGCACTACGCGCGTTTCCACGGTGAGATCCGGCGCTGTGAACCTCCGAGCGGCATCGTCGGCTATACCCTGGGCCGCGACTTCGACGGCATTCTCGCGTTCTCGGGCCAGATCCAGCGGCAGCAGCGCACCCGGGGTTCTCGATCCGGCGGCTGGGCTCGGATGTGCGGTGATGACGTCGATCGTGCTGCCGGCCGGCCAGGCCAGATTCGACACCAGAGACACGGCGCGATCGGACGCCTGGGAACCGTCGACGCCCAACAGAACTCGCATCTTGAACTCCTCGTGGCCTGCGAACATTCCTCGCTCAGACAGTCTGCGGCCCGGGCCTGGGAGCGTCATGACAGCTCGTCATGTAGCCGGCGTCGCCAGGACGACATGCGCGGCCCGAGGCCGAGCTGCCATGTCAGGCTGGTGGCTGCTCAGGGAACGAGAACCGCCGCGCCGTCGAACTTGCCTGCCCGAAGATCGGCCAGTGCGTCGTTGGCCTGGTCGAGCCGGTAAGTTGTGGTCGTTGTGACGATGCCGACCTCGGGCGCGATGCGCAGAAATTCGATCCCATCCTTTCGCGTCAGGTTGGCGACCGATGCGATTTGCCGTTCTTCCCACAGCAGCCGATAGGGAAAGCTCGGTATGTCGCTCATGTGGATCCCCGCGCAGACGACGCGACCGCCTTTGCGGAGAGCCTTGAGCGCCATCGGCACCAGTTCGCCGACAGTGGCGAAGATGATTGCGGCATCGAGCAATTCAGGTGGCATCTCATCTGAGCCGCCCGCCCACGTCGCGCCGAGCGAGCGCGCGAAAGCCTGCGTGGCGACATCTCCCGGTCGCGTGAAGCCGTAGACGGATCTGCCCTGCCATTTCGCCACCTGCGCCACNNGATGTGAGCCGCGGCACCGAAGCCGTAGAGACCCAGATTCTTGCCGTCTCCGGCGATCGTCAGCGAGCGCCAGCCGATCAGCCCCGCGCATAGAAGCGGAGCAAGCGCAACGTCGGTCCCAACTTCGCCGAGTGGAAAGGCAAAGCGCGCATCGGCGATCGTCGCCGTCGCGAATCCGCCATCGCGCGTACAGCCTGTGAAGAGTGGGTGATCGCAGAGGTTCTCGCGGCCGCTCACGCAGTAGGGGCAGACGCCGCAGGTGTGGCCGAGCCATGGAATGCCGACGCGCTCGCCCAGGCTCAATCCTTCTACTCCGGTTCCGAGCGCATCGATCCGGCCGACGATCTCGTGGCCGGGGATGATCGGCGAATTCGTCTCCGGCAGTTCCCCGTCCCATACGTGCAAGTCGGTGCGGCAGACGCCACAAGCCAGGACCTTGACCCGGATCTCACCGGCGCCAGGCTGCCGATCCGGCAGCTCCGTCAATTCGAGGGGAGTCTTGGGTCTGTTCAGCACCATGACCTTCATTGGCCGACCCTCACTCGGATTGAAGATTCTGCGTTTCGGTCGGGCAACGGCCCCTTACTCTCTTGTTGGGCCGGCCTGCGCCTTGATATGCGTTACCTCGGCCTTCGCGCTCTTGGGAATCGTTATTGTCAGGATTCCGCTTTCGAAGACCGGCTCGGCCTTGTCGGCCTCGAACCGCTCCGGCAGCCGGAGGGACCGCTCGAAGGTGCCGAAGTACAACTCTCGCCTGCGGTAGTGCCCGTCCTCCCGCCCTGCGCCGACCTTGAACTCACCTCTGAGAGTCAGGACGTCGCCGGAGATGGTGATGTCGACATCCTCGGGCTTGATGCCCGGCAGGGCGGCTCGAATCTCGACTGCTACGGACGTCTCGAATACGTCGACCGGAAGCCAAGTGCGGTTCGCTCCCGGCAGGCTTTGTCCCAGGAATTGCTCCGTCGCCTGACGGACGGGCGCGATGTCCGGGAATGGATCGTGCGGTGTGAGAGCCATTCGGCCCAACTCCTCCCGGCTGCCGCTCGGGGTAGCCCGCTTCGCGATCTAGCTGATCGTGATGAGTTCGTCGACCGTGGAAACTCCAGGCGCCGCCCAGCGAGGTTCCATCTCGACATCGGACTTCAGCTGCTGATCGGTCGCCATTCCGGATCTCCAGTTCACGTCGGATCACTGTCTCGCACGAGCCGTTTTGCTCGAGTGCGGCAAGTGGGTCTCAAGGTCGTTTACTCGAGGCAGTGTGCGAGCGTCGAGACGGTAAGTCATGACATGACGTCATGCGTCAGTACCGATGCGTGCCCCGGACGGGCCTCGTCGTCACTCGTCAGTTGCCCGTCCACTGCACCTGGATGCGGGCGGCATCCCTGAGATAGATGCGCGCGATCTCCGGGTCACTCGCTTCTAGCTCGGCGGCCTTGGCCTGCAGGATGTCGGCGACGTGCAGCCAATCGACGGGCGTCAACAAGGACTCGGGGACGGGCTCGATCTGCCGGGCAGGCACGGGCCGGATCAGGCCGTTTCGATTCGGAGGACTCACCATTCAGACTCTCGACCGGGCCCCAAACGCCCGCCTGTAGTCTGGCGAGTCACGCAAGGTGCCACTAGCCGGCAGTGTGTTGACCGAACGCCAGCCCGTCATGACGGGCCGTCATGACCCAGCGGCGCCGGGCGAGCACACTGGCTGGGCGTTCGGGCACTCTGCCCGTATTGCGCAGGCCCCACTGGTGCCCCGCAGACAGTCGGGCGAGGCCATCGCCGAGCTCGACGGACAGATCTGGGCGCCGGTGGCCGTCCAGCCCAACATCGTCGAGCAGCTACGGAAAGAGTCCGCGATGTCCAAGCCCGTCCTCGCCATCGTGATCGGCAGCACCCGTCCGGGTCGCGTCGGGCCCAAGTTCGCGACCTGGTTCCGATCCCGGGCAATTGACCATGGTGGCTTCGACGTCGAGCTTGTCGATCTGGCCACGCTCAAGCTGCCATTCCTCGACGAGCCGAGCCACCCTCGCATGCACCAGTACATCCACCAGCACACCATCGACTGGGGTCACACAGTTGAGCGCTCGGATGCCTTCGTCTTCGTGACACCCGAGTACAACTTCGGCTACAGCGCGGTTCTCAAAAACGCCATCGACTACCTCTCACAGGAATGGGCCGACAAGGCCGTCGGGTTCCTGAGCTACGGCGGCGTGGCCGCGGGAACCCGCGCGGTTCAGCAGCTCAAGCAGGTCGTCACGGCCCTCAAGATGGTCCCGGTCGCCGAGTCCGTGAACATTCCATTCTTCACCCAGTTCATCGACGACTCCGGCACGGTGCGGCCCAACGATGCCATGACTCGCTCGGCCGACGCAATGCTCGACGAGCTCGCTCGGGTCACTGCCCTCATTCGTCCAAAGACGCCGGTAGCGAGCGAACCTGAGGTCCTGGTCGGCCGACCAGACTGACAGATGTGAAGTGGCCGATTCGAATTGCGCGGGCTGCCCCTGCAGGCCCCCATGACACCCGCGGCTCGAGCGTCCTTCGCCCCACGGTATTCGGCGTAACGGACGGCCTTGTGGCTAATGTCTGCCTGATCATGGGCGTCGCCGGTGCGTCGTCCGAAGCCCCTCACGCGGTCGTCCTGGCCGGGGTCGCCGGTCTCGTCGCGGGCAGCTTCAGCATGGCCATGGGTGAGTACATCTCGGTCCGTTCGCAGCACGAACTGCTGGACTATCAAGTCGAGCTCGAGCGGAAGCAGCTGCGCCAGACGCCCGACCAGGAACGGGACATCCTCGTGGAGATCTACCGATCGAGAGGACTTTCGGGAGTCGGCGCCGGCCGCGTCGTAGAACGCCTCCTGGCAGATCCGAAGCGGGCCCTCGATACCTTCGTTCGCGATGAGATCGGTCTCTCTGCCGCCACGATGGGTTCGCCGACCACGGCCGCGCTGGGGTCGCTGCTTGCCTTTGCCCTGGGGGCCTCTGTGCCCCTGATGCCTTACCTGGCCCTGTCCGGGGTTGCGGCCCTTGGGGTCAGCATCGCCTGCACGCTGGGCGCCCTCTTCCTGGTTGGGCTCGGCGTCAGCCGTCTCACTCATCGGCGACCGCTCCGATCGGGGCTGCGGCAGGCGGCGTTGGGGCTTGTTGCGGCCGGCGTCACCTACGGCATCGGTATGCTGCTGGGAACCGCCGTTCGCTAACCACGTGCGGTGGCGCGACCTACTTGATCGCGCGGTCGTCCTTGGTGGCGCCGTCCCCCCAGCCCTCGTTGGAGAAGGTCGGAATGAACCGATAGCCCTCACCCGGGACGGTGGCAATGAATCGTGGGTTGCGGTAGCCGTTCTGCAGCTTGATGCGCAGGCTACGGATGTGGCGATCGACGATGTTGCTCTCGGCGACGAAGTCCGTGCCCCAGATCGTGTCGAGGACTTCCTCTCGGGTGACGACCTGGCCGCTCCGGCTCGCGAGGAGGTACAGCAGGCTCTGCTCGATGCCGGAGAGATGAACGAGGGAGTCGCCGGCGCGCACCTGACGGTTGAGGATGTCGACCTCGATCTCGCCGAGCTTGATCGTGGGGACAATCGGTCTATCGGTCCCGGTCGCGCGGCGAGTGATCACGATGGATCGAGCCAGCAGTTCCTCCGGCGAGAACGGCACGGTCAGGATGTCGTCCACGCCCAGATCGAACGCCTTGAGCTTCGTCTGAAGGTCACCACGGCGAGTCAGCCCCAGAACCGGCGTTACGCTCCGGCTCAGCTTGTTCGAGGTGCCGAGCCGGCCGAGGAGCGCCGTGCTGTCGTCGTGGTCCATGTCGACAATGGTCATGTGCGGCTGCCACGTCGCGAGGATCTCCTCAGCTTGCGCGAGGCTGTTCGCGGCCCGGACGACGAACAGACCGTGATTCAGGGTCAACTCGATCAGGTCCACGACCAGCTGGCGGTTGTGGAGAACGAGCGCCCGGTGCGCGTCGACCAGCCGAGGTTCCGCGTGGCTCTCGATCACGGCCTTCCTTTCGACGAACGGACTACCCGTCCGTAGGCTGATTCTAGCCTCGGCGCGGGAATCCGCCAGTTCCGAATCGGAAACCGCCATCAGGCTCGAGTCGGCGCGGCCCCTGGGACGCTCGCCATGGAATGACGACCCGTAATGACGACGCTGGCAGGCGCCAACACACTGCATCCAGGAACGCGCCCAAGCTCTCCTCAGACCCAATCGGATCGACGCGCGACGGGCCGAGTTTATGCTCCTTGAGGTCCTCGTGACTGGATTGCTGTCTCCCGAAATGATCGCCCTCGGTGCCCCCCGGATCGAGCAATTGCAGGCGGTCGCGGCCCGAAAGGGCGTGACGCTGGACATCCAGCCTCTGCGACACTCGACGCTGACCCCCACTGTCGAGCAGATCGCTTCGGAAATTGGCTGCGGGATTGGCCAGGTCGTCAGCGCCAGCATATACGTGGCGCCTCTATCCCGAGGCTTGTTGAAGCCGATCATGTGCCTGACGGCGGGGCGAGGCGCGATCGACCTCGAACTCCTGGCCGCAGTGATCGGCGAGGTAGAAGTGCGCGTCGCCACGGCGCGAGAAGCCCACGACCTGCTCAACTGTTCGCCTGGCATGGTGCCGGCCTTCGGGTACCGTCGCGATGTCCTGGTCGTCATGGATCGGGATCTGGGCGGTTACCAGTGGGTTTGGGCGCCGACGGGCCTGGCCTCCGCGGTCTTCCGCATTTCCCCGAGCACACTTCGGATGCTTTCGAATGCGACCGTCGCACTTGTGACGACAGCCTCGACGGTGGCTTCGCTGCCAAGCTTCGACAGCAGTTCAGTTCTCCGGTTCGGGGCAGCCTAGGCGCACATGAGCGAAGAGCAGAAGGCTTAGCGCCTTGGCCGGCGTGCGACCAAGAGGCCGATCGACCGGCGAGTCCGGCGACCACTCGGACGCCTTCGTCTTCTTCGGCGCGACCGGCGACCTCGCCTACAAGCAGATCTTCCCGGCGCTCGCGGACCTGATCCGGGACGAGGGCTTGGATCTGCCCATCATCGGCGTGGCCCGTTCGGGTGACCTAGACAGCCTCAAAGAACGAGCTCGCCGGAGTCTGGCCGATCACGGGTTCACAGATGCCGCCGCAACCCAGGCCCTGACCGACCGCCTGCGCTATGTCAAGGGTCCGGACGAAGACATCGAAACGTTCCGCGCCCTTCATCGCGAGCTCGGGAAGGCCCGGCATCCGCTTCACTATCTGGCCGTTCCGCCGGCCCTGTTCGGCGAGGTCGTAGGCTGCCTCGAGGTTTCCGGCTGCGCGGCCGGGGCGCGGATCATCGTCGAGAAGCCGTTCGGCCGCGATCTCGCCTCGGCAGTGGCGCTCAACTAGACGATCCACGAAGTCTTCGCCGAATCCGACGTCTTTCGGATCGACCACTACCTGGGCAAGGANNCCGATCGCGGGGCTTTCTACGACCGGGCCGGAGCCATTCGCGACGTGGTCCAGAACCATCTCCTCCAGGTCGTTAGCCTGCTGGCGATGGAACCGCCGTCCGGTCACACGCCGGAGGCGATCCGCAACGAGAAGTACAAGGTCCTCGACTCCATCCGACCGCTCGTGCCGGCCGACATGGTGCGCGGCCAGTACCAGGGATACCGCGGCACGAAAGGCGTTGCCGCCAATTCCACCGTCGAGACGTTCGTGGCGTTGAGGCTGCACATCGATAGCTGGCGTTGGGCCGGGGTGCCGTTCTACATCCGAACCGGCAAGTGCCTGCCCGTCACCGCCACCGAGGTCCTCGTGGAGATGAAGCGTCCGCCCCAGTCGCTCTTCGACCAGACCCAGCCGCGGGACGCCGACTACTTCCGCTTCCGTCTCTCGCCGGACATGTCGATCTCACTCGGCGCACTCGCCAAGAAGCCCGGCGAGACCATGACGGGTGAACCCGTCGAGCTCTTCGCGTCGCATCAGAGCGGCAGCGAACGGCCGCCGTACGAGCGATTGATCGGCGACGCCGGCCGCGGCGACCAATCCCTGTTTGCCGGCGAGGATCTGGTCGAGGCGGCCTGGCGCGTGGTAGACGGAGTACTGGACGACAAGACGCCATTGCACGTTTACGATCCTGGGACGTGGGGGCCTCCGGAAGCCGCAGGGGTGCTCGCCCGGGGCGATCGATGGCACGACCCGGCGGAGAAGCTACAGGTTCCGGCGACGGATGCGCCGCACGGCTGAAGGAGAAGCGATGAGCAGCAAGATGCGTGCCGGCCACCCGATGTACGGCCTTCTACCGACGGAGATCGAGGGCTTCGACTCGCTGGCAGAGCTGGCGCTGGACATGCGCTGGTCGTGGAACCACGCCACCGATGAAGTCTGGCGGCGGCTCGATCCCGAACTCTGGGAAGACACGCACAACCCGTGGGTCGTCTTGCAGACGGTGTCGCGCGACCGGATCGAGAGCGTGCTGGCCGACGCCGCATTCCGCGAGGTAGTCGATGGCCTGGTGCAAACGAGGCGGCGGGAGATCGCTGCACCGGCCTGGTTCCAGCGGGAACATCCGGACTCGAAGCTGACATGTGCCGCCTACTTCAGCATGGAGTTCATGCTGAGCGAGGCCTTGCCCATCTACTCGGGCGGACTCGGCAACGTGGCCGGCGATCAACTCAAAGCCACCAGCGATCTGGGTGTGCCGGTGGTGGGCGTGGGGCTGCTCTACCAGCAGGGCTACTTTCGCCAGATCATCGACAAGGACGGCGCCCAGGAGGCGCTGTATCCATACAACGATCCGGGGCAGCTGCCTATAACACCCGTGCGCGCGCCAAACGGCGAGTGGCTGCGGCTGGAGATTGCCCTGCCCGGTTACTCGGTCTGGNNCTGGCAGGTCCAGGTCGGCCGGGTGAAGCTGTACCTGCTCGACAGCAACGACCCGGCCAACACGCCGGCGAATCGTGGCATCGCCAGCGAGTTGTACGGCGGCGGCCCGGAACTACGCCTCAAGCAGGAAATGCTTCTCGGTATAGGTGGCTGGCGGCTGCTCCGAGCCCTGGGCCTCGAGCCGGAAGTCTGCCATCTGAATGAAGGCCACGCAGCGCTTGCGGTGTTGGAACGCGCCCGGAGCTTCATGGATGAAACAGGGCAGCCGTTCGAAGTCGCACTGGCGGTCACGAGAGCAGGCAACCTCTTCACGACGCATACGGCGGTGGCCGCCGGCTTCGATCGTTTCGACCCTGCACTTATCGAACAGTACCTCGGCGGGTATGCCGATCAGAAACTCGGCATACCGATCGCCGACTTGCTCGCGTTGGGCCGAGAGAAGCCTGGCGACGAGTCGGAGCCCTTCAACATGGCCTACCTGGCCATCCGCGGCAGTGGCGCCGTAAACGGAGTAAGTCGCCTGCACGGTCAGGTCAGCCGGCACCTGTTCGATCCGCTCTTCCCGCACTGGCCGGAAAACGAAGTGCCGGTTGGGCATGTGACCAACGGAGTCCACGTGCCCACCTGGGACTCGGCGCCGGCGGACGATCTGTGGACCGAGGCCTGCGGCAAGGATCGCTGGCTCGGAACGACCGAAGCGATGGATCGCCAGATCAGCGGTGTCTCCGACGAGAAGCTGTGGAAATTCCGCACGGCTGCGAGCGAATCACTCGTCGAGTACACCCGCGAGCGATTGTCCCGGCAACTGATCGCGACCGGAGCTTCCGCGGAAGCGATCGACGAAGCGAACCATCTATTCGACCCAAAGGCCCTCACCCTGGGCTTCGCGCGGCGGTTCGCGACCTACAAGAGACCCAACCTGCTTCTCCACGACCCGGAGCGGCTGCTCCGACTCTTGACCAACTCAGAACGCCCGGTGCAACTCGTCATCGCCGGCAAGGCCCACCCGGAGGACGAGGCGGGGCAGGCCCTGATCCACGAATGGATCAGCTTCATCCGCCGGCCGGCGACCCAACCTCACATCGCCTTCCTCAGCGACTACGACATGCTGCTGTCCGAGCGCCTGGTCCAGGGGGTGGATGTCTGGATAAACACACCTCGGCGCCCCTGGGAGGCCAGCGGAACGAGCGGGATGAAGGTGCTCGTCAACGGCGGCATCAATCTCTCGGAACTAGACGGCTGGTGGGCGGAGGCCTATACGCCCGAAGTGGGCTGGGCATTGGGGGACGGCCTCGAGCACGGTGACGATCCCGCCTGGGACGCCGTTGAAGCGGGCGCGCTCTACGACCTTCTCGAGCAGCACGTCATCCCGGAGTTCTACGACCGAGATCCGCGTGGCATTCCCGCCGCCTGGGTCAGCCGGATGCGCGAGAGCATGGCCCGGCTGACGCCGCGCTTCTCCGCGAGCCGCACCGTGCGCGAATACACCGATCAACACTATCTCCCTGCCGCCGCCGAGTACCGTGCCCGCGCCGCCGAGAAGGGCGCGGTCGGCAGGCAGATCGTCGATTGGCGGCACAGCCTGGCTGAGAAATGGGCGACGCTCCACCTGGGCGAAGTCAAGGTTGAGACTCGCGGCCAGCATCTGGCCTTCGAGCTCGAGGTCTGGCTCGGCGATCTCGACCCGCATTCGGTGCGCGTCGAGCTGTATGCCGACGGTGTTGGCGGCGCTGCTCCTGTGCGTCATGAGATGAAGCGCGGTCGTCGGCCTGCGGACACGGCCGGCAGCTTCGTCTACAGCGCGGTCGTAACAGCGGACCGCTCGGCGTCGGACTACACGCCCCGGGCGATTCCGCACCGCGCCGGCGTATCGATACCGCTCGAAGACTCCCGGATCCGCTGGCAGCGTTGATCGGGTTGAGACGGGGCCCCTCGTACGACCCGGCCTCTCGAACTGCCGGCGGTCGTTGGACGAGCCCGCGTGACCAGGCACGGGCCTGATTCCGCCGGTGACCGGTGTTGCGTCAGCCTTACAGGCGGCCACCTCGCGCCACGGAATAGAGCTGGTCGGACATGGGCGTGAACGGTCGGCGACTGAATATCGCCTCGACTGGGAGGCCGAAGAACTCGGCCTCCCGGAGGGCCAACTCAAGGCTGGGGTTGTATTCATTTCGTTCGAGATAGCCGATCGTCTGATCGGCTCCCCTCGGCGCTTGTTCTACTTCGACTTCTCGATTGCCCTTTCGACTTCCTTTGCCCCTCCTTCATATAGCTTCTGTTCGTCTGGGGCCAGCTCGTAGAGCAGTCGGAGGAACTGCCCCGCGTGACGGAGTTCTTCACCGGCGATGTCCATCAGGACCGCGATGGCGAGCTTGTCATCCGTTGACTCGGCCAGCTGCGTATAGAGTTGATTCGCTTCGTACTCCGAAGCGACCGTGAACCGGATTGCCCGGATGAGTTCCTGATGCGTGAGCTTCCTGTCGTTCGCCAATCCTGAAAATGGCGAGCCAAAACTCGGCATGACTGTTCTCCTCCCTTGCTTTGACATGCCCCGACCTCATGCAGCGGCAGTTCAGGCACATGTCGTTCCAACTCCCGTCTCGGGTCCTGAATCGTTCGGATCCTGGCTCAGTCGCCCTCCATTAGCTCTTCCGGTTCGCGCTCCAGCGGGTCATGGCTTGCTCTCTGTGGCGCGACCACCTTGCTCCAGCGTCGAGCGCTTCGCGGCCAGGCAATCGAGAAGTTCCTTCCAGGACTTGTCGAACCCCGCGGTGCCTTCGCTCTGAAGCTGAGCCGCGAGTGCCGTGTCGTCCACACCGGCCGTGGCGAACTCGGCGAGGACCGCTTCGGCATCGCCGCCGTCGAGGGCCATCGACCCCTTCAGCCGGCCGTGATCGGCGAAGGCCGTGAGGGTCTTCTCGGGCATCGTATTGATGGTGTCGGGAGCCGCCAGTGCCTCCACGTAGAGAGTGTCCGACGCATCGGGATCCTTGGTTCCCGTGCTGGCCCACAACAGGCGCTGCGGCCGTGCTCCCGCAGCCGCGAGCGTGTGCCATCGCGGCGACGCCAGCACGTTCCGGTACTCCCGGTATGTGCGCCCTGCGGTCGCGATGCCGAGGCGATTTCGGAGCGCCGCCGGCACGCTGTGCTGCACGGCCACGTCCCAGCGGCTGACGAAGATCGAGGCGACCGAATCGATCCGTGGATCGAGACCCGCCCCGATCCGCCGTTCGATGCCCCGCATGTAGGCTTCGGCCGCCGCGATGTACTGCGCGGCGGAGAACAGCAACGTTACGTTGACGGGGACGCCAGCGAAGATTGACTCCTCGATGGCCGGAAGACCTTCCGGTGTGCCGGGAATCTTGATGAAGAGATTGGGGCGTTGCACCCGGCCGTGCAGTTGAGCCGCCGCCGTGATGGTGCCGGCGGTATCGCTGGCCAGGAGCGGCGATACCTCCAACGACACCCAGCCGTCCACGCCGCCGGTCAGGTCGTGGACGGGGCGAAAGAGATCGGCCGCACGTACCAGGTCCTCGATGGCGAGCTCGAAGAACAGCGCCTCGCCCGATTTGCCCTCGACCGCCTTGCCGCCGATGGCGTCATCGTAGAAGTCGCCGTCCTTGATAGCGTGATCGAAGATCGTGGGGTTGGAGGTCAGTCCGGTCACCGAGAGCTCGCTGATGTGGCGCGCCAGGGTGCCGTCGTTCAGGATGCCGCGGGTAATGTTATCGAGCCAGAGGCTCTGGCCGAGATTGTGCAGTTGCCCGGTCGCCTTCATCGTTGCTCCTGTGGCGCATGGGTCTGATGAGACCTGTAAGAGCGGGGCTACTTAGCCAGTAACTTGCCCATTGCTGCCAACTCCCGCCGGCGTTTCACGGTGGGCTTGGGATAGGCCATCTTGAGCCCGTCGAGCGCGTCCAGGACAATCCGGGAAACGATCAGCCGCGCGTTGTCCTTGTCATCCGCTGGCACGACATACCAGGGAGCGTCAGGAGTGCTCGTCGCGCTCAGGCAATCCTCGTACGCCTCCATGTACTGCTTCCAGTACTGCCTTTCGTGCATATCCGACAGGCTGAACTTCCAGTTCTTGTCCGGCTCATCGAGGCGCTCCTTGAAGCGCCTTCGTTGTTCGTCCTCCGACATGTGGAGGAAGATCTTGACGATCTTTGTGCCGTTGCGGTGGAGATGCTCCTCCAGGTCGACGATGGACTGGTACCGCTCCCCCCAGATGGTCTTCTCGTCAATCAGCTCACTCGGAATCCCCTGGCTGCGGAGGATCTCCGGATGCACGCGGACGATCAACACCTCCTCGTAATAGGAACGATTGAACATGCCGATGCGACCGCGTTCAGGTAGCCGACACGTCGTACGCCACAGGAAATCGTGCTCCAACTCCTCGGCGCTGGGCTGTTTGAAGCTGAAAACCTCACAGCCCTCCGGATTGACGCCCGACATGACGTGCCTGATGGCGCCGTCCTTGCCGGCAGCGTCCATGCCCTGAAAGATCAGCAACAGGGCGTAGTGGTCGGACGCGTAGTGGAGGCGCTGCAGCGAACTCAACTGCTCAACGTGTTCCTCGAGCAGTTTGCGGTACTGCTTCTTCGACTTGCACACGGGCTTCACGCTCGTCGGCCATTTGTCGAGTTCGACCACATCTCCGGGTGGAACTGAATAGTCCTTGGAATTGATACTCATCACGATCCCTTCGGCTCGGCTGCGAGCTTGGGCCCTGCTGCGGCGTCGGCCTTGGGCTTGGCGTCGGCTTTTGCGCGGTCGAGGATCCAATAGGCGAACACCTTGACCTGGTCGTTCACGAGGAACCACGCAATCGCGTAGACCCACACGAACAGTGCCCAACCCCAGCCGAGCGGTGTCATGAAGATGCCGAACACCGCGATAAGCGTCGCCACAGTCTGCGTGCCGAAGACGGCGATCAGCAAAATGCGTGCGGGGCGGATGGTCCAGAACCGACCACGCGTCCGCGTCAGGAATATCGTCAGGTGCCCCGCCACGGAGAGCTTCAGATACATCAGGGTCTGGATGTGGCCCTTGTCTAGATTGAAGACACGCTCGGCGAGGAAGAACAGGCCGAACGCCGCCACCACCCCGACGATCCCCAGCACCGTGGAGATCCCCAGGACCATGCGCATATTCCAGGCCTCGGGTTCGTCCTTGTAGTGGACGTTGTCATAGGCGATGGACAGGATCGCGCCGTCATTTAGCAACGCCAGCATCACGATCAT
>PMLK01000069.1 GCA_003158875.1 Chloroflexota bacterium
GTGACCCTGGTCGAGGTCCCGGACCGACCGGGTGTGGCTCACGCCGTTTTTGCGCCGCTCGCCGAGGCCGGGGTCAATGTCGACACGATCGTCCAGAACGTCGGCCATCACGGCACGACGGATCTGAGCTTCACGATCACGCGCGGCGACCTGGCCAAGACCAAGCGCATTCTGGAGCCGATCATCCGCGAACTTGGCTTCCGCGAAATGACCACGGACTCGGCCATGGCCAAGGTCTCGATCGTCGGCGCCGGCATCCAGAACGCCCCGGGCTACGCGTCCAAGATGTTCGCCGCTCTCGCCGAAGCCGGCGTGAACATCGAGATCATCTCCACGTCGGAGATTCGGATCACCTGCATGATCGCCGAAGATCAGGTGGAAACGGCCGTCCGGGCACTCCACAAGGCGTTCGCGCTGGAAGCGCCCGAGCCGCTGATCCAGGGCGACTTCGATGCCAATGCTGGTGCCGCCGGGGCGTCGAAGACGGGCGCGTGACCAACGACGTCGCGTTCCTTTCGCGACAGGGGCGGTTTCGGTCCATACCCTCGACAAACGATCTCGTCAGAACGTGGCTGACCGAAGGAACCCCTGAGGTCTGCCTGGCCATCGCCGACGAACAAACGGCCGGCCGCGGCCGGTCCGGGCGATCGTGGGTGGCGCCGGACGGAGCCGCGTTGCTCTTGTCTCTCGGATTCCGACCCGCCTACCTGGAACTCGAGCGGTTGTGGCGCCTGCCCGCAATCGTGGCTCTGGCCATGGCCGACGCGGCCGAGGAAGTGGCCGGATTACCCATGGGCATGCTCAAGCTGAAGTGGCCCAACGACATAGTGGTGGACGCGCCCACGGCTCCGGCCGGCGTGCGCAAGATCGCCGGGCTCCTCGGCGAGACCCAAGGAACGGGCACGGCCGGGGTGACGGCTGTGGTCGGGATCGGCATCAACGCCGATTGGCCGCAGGAGAGATTTCCGGCCGATCTGGCCGACACGATGACCAGCCTTCGCGTGGCGTCGCGTGGACGGCCGATCGACGCTGGGGAACTCCTCGACGGGTTCATTTCGCGCCTCGAGGCGCGCCTGCGGGGGCTGCATGCGGGCCACTTCGACGTGGCCGGCTGGCACGACCGCCAGATCACGACGGGTCGCGCGATCCGGGTTGAAATGCCGGACGGCACGGCCCTAATGACCCGGGCCGTGGGTGTGGACGGAACCAGCGGCGCGTTGATGTGCGAGGACCCGGATGGTGGGGAGCGCGAGCTTCTGATCGGCGAGGTGGTTCAGGTGCGGATCGTGCGAGACGCCGACGCCGACGCTGCGGACGACGGCAACACTGCGGGCGACTCGACCGACGCCGCCGCGGCCGACACGACCGGCCGCGATTCTGGATCTCAGGGTGTAACACCTTGAGCCGGGCGGTGTTTAGTAAGTCGGAGGAGGGTTCCCGCCCCGCCCGGCTGGATCGCGATCGCGCTCTCGTCGAAGCGGCCCGGCGCGACCCGAGTCGATTCGACGCCCTGTACAGGAAGTATCTGGCCCAGGTGTATAGCTACGCTTTCTACGAACTGCGCGACCATCACGCCGCCGAAGACGCCACCGAGCGAACCTTCATGCAGGCGCTGGTCGGGTTGCCCAGATTCGAGGAGCGGGTCGACGCCTTCATCGCGTCCCGCCCGGCCCTGAGCGCGGACGACGCAGCGGATATCTCGACGTTCCGAGTTTGGCTGTTCCGGATCGCTCGCAACGTCATCGCCAACGAGAGACGGCGCGATCGACGCCGGCCCGTTTCGTCACTGGACGAGGTTGGCGAAGTCTCGGTACCCGGTGACTTCGTCGATGCCGCCGCGACGCGAGAAGCGGTCAACGCAGCCTGGGAGGCGGTCGCTCGTCTGCCGGAGGATCGCCGCCGGGCGGTCACGCTCCGCTTCGTCGACGAGATGTCGACCGCGGAGATAGCCGCCGTCCTGGGTCGCTCCGAAGGCGCGGTTCGGGTTCTGCTGCATCGGGCCCTGCGTTCCGTTGCCGCCGATCTGCGAGGACGCCTCAGCTGATGTTCGGTGGCGGAACGCGAGACGCTCGGCGTACGGAGCGATACCTGGATGGGCTGGCGGCCGCGGACGAACGTCGAGCGGTGGCGGCGCCGGCCGACGCCGATCTCGATCCGGCGGTCCGTTTCGCCGCGAGCGAATTGCGCGCCGGCTTGACCCGCGTCCATCCCTCATTCCGATTCGAAGATTCGCTTGCCGCGCGCCTCGCCTCGGCCGCGCTCAGGTTGAAGGCCGGTCTGCCGGTCGAGGACCTGGCGCCCGCCGACGGCCCCGCGACGATGGCCAGGTTCCCAGGCAAATCTGCCGGCGCCACGAGCCACGACGCGAGCGAAGCCGCCCGCCGGAGCGCTCACGCGGCTTCGGAAGCCGCGACACCAGATCGAGCCATCCGGCAGCCGGTGTCTCTGCGCCGCCTGCCCGAGATCGCAAGCCGTCCCTCCAGACCACTGATCGTCGGTGGCGTGGGCGTCGGCGTCGCTTCCGCGGCGCTCTCACTCGGCGCCGTCTACGTGGCGTGGCGCCATTCCCACCCAGCCTCCGGCAGGATGGGCCGAGCGGTCAAGGCGGCTCACGGCCGCGGAGCAAGCTCGGCTCACAACCGCCGAACGGGGGTCATCAACGGAATCCTTGGGGTTGTCTCGAATGCCGGTTAGATTGCCATTCCGACCACGCCGCGACGCCTATCCCGCGGACCTCTGGACCAAGTGTCCCGGCTGCGCGGAGATGCTGTTCAACAAGCAGCTGGACAAGTCGCTCCGCGTCTGCCCTCACTGCGGCCACCACTTCCGCATCCCGGCCAGAACGCGAGTGGCCCAACTCATCGATAGCGGTTCGTTCGCCGAGCGAGACGGGAATCTCCAGCCGGTTGACTCGCTGGCCTTCGTGGACCTGAAAGCGTATCCCGATCGCCTGCTGGCCGCGCAGCTTTCCACGGGCCTGCGCGACGCCGCGATCTGGGGCCCCGGGACGATGGGCGGTCGGCCCGTCGCCCTGTGCGTGATGGACTTCTTCTTCATCGGCGGATCGATGGGCCCGGTCGTCGGCGAGAAGATAACGCGAGCCGGCGAATACGCCCTGGCGGAGCGGGTCCCGCTCATCATCGTCTCCGCCTCGGGCGGGGCCCGAATGCAGGAAGGCACGTACTCCTTGATGCAGCTCGTAAAGACGATGGGCATCGTGGAGCGCGTCAAGGCGGCCCGTATTCCGTACATCTCCGTCATGACCGATCCCACGACGGGCGGAGTCTTCGCCTCGTTCGCGGTGGCAGGCGATGTCAACCTGGCCGAGCCGAACGCCCTGATCCGCTTCGCGGGCGACCGCGTCTCTGCCGGAACCATCGGCGAGGAGCTGCCGGTCGTGCCGCGAGCCGAGTTCTGGTTGAGCCACGGCTTCGTGGACCGCGTCGTGCCGCGCGCCCAGCTCCGAGACGAGATCATCGCCATCCTGTCCATGCTCATTCCGCCATCGGTTGGCGGCCAGGCCGAATCCGCGGCCCCGCCGCTGGCCCGCGGAAGATCGATCCTCTCGGCCATTACCGGGGCGCTCGGCGCAGACAACAGCGGTGAGTCGCGGGCCGTCGAAGCCGGACAGTCCCGCGGGGAGAACTCCAATGGTTGACCGACTCCTGAACCGCCACGGCGCAGCTGACGGGCAGGCCGATGACCCGGTCGCGACCGTGTGGGCGCACGTCCAGCAAGCTCGCAACCTCAAGCGGCCCCATACCCTGGAGCTGCTCAAGTACATGGCCGACGAGTTCATCGAACTCCACGGCGATCGGTACTTTGGAGACGATCCGGCCATCGTTGCCGGTCTGGCCAAGATCGGTGGGGTCCGGACGGTCGTCATCGGTTTCCAGAAAGGCCAGGACACCGAGGAGAACATCCGGCGCAACTTCGGTTTGCCCCATCCCGAGGGCTATCGCAAGGCGATGCGGATGATGGAGCTGGCCGAGCGCTTCGCCATGCCGGTTCTGACCTTCGTCGACGTCCAGGGCGCTTTCCCCGGTGCCGCTGCCGAAGAGCGGGGCATCGCCGATGGCATCGCCAGGTCCGTCGGCATGCTGACCAGGCTGCGGACGCCCGTCGTGGTCGTCATTACGGGCGAGGGCGGGTCGGGTGGAGCGCTGGGCCTGGCGGTCGGCGATACGGTCGTGGCCCTGGAGAACTCGATCTACTCCGTCATCAGTCCGGAAGGCTGCGCCGCCATCCTGTGGCGATCGGGCGAGCAAAGCCACCAGGCTGCCTACGCTATGAAGGTCACCGCCAACGAGCAGAAGGACCTGGGCATCATCGACATCGTGATTGCCGAGCCCGGAGAGGGCGCGCACACGGATCCGGCCGAGATGGCCCGACGCATCAAGGAAGTGGTGCTGGAGCAGTTCGAGATTCACGGCAGGCTCACTCCCGACGAACTTGTCGACGCTCGCTACGCCAAGTTCCGGCCAATGGGTCCGTTCGGCCTGGCCGAACAGCCCGAAACGCCGCCGGAAAGGCCCGGCTGCGCCGGGTGGATTCGAGGCATCCTTTTCAGAAGGCCGTCATTGCCACAGTTCCCCGGAACTCGTCGGGCTGCCCCGGCCAACCGCGAGGAGGTGTAGGCGATGCCTGCCCGTGAACAAGACGCCGCGCAGGTGAAGCGCGACCATGCAGCAATCTCCAGCCTGGCGGACGAGCTTCTTCCGGCGTTGATCGCCAAGCTCGCGGCGAGCGGCCTGGGCGAGATCGAAGTCCGCGAGGGCGGCTGGAAGGCACGCCTCCGTAAGCCGGCCACAGTCGAAGCTCGCCCGGCGGCCAAGCCGGCAGCCGGCGCTCAGGGCTCGGCCCACGGTGCCGTTCGCGGCGGAGCCGCGCTCGCTCGAGCCGAGGAACGCGATCGCCGGGGCGCTTCGGACGAAGCCACCGCGGACGCCGAACCTCGCATCGCCGCCAAGTCGCCGGCCGTCGGCATCTACAACCCCCGCAAGGACCTCGCCGTTGGGATGAAGGTCCGATCCGGAGACCGAATTGCGACCGTCAACGTCCTCGGCGTGAACGAGGATGTCGTCGCCCCCGTGGACGGCGTCATAGGCTCGAGCCTCGTCGAAGCCGGTGAGGCCGTGGAGTACGGCCAGGAACTCGTCCGCATCGAACTGCCCGAGCCGGTGGCAGATCCGAGCGCCACCGCACCGGGCCGCGAGACGGCCGGCACGGCAGGGAAGGCCTGATGTTCAACAAGGTTCTGATCGCCAACCGCGGCGAGATTGCGGTTCGTATTCTTCGCGCCTGCCGGACGCTGGGCATCGGTGCCGTCGTCGCGTACAGCGAGGCGGACCGCGACAGCCTGGCTGCCCAGATCGCCGACGAGGCCATTTGCATCGGCCCGGCCGACGCCAGGCGCAGCTACCTCTGTGCGCCGGCCTTGATTTCAGCCGCGATGGTGACCGGCTGCGACGCCATCCACCCCGGCTACGGGTTCCTGTCGGAAGACGAAGGCTTCGCCGACGTCGTCCGAGCCCATGACCTGGCCTTCATCGGGCCATCCGCCGAGGTTCTGGAGCGTTTCGCTTCCAAGGAAGCCACTCGTCGGCTGCTTGCGGCCCATGGCCTGCGGACCGTGCCCGGGTCAGCGATGCTGCGAGACGAAGCCCACGCCCTGGCGGAAGCCGAGCGCATCGGCTACCCGGTCCTCATCAAGCCGTCGGGCGGCGGCGGCGGCAAGGGCATGCGTCTCGTGCGCAACGCCCAGGAGCTGGAGTCGACGTTCAAGGTCAGCCGCTCCGAGGCAAAGGCCGCATTCGGCGACGACTCGCTGTACCTCGAAAAGTTCCTCGAAGAGAACCGCCATATCGAAATCCAGGTCGCGGTGGATCGCTTCGGCAACGCTGTCCATATGTTTGAGCGTGACTGCTCGGTTCAGCGCCGCCACCAGAAGATCATCGAAGAAACCCCGACGCCGGCGCTCAACGAGGCCCAGCGCCTCGACCTGGCCGAGTGCGCACTGAAGGCCGTTACCGCCGCGGGCTACGAGAATCTCGGCACGCTCGAGTTCCTGGTCGACAACAAGGGCGACGCCTACTTCATCGAGATCAACTGCCGAATCCAGGTCGAGCATGCCATCACCGAGATGGTGACCGGCATCGATATGGTCGCGCTGCAGATCAAGATCGCGGCCGGCGAGCCTTTGGGCATCGCCCAGTCCGACATCGTCGCCACAGGCCACGCTATCGAATTCCGAATTCTGGCCGAGGATCCGGCCAAGGACTTCCGACCGCAGGCCGGCCTCGTCGGGGCTTACCTGACCCCCGGCGGCCCCGGCGTCCGGATGGATTCGCACCTCTATCCCGGCTACGAGATCCCTACTTACTACGACTCTCTTCTCGGCAAGTTATGCGTCTGGGCGCCGGACCGAGCCACGGCGATTGCCCGTGGCGACGCCGCCCTGCGCGAACTGCTTGTCGACGGTGTTACCACGAACATCGAGCTGCATCGCGCCATCCTCGCCAATCAGGTCTTCCTCGACGGCAAGGTGACGACCAGCCTGCTCGATCGCGTCGGGAGTGCGCCGTTCGTTGCCGCCGGTAGCCGCTGACCCGCCACCGCCACCAGGAGCCGCCCCGTGACCGAGTCCGCCACGAATACGACGATCCTCACCACAAGCCAGATCGAGAAGTTGATCCCGCATCGCTGGCCCTTCCTGCTCGTCGATCGCATCGTCGAGTACGACGCCGAAGCCAAGCACATCGTGGGAATAAAATCCGTAACCGCTACGGAGTGGTTCTTCCAGGGCCACTTCCCGGGTCAGCCGATCATGCCCGGCGTCTTGCAGATTGAGGCCCTGGCCCAGACGATGGGCGTCCTCGTGGCTCAGCAGCCGGGCTTCGGCGATCGTCTGGGGCTGTTCGCGGCGATCGACGAATGCCGTTTCAAGCGCATCGTCACCCCCGGCGATCAGCTTCGCCTCGAGGTCACTATGGAGCGCCTGGGTAGCAAGTTCGGACGCGGCCACGGCATCGCGACCGTGGACGGCGACGTGGCTTGCGACGCCAAGCTCAGCTTCATCATCGCCCCCGAGAGCGCTCTGCGCTGATGGTGCGCATTGCCGCTCTCTCTGACATCCACGGCAACCTGCAGGCGCTTTCGGCGGTCCGCAAGGCCATAGACGCCGCACGCCCCGACTACGTCGCGATCTGCGGCGATCTCGTCTTCAACGGCGCCGATCCGGCCGGCACCCTGGCGCTCGTTCAGGAACTGCAGCGGGCGGGAGCCTTCGTTACTCTTGGCAACACCGATCTTGCCGTCGCCGATGGCGATATCGCAGCCGCTTTTCCCTGGTTCTCAGACGGTGCCCCGGAGTCGTACCTGGCGGCTGCCGAATGGGCTCGGGATCAGATCGGGGACGAAGGATTGGCCTATCTGCGCAGCCTGCCGTCCGAACGGCGTCTCCGCGTCGGCGACGACCTGGTCCTCTTCTGCCACGCCTCACCCGGATCGCTCACGGACAGTCTGAGCCCGGACTTGGACCCGGTCGTAACGATCGAGCGAGTGAGCGGCACGGACGCCAAGGTGATCGTCTGCGGTCACACCCACATGCCTGAAGTCCGCGAGGTCGGCTGGCGCACCATCGTCAACGACGGCAGCGCGGGCTACGTCTTCGACGGCGATCCGACGGCCAGCTGGGCGCTCATCGAGATCGATGAGAACGGCGTGAAGGCCGAGATCCACCGGACCAACTACGACGTGTTGGCGGCTTCGGATGCGGTTTCCGCACGAGGCCTGCCCGGCGACGTGTATCGGGCCGCCACAATTCGTACGGGGAAGCTAGTTCGATGACCTCCAGCAACGGCCAGCCTCGCGTCGTCGTGACGGGCATGGGCGTCGTCACTCCGCTCGGCCTCGACGTCCAGTCCACATGGGACGGGATGGTCGCGGGCCGGTCCGGCGTGGGGCCGATAACCCAATTCGATCCGTCGCGCCTGACCACTCGCATCGCCGGCGAAGTCAAGGGTTTCGATTGCTCGAACGTGCTGGATCGCAAGGATCAGCGCCGCAACGATCGGTACGTCCAGCTCGCGCTCGTCGCGGCCCGCCAGGCAATGGATCAGGCGGGCCTGCCCGCTCATCTCGACGGCGATCTCGCCGAGCGCACCGGGGTCATCGTCGGCACCGGCATCGGCGGCATCAGGACGCTCGCCGATCAGGTTCTCCTGATGGGCGAGAAGGGCCCGGATCGGATGTCGCCCTTCCTCATCCCGATGGCCATCTCTAATCTGGCGGCCGGGGTGATCGCCATTGTGTTCGGGCCGCAGGGCCCCAACTTCAGTGTCGTGTCGGCCTGCGCCACCGGCGGCCATGCCATCGGCGAGGCCTGGGAGACGATCCGGCGCGGTGACGCCGACATCATGCTGGCCGGCGGGACCGAGGCCACGGGCCACGAAGCGCTGGTCGGTGGCTTTGCCTCGATGAGAGCGCTGTCCACCCGCAACGACGACCCCGAGCGAGCCTCGCGGCCGTTCGACGTCGGCCGAGACGGCTTCGTCATTGCCGAGGGCGCCGGCGTCGTGGCTCTGGAGTCCCTGGACCACGCCCGAGCCCGCGGCGCGCAGCCACTCGCCGAGATCGTGGGCTACGGCGCCACGGCCGACGCCTCGCACATCACCCTTCCAGCTCCCGGCGGCTACGGTGCGGTGCGGGCGATTCGCCGCGCTCTCGAGAAGGCCGGTCTGAGCGTGGACGACGTGGTCATGGTCAATGCCCACGCCACTTCGACTCCGGAAGGCGATCCGCGCGAACTGGAGGCGATTAAGACCCTCTTCGGCGAGCGGGCCGGTGAGGTCAGCGTAACTGCCAACAAGAGCATGCTTGGTCACACTCTCGGAGCCGCGGGCGCGATCGAAGCCATCGCCACAATCATGAGCATCAGGACCGGGATCGTCCCGCCGACGATCAACCTCGAAACGCCGGATGCGGCGGCCGAGGGCCTCGACCTCACGCCGAACACGGCTCGCCGCCGCGACGTTGACGTCGCCGTGTCCAACTCCTTCGGTTTTGGCGGCCAGAACAGCGCCCTGGTCATCCGGCGCTGGGCTGAGTGAGGGCTAACGACATGAGTGCAAAGCAAGACGAGCCCAAGGCCGCTTCGGCCTCGAATCAGCCGAAGATGTCAGCGGAGACGGCATCCCTCCTCGGGCTGATCGACAAGCTCGGGTCGCTGCTGGAGAGGAGCGATCTGGTCGAGCTCGAGGTCGAGTCCGGCGAAACGGGCATAGTCCTCCGCAAGCCGGCGGCTCTGGCCCCCGCGTCCGCCGCGGCCACCGCGCCTTCGACGACCGAGACCACGAACACGCCGCCGTCGCCCGCGGCCGAGGTCGCCCCGGCCGCCAACGTAAAGTCGGTCAAGGCCCCTCTCACGGGAGTCTTCTACGGATCCTCGTCGCCGGGTTCGCCGTCGTTCGTCACGGTAGGACAGCCGGTCGCGATCGGCCAGGTAATCGGCCTCATCGAGGCGATGAAGCTCTTCAACGAGATCAAGTCCGACCAGGCGGGTCGCGTGGTCCGGATCGTCGCCGAAACGGGCAAGCTCGTGAAGGCCATGCAGACGCTAATCGAGGTCGAGGCCTGATGGCGAATTTTGTCGCCGGCGTCCACGTCGCGGGTTGGGGAGCCTACGCCCCAAGTCAGGTGCTGACCAATGCCGATCTCGAGCGCATGGTCGACACCAGCGACGAATGGATCGTGACCCGCACTGGCATTCGGGAACGCCGCATTGCCGGCCCGGGTGAGACGACCGCCAGCATGGCCACTGTCGCCGCCCTGCGGGCGATCGCCGTTGCCGGCCTCGATTCCAATGACATAGACCTGATCATTGTCGGAACCCTGACCCCGGACTACCTGCTTCCGTCGGCGGCGACGCTGGTGAAGCAGGCGATTGGCAACACCAGGGCCGCGGCCATGGACCTCGCGGCCGCCTGCTCGGGTTTCGTGTACGGCTACGGCGTCGCTCACGCCTACGTGTCGAGCGGCATGGCTCGCCACGCCCTGGTGGTCGGTTCCGAAACCATGAGCCGCTGCACCGACTTCACGGATCGCGGCACCTGCGTTCTCTTCGGCGACGGCGCCGGCGCGGCCGTGCTGTCGGCTTCGGATGAACCGGGCGGCGCCGTCGGCATCGAGCTCACGACAGACACCGCGGCCACGTACTCGATCTGGATTCCGGGCGGCGGCGGTGCGCGCCCGGCCAGTACGGCCATGCTGGCGAGCCGCGAGCAGTACATGCGGATGCGCGGCGGCGAAACGTTCAAACTCGCCGTTCGCAAGTTGGGTTCGACGGCCATGGCCGCCCTCGCCAAGGCCGGCTGGAGCCTGGACGACGTGGACCTCGTCGTGCCGCACCAGGCCAACTCTCGAATCGTCGATGCGCTGGCTAAGTCGATCGGGTTCCCGATGGACCGCATCTTCGTCAACATCGATCGCTACGGGAACACGTCGGCCGCATCCGTGCCGATAGCGCTGACAGAGGCCGTTGCGGCCGGCCGGATCAAGCAGGGCGATCGCATCGTCCTGGTCGCGTTTGGGGCCGGGGGCACGTCCGGGGCTATTGCCCTCCAGTGGACCGCCGACCCGGCCAATCAGAAACGTGCCGAGTCGATCGACGCGGACTCCGTCAAGATCGCGACTCCGGACATCGAGCCGGCCAATCCCTTCCCGCCCGCTCTGGAGTGGCTCCTGAGCGGAACGGCGCCGGCGCGGGCGACAACAGATTCCGGCACCGAATGACCATCCGCTCGGTCGCGTCGCCGCTCCGGGCGTCAGGCGCGGCTGAGCTACAGAACCCAGACCATCTCGCGGCTCCGGCCACACGAGCCCTCATCCAGACACGTGGAGGAACGAAATGATCGATCTGACCGGTAAGTCCGCTCTCGTAACCGGCGGCGCGCGCGGCATCGGCAAGGCTATCTGCTTGAAGCTCGCCGCCCAGGGAGCCGACATCGCCTTCGTCGACGCTGGACGCCCGGAAGTTGCCGAGGCCACGGTCGCCGAGATCCAGGCCCTCGGTCGCAAGGCGATCTTCATCCCGGCCAACGTGACCGATCCGGAATCCTGCGACAAGGCGGTCAAGACCGCGGTCGAGACGTTCGGCAAGATCGACATCCTCGTCAACAACGCCGGCATCACCCGNNCTTCTACATGATCAAGGCCGCGATTCGGCCGATGCTCAAAGCCAAGGCGGGCCGGATCATCAATATGTCGAGCGTCAGCGGCCAGGCCGGCCAGATGGGCCAGGCCAACTACTCATCGTCGAAGGCCGGCCTCATCGGTCTGACCAAGGCCACGGCGCGTGAGGTCGCCTCGCGAGGCATCACCTGCAATGCCGTCGCCCCGGGCTTCATCGTCACCGAACTGACCAAGGATCTGCCCGAAGCGCTTCAGGAGCAGATTAAGACCGCCACGCCGCTCGGCCATTTCGGTACGGTCGACGACATCGCCAACGCCGTGACGTTCCTCGCCTCGGACGAAGCCGCCTACATCACCGGCCAGGTTCTGGCGGTCGATGGCGGCCTGGTGATGATGTAGGGTCAAGCCCCGGGGCCGCCCGGCGCTCGCCGGAGAATCAACGAACGGGGCCTTCAGGGGCCCCGTTCGTTTGCCAGCCGAAGCGATTTCCTGCGCAGAGATCTCTACTTGATCGAGACCTTGTAGCTGGTCGGGATGCTCTGGATGAAGATCTCGCCGCGCACGAGGGAAATCTCCTTGCCGGCCGAGTCGTAGAAGCGCGTGAGCGCCGAGTTGCTGGTCTTCTTCCAGGTACCGACGATCTCTCGTCCCTCCTGCAAGACGATTGCCTTGCCTGAGCCCACATTGGCGACAACCGGGCGGTTGTGGTTGGGTTCCGACTTATCGACCGAAAGGGCCTGGTACAGGATCACGATGCTGCGCGCGTAGACCTGGCTGTTGTTGGCCGGGTCGATCTCCGGCGCGCCGTTGATCAGGCGCAGGTACGAGTCGGTGTCCCACTGGTATTGGTATCCGACGGTGCCGGTGCGGTAGGCGATTGAGATCGTCTGCGTCGCGGGCCGATCGGCCAGCGCCGAGTCGTCCGTGAACGGCCGCGTCGGCATGTTCTGGTAGGTCGTGGGATAGCCCTTCTTCTTGATGCAGGCGATCAACGCTCCGGTGCTCGTGTACGCGTTGTGCGGACCCGGCCTGGTCGAGACGCGGTGGTACGCGCAGCTGCCGCCGCTGAGGTCGTCTAAGTTGTAGATGGCCTTCGCCGCGGATGCGGCCGGGATGGTTACGTGACGAGCCTTGGAGTCGCCGCCGAAGTGCCCGTACACGGCCTTGTATTCCTCGGCCCAGAAGACGTAGTACGGGCGGGCGCTCCGTACAGGGCCGATCGAAGTGGCGGTGCCTTCCTGGAAGATCATCTCGTAGCGATCCTCGCCGCCGTCGGCCGGGGCCTGGTAGACGATCGAGGCGGATGAGACGCCGGACTGGGGCCGGGCTACCTTGTTGTCGTCGATCATGATCGCCATCGGCATTCGATTGGCGAGATCGGTGGTGGTCAGCACGCCATCGAGCGGTGCGTAGGCCATCCCAGAGGGGAACGCCGTCGGGGTCGGGAGTGGCTGGGGTTTGGGCAATGGTGTAGGCGTTGCCGTGGGCGTTGCCGTGGGCGTTGGCGAGGGTTTCGCCTCGGCTACGCCTCCCGCAGCGGTAATTAGCAGCAGGCTCCCCACGAGAACCACGATGACGCCGGCCGCCGCGACGGCGGCGAGAGGCCTTCTGTGGCTCCTCCAGTTGCGATAGTTCACCGGTCTAAGTCTCCATAGTTTGGACGCCGCTTCCAGGATAGCGGTGCTCTGGCAAGCCGGCCGAGTGTGTGACTGGTTCATCCATGCACGAGTGAGTCGCAGCAACGCCAGAATTGCCTCGAAGCCGCATAAGTTTCCGTAACCAGAACCCCAGGGTGGCCGTAAACGGCGACTTCGCCGACCCAGATCCTGGCGAGATGCCAACGTTGCCGTCATCCCTTCTTCTGCCAGAGTCAGGGGTGCAGCCCGCATCTATCCTTGTATTTCGCCGTTCGGGGCGGAGTGAACGCAGAAGGGGATGACAAGTATGACTAACTCGCCATGCCGTTCGTGGAGGCCGGCGCCGACGCCCTTCCGGCGCACTTTCTCGAGACGGGGCGGCTGGAGTTGAGCTCCTCGGCCGAGATGCTGGACGCGCTCTCCGGGGCAGGTTCCGTCGCCGCTAGCCTCTGGTAGTGCCCGGCTGGCGAGGCGCCATGATCACGGCCCGCACCAGACGCCGCGTCCGTCGGCGAATGGCGCGCGGCACACGGCCGAATATCGGCCCGACATAGCCCTTCTGGATCAACGCCCAGCCGGCCTGGCTGCGCCATGGCATTCCGTACTTGCGCCTGACCTTGAGATCCTGCCTGGTCGATGCCACGGCCATCCGTTCCGACTTGGCTCCGGGGTGGACGCGGTAGCGAGCCAGCACCTTGTCCGGTAGCACGACATACCGGCCGGCGCGAGTCAACTTAAGCCAGAGGTCCAGGTCCATGGTCAGGTTCAGGCTCAGGTCCAGGCCTCCGACGGCCCGGTAGGTTTCCGCGCGGAAGAACGTCGACGGCTGGGGCGCGTTGAGAAAGACTCTCACCATGGCTTCGTGAGTGGCTACGGGCGGTGGCGGCATAGCGCCGAAGACTCGGCCGTCGCGATCAATGAAGAGACATGTGCCGCTCACCATCACCACGCTCGGGTCCGCAGCCAGCGCGTCGTGGGCGATCTGCAGCGCTCCCGGCTCGAGAACGTCGTCGGAGTTGAGCCAGCCGAACAATTCGCCACCGGCGCGGTCGAAGCCGGCTCGCAGAGCGGCCGTCTGACCATCGTCGGGCTCGAGGATCAGCGTGTAACCGAGGTCCGTGTGGGCCTTGAGCCAGTCGCGCGAGCCGTCGGTGGAGCCGCCGTCGAGAACCAGATGCTCCAGCTCGAAGGTAGCGCCCCGGCGCTGTCGGGCAACCGATTCGATGGCTTCGGGAAGCCACGGCATCCCATTCAAGACGGGGCTGACAATCGTGAATCGCACGGGCGGCAGTCTCTCCCATTGGTCCCGGGCTCTCCGCTACATCGCGGGTCCAGGGTCGTCTCGATGGTAACATCCGCGAGACATGACACCTGACCGATCCGATATGCTCTATCCCCATGCCGCATTCACGGCGGCGCGTCTCGCCTCCCTCTACGGGTTGCGCCGCATCGCGGACATAGGCATTACCTGGACTCCAGAACTGGCCCTGCGGTACCAGAACGTCCGCGTGACCGGCATCGCCGCCCCTGGCCTGCCGGGCCGGGTGCCGCCCGGCTACGCCTTCGGCCGGCCCATCGATCTGGCGGATTCCAATGCCGCGGCCAGGCTCGGAAGACTCGATCCCGCAGCCACAGCCATGTACGTGGCGGGGTCGGCGGCCCGGTTGTGCGGCCCGGACGGAGTCCTGGAACAGCTCGCCGGGCTCGTGGCCGCTTCGCCGCTGATCGTCGTGGCCACGGACGACGACACGGCCGTGGCCACGGAATTGGAGCGGCGCGGCCTGCGCCCCGATCTGGTCGGAGCCACTCCACGCGGCGAGGACGGCGACCGTTCCGGACGACTGATCATCGCGGACCGCATCCTGGCCCGGGTTCGGGATGCCGCCGGCCCCGTTCCGGCCGACTTCCGGGCCGTGGCCATCCTGATCGTCTACAACGAGCAGGATGTGATGGGCCCCACGATCCAGAAGCTCGTGGATGAAGGCGTGGGCGTCTACATAATCGACAACTGGTCCACGGACCGGACGCCAGAGATCGTCAAGCAATTCGAGGGCAAGGGCCTGGTCGGGATGGAGCGGTTTCCGGCCGAGTCGAGTGAAGTCTTCCCGTTCGTGGCCCTGCTTCGCCGCGTGGCGGACCTTGCGGTCGAACTGAAGGCCGATTGGTACATCCACGCCGACGCGGACGAGAGACGCTCGAGTCCCTGGCCTGGCGTGAGCCTGCGCGACGCGTTCTGGCTCGTCGATCGGGCGGGGTTCAACGCCATCGACCACACCGTGATCAACTACCGGCCCGTCGACAACGGCTTCCAGCCCGGAACGGATTACGAACGCTATTTCCGCTACTTCGAGATGGGCCGAACTAGCGACCTACTGATCCAGGTCAAGACCTGGAAGAACGTGGGGCCGGTCAATCTCGATCGATGGGCCGGCCACCAGGCGGCGTTCCCCGGCCGGCGAGTCTTCCCGTACAAGTTCCTCGTCAAGCACTACCCGATCCGCTCTCAGGAGCACGGCGAGCAGAAGGTCTTCCGTGAACGCGGCGCTCGCTGGGACAAACACGAGCTGGCCCGTGGCTGGCACATCCAGTACGACGCGGTGAGGCCGGAGCAGTCATTCCTGCGCGACCCGGCTGAGCTCATCGAAGACCGTGGAGAGTCGACGCGGGCCGACTTCCTGGGCGAGTTCATCAGCAGCGCCGGTCTGGTCACAAACCGAATTCCGGGTTGGGCCATGGGGGGCGCCGCCCGCCGCAAGATCTTCGTCCTGTCCCGCCCGATCACCCGCAGTCGACCCTACCAGGCCTTGCGACGCGTCGCCCTCGCACCGATCAAGCGAGCCCGCAGAGGTCGTTGAGCGCCCCAATCGGCCCTACATACGGTATTGTGTCGTTTCCAGGGAAAGCCCCCGCGCAACGCGCGACCGTCCGGCTTCCGTCTGGCCCGGCCGATCACAGGAGTCCTTAGTTCACGAATGTCGCCTGATACAGTGGCCGCGTCGGGATCCGCTTGCGGCGCCAGTCAAGAATTGGTGGTCATAGAACCACGCCACGGATGGCGTGAGCTGGGGCTTCGAGAAGTCTGGTCCCACCGGGAATTGCTGTTCTTCTTCGTCTGGCGCGACCTGAAGGTCCGTTACAAGCAGACCGTATTCGGAGCCGCCTGGGCGGTAATCCAGCCGGTGGCTCTGATGCTCATCTTTACCGTGACGGTCGGCCGGCTCCCCAACGTCGGACCAGCCGGAATCCCCTACCCGCTGTTCGTCTTCGCCGGGCTGACCCCCTGGACCCTCTTCGCGTCGAGTCTCGGCGGTGCCTCCAACAGCCTGGTCAACGGCGAGGCTGTGATCACCAAAGTCTACTTTCCGCGCCTGCTGTTGCCCTTCGCGTCTGTTGGGTCGTTTATCCTCGACTTCTTTATCTCGCTGGGAGCACTGGCCGTCGTGATGGTCTGGTTTGGCCGGACGCCGACGCTGGAGATTCTGTGGCTACCGGCATTTACGATCCTGGCCCTCGTGACCGCTCTGGGTGTCGGGACATTCCTGTCGGCGGTCAACGTCAAATACCGCGACGTGAAATACATGGTCCCTTTCCTTCTCCAGCTGTGGATGTTTGGCTCTCCCGTGGTCTATGCCAGCACCCTCATCCCGCCGTCGCTGAGAACCTTGTATGCGCTGAACCCCATGACCGGTGTGGTCGAAGGATTTCGCTGGGCCCTCATAGGCGGGGACCGACCTGACGACCTCATCTTTCTTTCGGCAATTGCGTCTGTAGTGATGCTCGTCTTCGCTCTGGCGTATTTCCGCCGCGTCGAGCAGACTTTCGCGGACGTAATCTGATGAACGATGTCGCCCTCAGCGCCACCGGGCTGGCCAAGAAGTACAGGCTCGGCAATGTCGCCAGTTACGGCCGATTGAGCGAGTCGCTCTGGAACGCGATCACCGACCCGTTTGGGCGCAAGCACACGCAGGACACGGCCAGCGATTTCTGGGCGCTGCGAGATATCTCGTTCGAGGTGCCGCGAGGCTCCGCCGTCGGCGTGATCGGGCGCAACGGTGCCGGCAAATCCACGCTGCTCAAGATCCTGGCCCGCATAACCTCGCCGACATTGGGGCGCGCCGAACTGCGGGGCCGCGTTGGATCGTTGCTCGAGGTCGGCACCGGTTTCCACCCCGAGCTAACCGGCCGCGAAAACGTCCTGCTGAGCGGCGCCATCCTGGGAATGAGGCGTGCCGAGATCCTGCGCAAGTTCGATGAGATCGTGGCCTTCGCGGATATCGGCCAGTTCATCGACGTACCCGTGAAGCGTTACTCGAGCGGCATGAAGGTTCGCCTCGGGTTCGCGGTCGCCGCCTTCCTTGAGCCCGAGATCCTGCTCATCGACGAAGTACTTGCCGTGGGTGACGGCGAGTTTCAGAAGAAGTGCCTGGGCAAGATGTCCGAGATCGGCAAGGGGGGCCGGACGATCATCTTCGTCGCCCACAGCATGCCGGCGATCCTGCGTCTCTGCGATCGGGCCATCCTGCTCGACCACGGCAAGGTCGTGGTCGACGGGCCCACCGCGCAGGTGGTCCGCCGCTACCTCGAATCGGACCTGGGCCGCATAGGCGAATGGTCGGCTCCGGACTACGAGACCGCACTCGGCGACGATGTCGCCAAGCTCAAGAGCATCAGAGTCCTGCCTCTGGGTGGCGGCAACCCGGAAGAGATCGACATCCGCAAGCAGATCGACATCGAAGTCGAGTATTGGTGTAAGAACCCCGGCTCGCTGCGACCGTCAACCAATGTCCATCTCTACAACGATGACGGTGTCTGTGTCTTCATCAACAACGACTGGAACGACCGCAAGAACTGGCCAAAGGCGGTCAAGGCGGGCTCGATCGTCAAGTCGACGTGCCACATTCCGGGCAACTTCCTGGCGGAGGGCCGGATCATCCTGACCGTGGCGGTAAGCACCTTCAATCCGTTGATCGCCCACACGGTTGAGCGCGACGTGGTTGCCTTCCAAGTCGTCGATCGGAGTGAAGGCGACGGCGTGCGCGGCGAGTTCACGAACGAGTGGCCGGGCGTCGTCAGGCCGATGCTCGACTGGGACGTCGAGTCGCGACCATGGAAGAAGTGAGCCCAGCCTGCCCTGTCTGCGGCGGCCGAGTCCAGCCCTTCCTCAGCGGCCTATACGACGACCGATTCGGATATCCCGGCCTCTACTCTATCTCGGGATGCCAGGACTGCGGACACCGGCGGCTTGACGCCGTATTCGCAGCGGACGAGCTAACTCGCCAGTACAGCGACTTCTATCCGCGCAGCATTCTGAACCTGGAGTCGTTCAAGCCGTATTCTGAGGTGCGGGGTCTGCGCGCCTGGTTCGATGGCGATCGGGCCTCGGCCTACACCTGGGTTCCCAAGGACGTCCGAGTCCTGGATATCGGCTGCGGCTTTGGGGAGACTCTGGCTTATCACAAAGCCCGGGGCTGCGATGCTCACGGCGTCGAGGCGGACGAGAACATCCTTCGCGTCGGCGAGAGGTACGGACTCAACGTTATCGCCGGCCTCTTTGATCCCAAGCGCTACGAGCCCGAGAGCTTCGACTACGTGACGCTCGATCAGGTCATCGAGCACGTGACCGATCCGCAGGATTTCCTGGCCGGAGTGGCATCCATTCTCAAGCCCGGCGGCGTGGTTATCCTCAGCACCCCGAACTCGCATAGCGCCAACGCGCGGCTGATGGGCCCAAAGTGGATCAACTGGCACATTCCGTACCATCTCCAGCAGTTCTCCAAGAAGTCGCTGCGACAGCTGGCGAAGCAGAACGGATTGGACGTCAGGTCGATTCGGACAATGACCAACTCCGCCTGGATGCGCTACCAGTGGATGCACCTGTGGACGCGTCCCGGCCCCGGCGAGAAGTCGGCGTTCTGGGACTCAGAGCGGTCAGGTAAGTCCGTCCGGAGGCGATACAGGCGGTCCGGCCACTGGCTTTGGCGAGCCGGTGAGTTCCAGGTCGCCACTCGACTGCTCGACGCGTTTGGCATGGGCGACAACTACCTGTGTTTCCTGACCAAGCCACGGTGACTGCCAAGGGGCTAGACGGAGATGTGGATGGGACGGTCTACGTCCTAGTCCCTGTCCACAACCGGCGGGCCATTACCGAGGACTTCGCTCGATCGCTCGCAGCCCAGACCGACAGGAACGTAAGACTTGTTCTGATCGACGATGGATCGACGGACGGAACTGCCGACGCGGCAAGGGAAATCCTGCCTGACACAGTAGTAATAACGGGCAAGGGGGATTGGTGGTGGGGCGGGGGCTTGCAACAGGGCTATCTATGGCTCAAGCGACAGACGTTGCAACCCAACGACCTCGTCCTGACTACGAATGACGATGTCTTCATCGAGCCCGACTTCGTCGTGCTCGGACGCCAGGCTCTGGCAACCCGCCTGCGATCTCTTGTCCTGGCACAGCTCTACAGCGAGGACGGCGAGTTCGAGGAGGTCGGCGTCCACGTGGACTGGCAGCGGCTGCGCTTCACCGGCGTCGTGGACCCGGAGCTGATCAACTGCTTCTCCACGCGCGGCTTGATCATGCGCGCGTCCGACTTCATCCAGATCGGCGGCTTCCATCCGAATATGCTGCCCCACTACCTCTCGGACTACGAGTTCACGATCCGGGCGCACCGCAAGGGCTTCAGGCTGGTGTCAGACCCCAGTTTCCGCCTGAAGTACAACGCGAGGACCACAGGGGTGAGGCAAGAACCAACGGATTCCCTGCGCAACTACCTGAGAATCTGCTTCTCGAAACGGACAACGTCGAACCCCCTTTACCTCACGACTGTGCTACTCCTAGCGTGCCCGCGCCGCTACCTACCCCGGAATGTGTTCCGCGTCTGGCGCATCTTCGCCCGAGGCTGTATGCGGGCCTTCCGCTGATGTCGATCCCACGGCGCTCGAGGGGCACTGGCGGCGGCTGGGTCGGACTAGGCTCTAACCCGCGCCAACTCCGCCAGTCGGCTCATGCGATCCAGCCAGGTGTGATCCTTTAGTGTGCGTTTCTGGCCCGCTTCGGCGATCCTTGCGGCCTCGTCCGGGTGGCTGGTGAAATGAGCGATGAGATCCGCGCACTCTCTGGCGTCCCTGTAGGTGATGACCTCCCGCCCGACCTCGAAGAGGTCTCCCAGGTTTCTCTTGGCGTCGGTGATTAGAAGCGCCCCCATGCCGGTCGCCTCGTAGAGCCGCAGATTGTTTGCGTAGCCATCCGCCACGTCGATGTGGGTGTTGATGGTCGCTCGCGACCGCCGGAGAACCTCGTACATCTCCCGACCCCAAACCGGGGAGTGTAGCGACGCTCGCATGTCGGCGAGGTTCCTACTGGCCCAATCGGCAGTCCATATGTCCAGATCGACCGAACCTGCCACCTCCCGAAGGAGGAGCAGTCGCGCTGCGTGATGCCTGGACAGGCTCCCTACAAACGACGTCCCGACGTCTCTGGTTCCTGTGTGAACCTTGTCGACAAGCGCGGGCTCAAATGCCAGAGGCAGCCATTCGGCCGGTATACCGGCGGTACGGAACTCATCGACGAGATTCGGCAGCGACGAAGTCATCAAGTCATAGCCTTCGAGTGGCCAGGGCGGCAGGGGAGCGGCGAGTTGCCCGATCACCAGGCGGACCTCGGCCTGGATGGCGCGAACGATCTCCGGCGGAAGAAGATCGACGCACTGGATGTGGACTACGTCGGGGCGATATGACCGTACCTGAGCCAGCAGGGCCGCCCACATCCACTGGTTGGACCTGTCGCGGCGCAGCCACGGCACAAGCCCGCGGCGCATTACGGGGTGCAGCCGGTCGCGCGGAGGCAATTCCACTCCGTTTTCGCGAGCCCATGCCTTCCGCAGCGGATAGGCGTTGACTATCAGGTCGTCGGCCTCATAGCCGAGGCTCCGCAGGGCGGCGGCCTCGTACTGCGATTCGCCGAACAGCTCATCGGCCAACCTAGCCTGCAGCCCCGAGTAGGTGAGGGAGTCGAGGTCTTGATTGCGGGCTACGAACCTGTCAAGGACGCCCTGGTAGTAGTAGTCGACGACGAGGAAACGCAGGCTATTGACCTCCTAGACGCCGCGAACATGACAGTTGCGGTTGCTTGCGGGGCGCTAGTTCCTCTATGGGCACGCGAACCGCGTCGCTCATCTTGACAGCCGACAGCATCCGGATGCGCACCCCATTGCCGCTCGCCACGTGTCTGAACGCTCGCAGCGAGTCGGCCGCGGCGGGTCCGCCGCTCAATGCCCCACGTCAGTGCACTGGCGACGGCGAGGTTGTCGATCGGCTGGAGTCGCCGCTCGGGGCGCCAACCGCTTCATAGCGATAGCCGAGTTCTCTCATCCGCTTGCCGTCGAGAAGCCGGCGCCCATCGATGACGGTGGGGCTGGCCATGGTGCCGACCAATCCGGCCCAGTCGAGGTCTCGAAACTCAGGCCACTCAGTGGCGATAACCACCACACTCGCGCCCGCAATCGCAGCTTCGGACGACTCGGCGATGGCCAGCGTCGGTAGCTCGTGGGCGGCGTTGCGAGAAGCATGCGGGTCGAATCCGACGACCTCGAAACCGCGCTCCAGCAGCATGCGGGCCACGTTCAGCGCCGGAGACGAGCGGACGTCGTCGGTACCGGCCTTGAAGGCCAGACCGAGCATCGCTATGCGCCTCGACCCGGGGGTCATCAAGCCTTCAATCCTGTCGGCGAAGTGCCTCTGGTGGGAAGAATTCGCCTCGGAGGCGGCCTCGGCCACGTGCATGCGCACGCCACGCGACTTGCCGACATTCGTCAGGGCGCACAAATCCTTTGGCAGGCAACTGCCTCCAAAACCGAAGCTGGGCTGGATGCCGCGGATTCCGATCCGGGGGTCGAAGCCAATGCCTTCGATGACCTTCAGAACGTCCGCGTCCAGAGCCTCGCAGAGAACCGCAAGCTCGTTGGCAAAGGACAACCTCAAGGACAGGAAAGCGTTCGATCCATTCTTGATCAGGTCGGCCTCCGCCATGCCCACGACGAGAAGAGGCGAGTCTCCGTCGTGAAGGACCTCCTTGACCATGGCGAGAGCATCCTCATCGACATTGTCGAAAGTGCCGATCACAACGCGAGTGGGCTGCAGGAAATCCTCCAGGGCTGTGCCCTGCCGAAGAAACTCGGGGTTGGAGAAGACCCGAGAACCGTGCCCGCCCACCCTCGCGGCGATCGCCTCTCCGATGCCTGCAGGCAGCGTGCTGCGAATAACCACCGGCGTGCCGGACGTGACGTAGTCGGCGACGGATCCCAGCGCGGCTTCGACCTGGCTGAGATCGCTGCGACCCTCCGCGTCGACGGGCGTTCCGACGCAGACGAGAATCAGGTCGGCGCCCGGCCTCGGTGCGCCCAGAGGGTGTATCCGGCCCCGCACTTCGGGATCTGCGAACGCGGCCATCATGCCCGGCTCGTGAATCGGCATCGTGCCGGCCAGGAGCGCCTCGCGGCGATCCGATCTCGTCTCGACAAGGTCAATCTCATGGCCGCGGACGGCAAGACCTACGGCCGTGGCAAGCCCGACATAGCCCGCCCCGATAACTGAAAGATGCCGCGTCTTATGCATCGGGGAAGCCTACCCTATCTTCTATCGCCGGTGGTCCGAGCCCGCTCCGCTAGAGCCGGACAGACCGCACGGAGAACATCACCTGACCGGCTCGAATACGCGCGACGACGCGGCGCCAGCCGTACCCAGGTTGGCGGATGCTGGCAGTTCGTGGGGCGGCCTCTACGTATGGCCGGACGAGCTGCCTGGCCGCCCGCAACTCGCGCAGGTAACCGCCGTACAACCTGTCCCGAAGGTCGCGGCCCATCTTTGGGCCTACCGCTTCGTATGAGTCCAAGCGGCGATCCCATAGGCCGGGAGCTATCGCCTTGAACGCCTGGAAGTGATAGAAGATCAGCGGCTTGCCGTCGACCGTCGGAGGCGTGACGCGGAAGTCGAACCTGTACAGGCCAAAGTTCCAGGGGGCTACGTTGGCGCCGATGTGCTCCAGAACGTGAACGCCGGGCAGGCCGGGCCACGCATCCAGGTAGAGCTGGTCGGCGAACTTGCCGTCCTCGACGCGGTCGTAACACCACTCCAGACACTGACCGTGCCAGCGTTCGAGAACCGCGCGGGCGCGGTCGTCGTTGCGGAAAGTTAGCCAGGCCACGTTGAACGTCCCGTACTCGAGAAGCCGCGCCAGCTGGGGCGGAAACCGATGCGGGATGATCAGGACCGAGTCGACGCCAAGTTCGTCGAAGATCGGTTGCGGGCTGGAGTAGAAGAGCAGGTCCGAGTCGAGGTACGTGATCGACTCGATCGACTCGACCGTTTTGAGCAAGTGGAGCGGCAAGGCCGGCGACAGCGTGAAGTAATACTCAACCGTGGAGCGATTCCCCTTAGCCTCCACCAGTCCGGGGTCCGCAGCCTCGAGGTCGGCGAGCTTGATCGGCCGCAGCGAATCGATGCCCATCGCTTCGACAACACGAAACGCTGCGTCGTCGAGACACAGAGCCCAGAGCCGGAAGGGCGCTGCGTGTCTGGCCAGCGAGGCATGCAGGGCCAGCGCTCGGGTCAGATAGTTGCTGTCGAAGTACGTGCAGTAGTTGGTCACGCCGGCCGCGGCGTTCACGGCTGAGTACGCGCCCACTCCAGGATCGCCTCGATGACGCGATCGACCTCCGAGTCGGTCAGCGCGGGAAAGATAGGCAGGCTCGTGACTTCGGTGGCGGCTCTTTCCGTGACGGCCAGCGGCAGGAAGATCGACAGACGACCTCGGTAGGCCGGCTGTAGGTGGACCGGAACCGGATAGTGAATGGCGGAGCCGATGCCACGCTCGGAGAGCGTGCTCATCAGGCTCTCGCGCCGCGCGGTCCTGACCACGTACTGGTGATAGACATGCTCGGCGCCTTCGGCACAGACCGGCAGGCGCAGACCGCAGGAGGCGAGGGCCGCGTCGTAGCGGGCGGCGATGGCCCGGCGTCTGGCGTTGTCGGCGGCGAGATGGACGAGTTTGGCCCGAAGTACCGCGGCCTGAAGCTCGTCGAGCCGGCTGTTCATCCCCGGCACGGAGCTGACGTAGCGCTCCCGCCAGCCGTACTGACGCAGTTCGCGAACTCTCTGGGCGACGGCCGCGTCATTGGTGGCGACGGCGCCGCCGTCTCCGAGGGCGCCGAGGTTTTTCGTCGGGTAGAAGCTAAACGAGGCGATGTCGCCCCACGTGGCGGCCATCCGGCCCTCGAGGCGCGCCCCGTGGGCCTGAGCGCAATCCTCCACCACGAGCAGCCCCGCGCCGTGGGCGATGTCCAAGATCGCCGGCATTGCGGCCATCTGACCGTACAGATGAACGGCGATGACCGCCGCGGGCCGGTTCCCGCCGGGACGCGGGGCGGCGGCAATTGCGCCGGCCAGCGCCATCGGGTCAAGCGTGTAGGTCGCCGGATCTATGTCGACGAGAACGGCGATCGCGCCGGTCCTCTCGATCGCGGCGACGGTTGCCACGGCCGTGTGCGAAACGGTGTAGACGGCGTCGCCCGGCCCAATGCCAATGCCCCGCAGCGCCAGCTCCAGCGCGTCGGTTCCGTTGGCCACTCCAACGCTGTCGCGGAGACCCAGGAAGGCGGCGAACTCGGCTTCAAATTCGCGTACTTCGCTGCCCAGGATGTACCAGCCGCTGTCCAGGGCGCGTCGGATTGCGGCGTCGATCTCTTCCTGGTGGAGTTGGTAGTCGCGGCCGGGTGAAGATTGCGGTACGGCGCGCGAAGGCGCGGCGTCAGACATACCGGTTGAGGTTGGTTCGGTAGAACTCCAGCGTGCGAGCCAACCCGACCTCGAGCGATACCTTCGGCTCCCAACCGATGGCCGCCTTGATCGCCGCGCCATCGCTGTAGTAATCGCCGATATCGATGCGTTTACGTTCCGCCGGGAAACTCTTGGTTTCGTAGCTGCCGCCGCCGTTGACCTTGACCAGCAGTTCGGCGACATCGTGAAGGCTGATTACTTCCGTGCCGCCCAGGTTGAAGGTCTTGCCGTTGGCGCGCTCGTCCTGAGCCGCGGCGAGGAACGCGTCGACGGCATCGTCTACATATGTGAAGTCGCGCAGCTGCTGACCTTCCCACACCTCGAAGGGCTGGCCCTCCAGGATGCGGCGCACCCAGATGCCGAGGAACGTCTGGCGGGCGTCGCAGATCCGCATGTGCGGCCCGTATGTGTTCGTAAGGCGCAGTGCGCACGACCTTATGCCGTACACGTCGTTGTAGAGGATGTGGTACGCCTCGCCGGCGGCCTTGTTGATGCCGTTTACGTCGACGGGCCGCACCAGATGCTTCTCGTCGACGGGCAGGTAGGCCGGACGGCCGTAGATCTGCCGGGTGCTCGCGAAAACGATCTGGATCTCCGGGTTGTACTTCCGGCACGTCTCGAGGATGGCCAGCTGCGCCCGGCAGTTGATCTCCAGGTCCGTCTCCGGGTCGGTCATCGAATCGAGGTGGCCAGTCTGACCGGCCAGATTGAACAGCAGGTCGTGGCCCTGGATCAGATAACGCATTCCGTGTTCGTCGCGAACGTCCGAGATGTTGATGTGGACCCGATCGGCGATAGCGGCGACGTTGAACATGTTGCCGCCGTACTCCGGGATGAGGCTGTCGACCAGCGTCACCTCCGCTCCCTCGTCGACGAGCCGGCGGGCCAGGTGCGAACCGATGAAGCCCAACCCGCCGGTGATCAGGGCGTTGCGACCGGCCAGCGCGTTCATCGGCAATCACCGCCAACGATACGGACGATCGCGGACGGCGACGACGGACCCCGACCCGAGGCGACTGCGTTGTGGTTCACGCGGGCAATAGTATCGCGGGCGACTGGCGAGCCGCCGAGTCTGCGTCTATCGTCCGACTCGCTCGAACAGGAAGCCCCGGTAGTCGGCCTGTTCCGGCACGCCGGGCACGACCGGGTTCTCCATGATCATGACTTCCCTCACCAGGCGTAGTTCCGCCGCTTCGGCCTCGGCAAGAAACTCGCCGCGGTTCAGGAACCAGCCGGGATATTCCGTCTCGTAGCCGTGGCGGTGGGGCCGCTGGATAACCACGAACGACGGAGCGTTATCCACGAACGGCTGCCGAGTGACGTACAGGTAGCGCCTCGTCGACATCGCGAGTTTGCGTAAGAGCGGCTTCCACTCCCGCGAATACTGGAGCGAGCTCGAGGCCATGACCAGGTCGTACATCCTGGCCAGGGCGTCGTCCGGATCGGAGTGGAACGTGGCGTCCGGCAACACCGTTCTGCCGGCAGCAGCGAGCGCCGGCAGATCGCAGCAGTGGTAGTCGATCTCCAGACCCGGCATCAACTCGTGGGCGTACACACAGTAGTGACCGATGCCGCCGCCCCAGTCGAGCATCGACAGGCGCTTGTGCCCGGCCGCGGCAGTCGCGAGGACGTAGCCGAATGTCAGGATCGTGTTGTGGACGCCGTAGTCGAGCGTTCCGGATCGGGCCTCGTTGGATAGACCGAACGCGGCCGGCGCGGCGACGGAGTTCACGAATGTGGGCCAGCGATCCAGTTGAGTCCTGACGATGCTCTCGGCGTTCCAGCCGGGTCCTTCCTGGGTCGATTCCGGCCAGCCGCCGGGCAGGTATTCCCACTCTGTCACTGGCGCCGGCCGACGCCGATCCCGCAGCCGCCTGTAAGTGGTCAACGCGACCGGCGGCAGCACCGCCCGAGCGATTCGCTTCGCCGCGTTGCCCCGCTTCTTCCGAGAGTCGGTCATACGACCCGATGCCGCACGGCGGCGCGGGATCCCAGCCCGTACCGGAACTCAGTCAATTCCGACCCTCCATCTGGCCACGCGGCGATCGCCGGGCCGGTCAGGATTATCCCCCTTCCAGCGGTGTCGCATCGTCGCCACGCCGGACCGGCCTACGCCACTTTCCGGATTGCGCCACGAACGCCCGCCACAGCGAATGAACATCGCGCAGCTGGCCACTGACGTGCGCGCCGGATCCTTCGCACGCTTGGAAACGAGCCCAGCGCCTGACTCGCCGCTGCCGGCAAGGCAGGAGTCCGTGGCGTCGCTGCCATGCTCACCCGGTTGCCGCGCTAATATTGCGGCCCAGAACGTGGAGGCCCGATGCAGGAAGACGCTCTCGAGGCGACGGAGACAGTTTCGGCCAGCCGCCGGCGTCGCCGAGTGCGCGACCTGGCGCCGGGCTGGGCCAAGCAGATCTGGCACCGTTTGCCCTGACCAGAATGTCCAATGCAAGCCGTGAGGATCGCGCCGAGCTGGTCATCGCGATCCTCAACTGGAACGGCTACGAACTCACTCGGGCCTGCATCGAGTCCGTGGCACGTCTCTCAGGTCCCGCCCACAGGGTCCTGATCGTCGACAACGCATCACGAGAACCGGAGGCGGAGAGGCTCGCCTCGGAATTCCGCGGGCAAGTGGAGGCGTTGACTCTGCCCCGGAACATGGGCGTCGGCGGAGGTTACAACGCGGCGATCCGCTGGGCTCGCGACCACGGCGCCCGGCACGTGCTCCTCCTCAATAACGACACGCTGCTCAGCGATCCGCTCATGGCCCAGCGGTTGGTCGACGCCTGCGAACCCGATGTCTTCGCAGTGGGGCCGCTGATCATGGATCCTCGAGGCAAGGTGTGGTCTTCCGGCGGCACATACGACTGGGGAGACTACATGTCGGGGCACGAGCAGGCGGCCGGCATCGTGTCGCACACGAGTCCCTATGAGGTTTCGTGGATTGACGGCTCGTGCATGCTCGTTTCGGTGGCGGCCGCGTTTGCCATCGGCGGCTTCGATGAGGACTTCTTCCTGTACTGGGAGGAGACCGACGTGTGCTTTAGGGCGCGGCGAGCAGGGATGCGTTGCCTGATAGAGCCCCGGGCATCCATCGTCCATCTCGTGAACGGCACCGCGCGACCTTCCCAGGTGGACTACTACATGCTCCGCAACTCGATGCTCTTCGTTCGTCGAAACGGGACTCGCCGCCAGAATCTCGCATTTTTGAGACGGCTCTTCTGGTGGCGGATGCCGCTCTTCATGGCGAGACGAATCAAGCATGGCGGCGGGATTTGGGCGAGCGTCTCGATGACTGTCGGCGCGGTCCTGTGGAACGTCCGCGACGCCATCAAGAAGCACGGCTGGACATACAAGGCGGGTGGCTCTCTGTCGGCGGGTGATCGGGTGTGACGGTTGAGGATGGGCGTCAGCATCTCCGCGCGCTTGTGGTGTGCCCGTACGCCCCGTATCCACCATTCGGTGGCGGCAAGATGCGGGCCTACCACCTGATCAATGAGCTCATTAGTCTCGGGCACGACATCACGGTATGGGTCTCAGAGCCTGGCGATGAGACACCGACGTGGGCCGACGCGGCCGCCAGGCCTCGGATCGTCGCCGTGCCCGGTCGCAGCCGGAGTTCTCTCGTTGCCAAGATATCGGCGCTGGTGTCACCGCTACCGGAAGAGGTCTGGGCGAGGCCGCCTGTAGCAGACATCGTCCAGCTCAACGCGCTAGACAGCTTCGACGTGGTAATGCTCATGCAGGCCCATGTTGGCCAGCACGCGACGCCATTCCTCGCCGCAGGTGTGCCTGTGATTCTGGACGCACACAACGTCGAATCGGGTATCAGCGCCAACACCGCACGGCTGAGGTGGACGCTCATGGGCCGTGCCCGCGCCCGCCTCGACACCGTCAAGTGGCGGCGCTTTGAACGCAACCTGGTTCGCCTGGCGAGGAGGACGGTTGCGGTCTCGGAGGCGGATGCAGCGACCTTCCGCAAAATGGCGCCTGGGGCGTCCGTCGTGGTCCGTCCTAGCGGCGCGGACTTGCGCTCCATCCCGTACGTAGACCATGCCGAGAACCGCGGCGACGGGCTGCTCATGACTGGCACGCTCGGCTACCTTCCAAATCTGGATGCGGCCGTCTGGATGATCGAACGGATACTCCCGCTGGTCCGCCGAACTCGACCTTCGGCGCATCTGGTTCTCGTGGGTTCGAGCCCGCCCGCCTCGCTCAAAGAACGGGGCGACAACGCGGTCGACGTGGTAGGCCAGGTCCCCGACGTGCGGCCATATCTCGACGGGGCGGACCTCTTCGTCGCCCCGCTTCGGGCCGGCGGCGGAACTCGGCTCAAGCTGCTGGAGGCCTTTGCCGCGGGTCTGCCCACCGTGGCAACGACGATCGCGAGTTCGGGCATCGCGGTCCAGCACGGCGTCGACGTCGCGACCGCCGACGACGAGGAGGCATTCGCCGCGGAGATCGTCCGGCTTCTCGGGGATGTCGCCGCTCGGCGCGCGATGGCTGCATCCGCCCGGCGACTGGTTGAGGAACGCTACGACTGGCGAACCATCGCGGCCGATTACGAGCAGGATTTGTACGACGTGGTCCAGACCGGCCGGAATCGCGGCGGCCATGGTGAGCCTTAGCTCAGAAGCGCCCGAGGTCACGATGCCACAACACCTCCTCCTCGATATCGGGCCGTCGGTCGGGGGCCACGGCGCGCGCGGCATCGGACGCTACGTTCGGGGCCTTACCGACGCGATCGGGCAGTGGTCGGCGGAGCGGCAAGAGATTGTCTGGGCGCTCTCGCCTACTGGCGACACTCCTCCATTGTTCGCGGGCCGCTCGGTTTCGGCGTCGCTTCTCACGATTCGCCCGCTGGATCTGGGATGGATCCTGGGATCGCCGGCCATAGGCCGCGCCGTCAAGCGAGCCGGAGCGACGGTCTTCCACGCGACCGATCCACATCGCCCCTCGCGGCTTCGGGGAGTGCGTCAGATCGTCACGGCCTATGACTTGATCCCGCTGCACGAGCCGGGGATGCTCGATTCGTGGCAGCCCCATCATCGCCATGCCTATCGCGTCTACTTGGATCAGCTGCGCCATGCCGACGCGATAGTCGCCATATCGACAACGACGGCAGACGACGTCTCCGAGCAACTCGGCATCGACCCGGCGCGGATCTCAATCGTCTACCCGGTCGTTCAGGCACCTGCGGCGATCGAGCGGGCTCCGGCGGCCGAGCCGGCGTTTCTGTTCGTGGGAGCTCTCGACAGCCACAAGCAGCCGGGTCTGGCGGTCGCGGCACTCGCAGAATTCCGTCGAGTCCAAGGCGCCGGCACACTGAGGTTCATCGGACCGTCCGGACCCGAAAGCCGGGCACGGCTCAAGCATCTTGCCGGAGTCGCCGGAGTCGCGGACCAGGTCGCCTTCCTGGGCCGCGTTTCAGACGGCGAGCTTGACTCCGAATTCGCCGCGGCGACGGCCCTCCTGTGCACCTCCAGAATCGAAGGTTTTGGCTTGCCGGGAGTCGAAGCTCTTCTACGAGGAGTCCCGGTGATTGCCGTGGACACACCCGCAGCTCGTGAGACCGTCGGCTCGGCGGCGACGCTCGTGGAGTCCAGCGCCGAGGCGATCGCAGGTGCGATGGCGGCGCCCCTGCCGGTGGCGGACGTCACGCGGCAAGCTCTCACCGAGCGGTTCTCTCTTCAGGCTACTGCCGACACGCTCTGGGCCGTTTACGAGCGCTCCCTCGGCTAAGTGTCGGCCTTCTGGCTCTGTGGCTCTGCGAGCGACTTCCCGAGCGTAGGCCCGGCCGCTGCAAGGACGGCATCGGCCGCTGGCACCAAGCGTCGATCAGAGTTCATTGATTGGTATGCCTGGCCCCTACTTGTGTGGTCCTCTTGCCCGCGTCCTTAGAGCCCAAACGAAGATATGCGGGTCGTCCCACAGGTAGCGGCGGGCAAGACGGCGCGGCTCCTGGACCAGCCGGTAGAACCATTCGAGGCCGACTCGCGTCATCCAGCGAGGCGCTTCCTTGACCTTTCCCGCTACGACATCCAGCGCCGCCCCGACCCCTATCAGGACCATCGGCGCCAGCTCCGCGGCATGGGCGTTCATCCAGATCTCCTGCCGCGGCGCGCCCAGCGACACGAACAGCAGGGCCGGCGGATCGGCTTTGAGAGCCGCCACGATCGCCTTGTCCTCCGCCGAGCCGACGACAAACGGCTTGGGCGGCGTGATCGCATGCTTGATGGCGAGGCCCGGGAATTCCTCCCGCAGCCGATCTGCGGCCTCCTGCGCGACCCCCGGACCGGCACCGACGACGCCCAGTGAGAGACCGCTATCGCGACAATACTCGGCGAACCGCGGCAGGATCAGCCGGCCCGTGACGGTGCCACGGAGCGGCCGGCCGGCAATCCGCGAGGCGTAGACGATCCACATCCCGTCGGGCACGCGCAGGTTGGCATCGTTAATCGCCTTGCGGAAGATCGGGTCTCGGCCCGATCTAATGACGTAATCCACGTTCGGTGTGCACACGTAGCGGGCGGTGGCCGTGCCGTCCGCGAGCCAGGCCTTGACCTGCGCGTCGTGCTCGGCCGTGACGACGTTGTCGAGGAAGATCGACCCGATCTGGACGACCTCCGCGGCGTGGTCCGTCATCGGGCGCTCCTTTCGAGATGGGTTCGATACGCCTGCTCGATGCCACTCGCCATCGCCTCGTCCAGGCTGGCGGCCGAGTGATTCCTTTGGACGAAATCGCGCCCTGCGCCTGCCACCCGCGTCCACAGCGCGTCGTCATTCAGCAACTCCACGACCGCCGCGGCAAACGCGTCGGGGTCATCGCGCTGGAAGCAACCGCTCCCTTCGGGAATGTCCAGACCGCGCGCCCCAACGGTCGTCGCCACGGCCGGCAGACCCCAGGCGAGGAAGTCGAGCAGCTTCAACCGGACGCCGCCGGCGATTCGAAGGGGCACGATGCCGACCCTGGCAGCTTGCAGGTGCGGAGCGATCTCTTGCGCGTAGCCCGTCACGACCACGCCTGGTTCGCCCTCGAGGCGGCGGATGGAGGCCGGGGCATTGGGACCGACGAGTTCCCACTCCACATCCGGCACAGCGGCCCGGACCGCAGGCAGGACGTCGTCGTGGAACCACAGCAGCCCGTCGGCCACTCCGTACCAGCTCATCGAGCCGAGGCTGAGGATCCGATGGCCGCGTGGCGGAGGTGGGCTCTGGGTCGGCGCGCCCTGGGCCGGCGCGACGCGGGGCGCCTTGGGTGCGGGCATAGGAATGACGGTCGTGCGGTCGATGCCCAGGTCGCGGAGAAGTTCGGCGTCGTTCGCGGCCAGCACGAAGACCCGGTCGAAGGCCGAGAGTTCGAGCCGCTCAGCCCGCGCCAGCTTGCGGCGCTCGTTGGCCGCGAACAGCCGGCGCATCGGGTTGGATGCTTGTTCCGTCGCGAGGCGGTAAATGTCCGACTCGACGTTGTGGTGAACTGCCGTGGTGACGGCCTCGGCCGGCGCCAGCCGCACGTACGGCAGTGCGCCGAACTGGTCGCAGTGGAAGACGTCGTAGCGGTTGCCGGCCAGCTGGCGCCGCACGGCTGCCTCGAACCGGGCGCTGCGGAACTTGCGAACGCGATATGGCTCCCGGGAAGCGAGGCTGCGCAGCAGGACGGCCAGCTGCCGGATCCGATGACGCCCGAACGTGAACGGGATCCTGACAACTTCGACGCTCCGGCAAATCGAGCGCAGGTATTGAAGGTCCGGCTCGGCGACGGGATCGGCCATCGCTACCAGGTCCACGTCATAGCGCCGGCACATCGATTCGAGAATGTGCAGGGTCGCGATGCGGCCGCCTCCGTCCCGAGGCCACGGCAGATCCGCGGCGAGGAACAGCGCGCTGGGTCTGGCTCCGTCGCCCCCGGGTCTAGCCACGTCCGACGAGCTCTCCGAGCAGGCGCGTCGTGGCCGCCGCCGCATCGGCCCAGTTGAACCTGGCCGATTGAACCTTGCCTCTCTCGATCATGCCGCTCCGCAGCGCTGCATCGTCCACAACCTGCCCGACACGCTCGGCCAGCTCCGACGCGTCCCGCGGCGCGAAGTAGAGAGCGGCGTCGGCGAGAACTTCGGGCAGCGAACCGGCTCGCGACGCGATCACGGGCACTCCCCGCTGCATCGCCTCGAGGGGCGGATAGCCGAAGCCCTCCGCCAGCGACGGGAAGACGAACACCGTGGCGCCGCGATACCAGCACTCCAGCGCGTGGTCGTTGACGGAACCGATCAGCCGAACGCGGCCCTTCGATCGGGCGGCACGGGCGGCAATCTCGGCGTGGTCTCGACCGGGGCGTCCAACTATGGCGAGTGGCAGGTCGCCGTTCAGCCTCTCCCAGGCGTCGAGGACGACACCGATGTTCTTGTGCTTCTCCGTGGCGCCCACGTACAGGGCGTAGGGACGGTCAAGCGGGGCCGCGAACGTGCCCAAAGGTGGGGCGTCCAGACCCGGATACACGACGGAGATTTTGTCAGGATCGGCGCCAAGGTGGCGGCATATCTCCGACCGGCTGAACTCTGAGATGGTCATCAGGCCGTCGGCGTTCTTGATCGTGCGGCCGCTCAACCACGTCGCGTAGCGCACGAACATCGGGTCGTACGTGCCGGGCTGAGTGAGGTAGTTGACGTCGAGGATCGTCACGAGCTGGGGGATCCGGCCACGCGGCAGTGAGTAAGCACCCGGCATCAGAAGTACGTCGGCGCCGACACGTTCGGCCATTCGCCGCATGCCGCGCTCATACCAGAGCCGCTCCAGCGTAACGTTCAAAGGCCGCATGAAGAGGCCGCTACCGATGCGCCTCGGGCCGGTGCCTTCGACCAGCTCCAAGCCATCTATCCGACCCAGTGCTCCGACCAGGCCGCTCACCCAGCGTGCCGTGCCGGCTCGGGGCCGTCGCAGCTTGGCCGTGTCCACGACCACCCTCAACCGCTCGTCCTCCCTGGCACCCGAAATGCGACACGGCCGCAGACACCGGGACCGAGCGAAGTCGGGAGGTGGGCCCGCGCAACTGACTATACTCCCCACATGATTCAGACTGCATTGATCACGGGCATCACCGGCCAGGACGGTTCATACCTGGCCGAATTCCTACTCGAGAAGGGCTACCGGGTCGTCGGCATGACGCGCCGGTCGAGCACCGACTCGATGGAGCGGATCGAGCACATCGCCGACCGGATCGAGCTCCTCCAGGGCGACCTCCTGGACCAGGCCTCGATCGTGGCCGCGCTGAAGGCCGTCAAGCCCGATGAGGTCTACAACCTGGCCGCCATGAGCTTCGTGCCCACCTCCTGGAATCAGCCGGTTCTGACGGCCGAGTTCACCGGGTTGGGTGTCACGAGGATGCTCGAGGCCATCCGTCAGGTGGAGCAGCCCGTCAAGTTTTACCAGGCGTCCTCGAGTGAGATGTTCGGCAAAGTGCGCGAAGTGCCGCAGACCGAGCTGACGCCATTTCACCCGCGCAGTCCGTACGGCGTGGCCAAGGCTTACGGCCACTTCCTGACGGTCAACTACCGCGAGAGTTACGGCATGTTCGCCGTCTCCGGAATCCTGTTCAACCACGAATCTCCCCGCCGCGGCCTGGAGTTCGTGACCCGCAAGGTCACCGACTCCGCCGCCCGGATCTCGCTCGGGCTGTCCAAGGAAATCCGCATGGGCAATCTGGACGCCCGCCGCGATTGGGGCTTCGCCGGCGACTACGTCCGGGCGATGTGGTCCATGCTCCAGCAGCCGGAAGCCACCGACTACGTGATCGCCACCGGGATCGACCACTCGGTCCGCGAGGTATGCCAGATCGCTTTCGAGCGCGTCGGTCTCGACTACGAGAAGCACGTCGTGGTGGACCCGCAGCTGTACCGCCCGGCAGAGGTCGATCGGCTCCTCGGCGACCCGTCCAAGGCTCGCCGCGAACTCGGCTGGGAGCCGACGGTCGGCTTCGAAGAACTGATACGCATGATGGTCGATTCTGATGTGGACCGGCTGCGACGGCATCCGGTCAGTACCATCGACGTCGGTCTGGCGAACACGCGAGGTTAGGGCGTCCGCGATGCGCGTCTACATCACGGGCGCCATCGGATTCGTCGGCGGCTGGCTCCAGGGCGAGTTGCGAAGCCACGGCCATGAAGTGGTCCCCGCTCCTGGTCCCGATGAACTCGAGATAACGGACCGCGCCGCACTCACCCGCTGGTTCGAAGGACCGGCGGGCGCCCCCGATGCGGTAGTGCATCTCGCCGGGATGGCCTTCGCCCCGGACGCTCGAACCGACCCGGCCGAGGCGTTCCGGGTCAACGTCGGGGGCACTGTGGCGTTGTTCGAGGCCCTTCGCGCCATGAACGTCCGGCCACCGGTACTGGTCGTCGGGTCTTCCGAGGTTTACGGCTCACCGGGGGCCGCGGACCTACCCCTGACCGAGGATTCCCCAGTCGCCTCCTACCATCCGTACGCTCTCTCCAAGATCGGAGAAGAGGCCGTGGCTATGGAAGCTGCGGCCAGATACGGATTCCCTGTCGTAGTAACCCGTTCCTTTAACCATGCGGGACCGGGCCAGCGACCTGTATTCGTGGTACCGGCGATTGCCAACCGTGTAATAGCGGTCCAGCGAGGCGAAGCAACCTGTATCCGCGCCGGAAACGTTGATGTACGCCGCGACCTGACCGACGTTCGGGACGTGGTCCGAGCCTATCGCCTTCTCCTGGAATGGCTGGCAGGCCTCGCGGTACCGTCGTGCCATGTGGTGAACGTCGCCTCGGGAGTGGCCGTCAGCATCCGATCGATAATCGAGGCGATGTGCGCCATCGTCGGCGTGGAGACGAAGGTAGAGGTCGACGAGACGCTCGTCCGCGCGGACGACCCGGCGGAAGTCCGCGGCGACGCCACGCTGCTCAGGCAACTGACGGGCTGGACGCCGGGGATATCGCTTCACCAGACACTTGCCGACGTCCTCGCGGAGGCTGGTCGGTCTCGATAGGTCCCGGGCTAGACGTCCAAGCCTCGCTTGCGACCGACAAGCTGAACTCCAACTACCATGCCTGAGAAGTCGCTTACACTTGGATCCATTGTCGAAGGTGGTCATCTCGGGAGCGGGAGCGTAGTGAAAGTCGTGATCCTTGCCGGTGGACTCGGCACCCGGCTGTCGGAAGAGACCGCGTCCAGGCCCAAGCCCATGGTTGAGNNGTGATCAAGGAGTACTTCTCGAACTACTTCCTGCACATGTCCGACGTGACTTTCGACATGCGCGACAACTCCATGCAGGTCCACCAGAACGCGGCCGAGCCGTGGCGGGTTACCCTCGTGGACACGGGGGCCGATACGCAGACGGGTGGCCGGATCAGACGTGTTGCCGACTACGTGCGCGACGACACGTTCATGCTGACCTACGGCGACGGCGTCGCAGACTTGGACATCGGCAAGCTGCTCGAATTCCATCGCGCCCATGGCAAACTGGCGACGATCACGGCCGTCCAGCCGCTCGGGCGTTTCGGATCGCTACAAATCGACGAAGACCTGGAGGGCGGCCAGTCTGCGCCTGCCGTCCGGGCGTTCCAGGAGAAGCCCGTCGGGGACGGCGCCTGGGTGAACGGTGGATTCTTCGTGCTCGAGCCGGCTGTGCTGGACCGCATCGAGGGGGACGACATGCCATTCGAGCGCACACCGCTCGAGAGCCTGGCCGCGGACGATGAGTTGCGGGCCTATCGCCATCGCGGCTTCTGGCAGCCAATGGACGCATTGCGCGACCTCCGCGTGCTCCAGACGCTGTGGGACTCGGGGGACGCGCCTTGGGCGACGTGGGTCCACAAGTGATGGGTTCGTCGTCCAAGATAGAGCCGGCGCCGAGCGGGCAGCCGACCAGACCCTGCCCCGTCTGCGGGTCCGTCCAGCACGAAGTCCTGTATCAGCAGCGATTCGAGCCCTTCGCCGCAGGCAGCATCACGCACGCCTACGACGTCGTCGCATGTAGCGCGTGCGGAATGTGCTTTGCTTCGGGCCTTCCCGATCAGACGCGGTTCTCCGAGTACTACGATCAGTCGTCCAAGTACGACCTCGGCGCCGCCGGCGCCGAGGTGTCCTCGTTCGATGCCGACCGGTTCGCCGACGAGGCCCAATTCATCTCGGCCAATGTCGTAGACCGAACCGCTTCGGTTATGGACATTGGGACCGCGACTGGGGGGCTCCTGGTCGCGCTGCGTGATCTCGGGTTCACCAGCGTCCATGGTGTCGAGCCGTCGCCCGACGCGGCACGCGCGGCGAGGGAGAAGCACGGCCTGCACGTCGTCGCCGGCGACGTGGGTACAGCCAAGGCGTTGGGAAAGCAGTACTCCGTAGTCAGCCTCGTAGCGGTCCTCGAGCACCTCGTCGATCCGGCCGCGGCGTTGCGAGATATCGTCGGGCTGATCGCCGGGGACGGACTGCTCTATCTCCACGTTCCGGATGGAGACCGGTTCGAGTTCGATGTGGATGCGCCGTACCAGCAATTCAGCGTGGAGCACATCAACTACTTCACGGCCGGGTCTCTTCGGAATCTGCTGGCATCGGTCGGCCTGGAAGTCGCGGCGCAGCGAACCATCGTGGTGAAGCTGAGCGACATCGCCGAAGGGCCGGCGCTCGAGGTTCTGTGTCGCGGGACCGCTCGACACCTGGCCTTCGAACGTGACCTGGAAGGGGTCGCCGCTCTGCGGAGATACATTGCACGCAGCGCCGAGAAGGAAGCTGCGGTACTGATGAAGGTCACTGAACTCGCGGAGTCTCAGAGCCCGATCTACGTCTGGGGTACGGGGACGCACGCGCTGCATTTGCTGGCCACTTCGAGGCTCGCGGAATGCAACATCGTCGGCTTTATCGACTCTAACCCGCACTACTCCGGCAGGCAGCTTGCTGGCCGGATGGTACTGGAGCCACGATCGGTCGGGAAGCCAGCAGGACCCATCCTGGTCGCGTCGGCCGTCAGCCAGACGGCCATCGCGAACGCCGCGCGTCGCCAGTTCGGACCAGACGTGCCGCTCATCCTGCTCTACGGAGTTGCAGATGGGCCTGACTGAGAGCTACGCCAACCGCCGCGTCTTCGTCACCGGCCATACCGGCTTCAAAGGGGCGTGGCTCTCCGAGTGGCTCGTGGCTCTCGGCGCCGAGGTCACCGGCTACGCGCTCACCCCACCTACCGAGCCCAGCCTCTTTGCGGCCCTAGACCTGGGCGCGCGGCTCAAGCACGTGGTCGCCGACGTCCGCGACCGGGACCGCCTGGTGTCGGAGGTCCAGGCTGCGCAGCCGTCGGTGATCTTCCACCTGGCCGCCCAGCCCCTGGTCCTGCGGGCGTACGCGGAGCCACACGAGACATTCGAGACCAACGTAATGGGCACCGTGAACGTGCTCGAAGCGGCCCGCGCCTGCGCCTCGGTCAGAGCGGTCGTCGTCGTGACCAGCGATAAGTGCTACCAGAACCACGAAGACGATCGCCCCTTTCGCGAGACGGACGCCATGGGCGGCCACGATCCGTACAGCGCCAGCAAGGGCTGCGCGGAGCTGGTCACGGCCGCGTATCGCGACAGCTTCTTTGCCGATGGGGCGGCAGTGGCATCTGCCCGCGCCGGCAATGTCATCGGCGGTGGCGACTGGGCCACTGATCGGATTGTCCCCGACTCGGTGCGGGCCCTGGCGGCCGGCGAGCCCATCGTCGTGCGCAACCCCGACGCCGTCCGCCCCTGGCAGCATGTCCTCGAGCCTCTCGCAGGCTACCTCTGGTTAGGGTCCCGCATGTTGCGCGAGGGCCGTCGCTACGAGGGTGCTTGGAACTTCGGTCCCACGGGCGACGCCGGCGATCACTCTGTGCGCTGGGTGGTCGAGCGCTTCCTCGGTGAGTGGGGCACGGGTTCCTGGGTAACCGCGGGCGCGACGGGACCGAAACCCCACGAGGCCCACCGGCTGAGCCTGGATAGCGCCAAGGCGCGGGAACAGCTAGGCTGGGCTCCCGCGTGGGACGCTCAGACCGCGGTTCGCCGGACGGCCTCCTGGTACCGCGAGTACTACCGCTCCCCTGCGGCCGCCAGTGATCTGGTCGAAGATCAGATCCGCGTCTATCAGGACGATGCTCGCACGGCGGGGCTACCCTGGGCCGTGGCAGAGACTGGCAATGACAAGATGAGGGAGGTCAGGTGACGGGAGAACGCCACGATGCGGCAGACACCCGCAGCGAGATCCTCGAGCTGGTGGGCCGGTATTACAGGGAGCGCCATGCGCTGCCGCCATTCGATTCCGAACGCGACTCGGTGCGTTACGGCGGCCGCGTGTTCGGCGAAGAAGAGATGCGCCACCTGGTCGACTCCAGCCTCGACTTCTACCTGACGGCCAGCCGCTTCACGGAGGAGTTCGAGGCGGGCGTCGCTGGCTACCTCGGCCTCTCGGACGCCCTGTTCGTCAATTCCGGGTCGTCGGCCAACCTCGTGGCCCTGACGGCGCTCACATCGCCCCAGCTCGGGGAGCGTCGCCTCAGGCCCGGCGATGAGGTCGTCACCGTGGCCGCAGGCTTTCCCGCCACCGTCGCGCCGATCGTGCAGAACGGCCTGGTGCCTGTATTCGTCGACATCCGCCTGGGCGACTACAACGCGGACCCGGCCCAACTGCGGGAGGCCATCTCTCCGCGCACGCGCGCCATCATGCTGGCCCACACGCTGGGTGTGCCCTTCGACCTGGACACGGTCACCGAGCTGGTCGAGAAGCACACCCTGTGGCTGATCGAGGACAACTGCGCCGCCCTGGGGTCGCGCTACCGGGAGCGCCTCACCGGCACGTTCGGCC
>PMLK01000017.1 GCA_003158875.1 Chloroflexota bacterium
TCGTGGCTGACCACGATCATGGTCATGCCTTCGCGCGCCAGCTCCTTCATGACCTCCAGAACCTCGCCGATCATCTCGGGATCGAGGGCCGACGTAGGTTCGTCGAAGAGCATGAGGGCCGGCTTCATCGCCAGCGTCCGGGCGATTGCGATGCGCTGCTGCTGTCCACCGGACAGCTGGTTCGGGTACACGTTCTCCTTGGCCGCGAGGCCCACCCGCTCGAGGAGCGCTCGACCCATGGCCACTGCCTCGTCGCGCGACGTACCGCGGACGTGGATTGGGGCCTCGATGATGTTCTCGAGGGCGGTCATATGGGGGAACAGGTTGAAACGCTGGAACACCATTCCGATGTCCTGGCGCTGGTGGGCGATGTTCTTCTCTTTGTCCTCAACGAGCTTGGTCCCACCACCGGCCTCTCGATAGCCGATGAGGTGACCGTTGACGAAGATCCGGCCGCTCTGGATCTTCTCGAGGTGGTTGACGCACCGAATGAAGGTGGTCTTGCCGGAGCCCGACGGCCCGATGATGACAACGGTTTCCTGACGCTTGACTTGCAGGCACACGTCCTTGAGGACGTGGAGCCGGCCGAACCACTTGTTGACGTCGCGCGCGTCGACTACCACGTCCGATTCCGGCCTCGGGACGCCACCGATGGCGCCGAGGAGGTTGTGACTGACTTCGACTGCGGACATCAATGGCCTCCGAGCGAGGTTTCGGGTCGCCCTCGGCCCAGGAAGCGAGCGGTCCAACTCGGGCCGCCTGCATCGGAGTTAAGGTTCGTGCCTTTCGACAGCTTGCGCTCGATCCAGGCCTGCACCACGCCCCAGATCGTCGTAAGCAGGAGGTACCAAACGCAGGCGGCCAGCATGTGCACGAAGGTCTGGAAGTCGTTGGAGTACTTGATCGAGAACGTGTTGAATAGCTCGAAGACGCCGATGATCTGGAGCAGCGAGGTCGTCTTGAGCATGTTGTTGAACTCGTTGCCGAGCGGCGGAATGATGACCCGAGCCGCCTGCGGCAGCACGATTCTGCCCATAGTCTGACCGTAGGTCATGCCCAGCGACTTGGCGGCTTCTTGCTGACCGGGATCAATCGACATGATGCCGGCACGGACGATCTCTGCCATGTATGCGCCTTCGTTGACGCCCATGATGAGAGTGCCGGCCAGGATCTCAGGCAGGATCTGGATGGGGCCCAATTCGATTGTCGGCCAGAAGAACAAGTTGGCCGCCTGCAGTCCGAACCGGAACAGAACCAACTGCACGAGAAGCGGCGTCCCGCGGAAGAACCAGATGTAGACGTTCGCGAGAAGTCGGAACGGCAGGAACTTGGCTGACTTGCCCAGCGCGGCGAAGGTGCCCAAAAGAACGCCCAGGAACTGGGCGATGACCGAAATCGAGATCGTCAGCCACAGGCCGTTGATGATGGCGCCGTCCGGCGAAAGGATGTCGCCCCAGAAGGTATTCCAGTTCAGGTCAAGGTGGCCTTTGCTGGAGGAACATCCGGTGACGGCTAAGGCGATGAACAGAAGGCACCCGACGAGCAAAGCTCGTCGGGTGCCTCGAGATGGCGTCAGCACAGTCTTCACGAGGGGTTGGGCCCGGGTCGTGAGGCTACTTGACGTCGGCGGACGTGATCGCGCCTGCGTCGACGCCCCACTGCTTGAGGATAGTGAGATATGTGCCGTCGTCGATCATCGCCTTGAGGGCGGCGGTGATGGCGGCGCTGACCGCAGTCTTGTCCTTGAGGACGCTGATGCCTTCGTTCGGCTCTTCGACCGAGAGGTTCGGCACGATTTCGAAGGCCCCGTTGCCCTTCTTGACTTCGTAGCCGGCCACCGGCGAGTCGGTGAAGTGCGCGACCACGGTGTGGGACTGAAGGGCCAGGAGGGCGTCAGTATCGGCGCCGAAGACCTTGGCGGTCGGCTTGGCCTTGCCCGCGTCGGTGCAGGCCTTGCCGATGACGGCGTCGATGTCGTCGGCTTCCGTGGTTCCCTTCTCGGCGGCGACGTTCTTGCCGCACATGTCGGTCAGGGCCTTGATGCCGTCCGGGTTGCCCGAGAGGACGACGAAGAACTCAGCCGCGTGGAAGTAGGGGATCATGTCGACCTGCTGCTTGCGCTCGTCAGTGATGTACTGGGCCGAGATGATCGCGTCGCAGTTCGCGCCCTGAAGGGCCGGGATGATCGTGTCGAACTGGGTGGTCTTGACGACCAGCTTGAGGCCGAGACGATTGGCGATTTCCTTGGCCAGGTCGATGTCGGAGCCGACTGCTACGTGGGTCGTCGGATCGAGGTTTTCCTGGGGCGGGTAAGACGTGTCGGAGCAGATGGTCAGCGTACCGGCGGTGACGAGCTGATCAGCCGAGATCGTCGGAATGGCGGCCGCAGTGGGGGCCGCCGAGGCGGCGCTCGATGAGGACGTGGCCACGGGAACCATTGTCGTGGCCGGGGCAGTCGTGGCCGTGCTGCTGCACGCGCCCGCGACAATCGCGGCTGAGGCGATCACGCCCAAGAGTCGGATTCGAGTTGAGTTCATTGGTCTCCTACCTCCTGAAATGCCCGAAGATCGGCCGCCTCTCACCCCGCAACCGCAACCTGGGCTTGCCTAGGTGGCAGCGTAGCCGCCGGAGTCGTGGTCCGCAAGACAACCTCGTCGTCGTCGGTTGCAGCCGGGTTGCATTGTGAGCGCCGTAGGTTCAGGCACGGTTTCGCTCTGGGGGCGGGAGTGGAGCGGCAGAGGGCCGCCCGATACCTGCGCCGAGAGCCGAACGTCGAGCTAGAGAATCGAGCGAATCGGCGCGGAGTGGGTATTCTCTCGGAGTGACCCGCCAGCTACCCCGCCGCCTCGCTCTGGCCGAACTCCACTGTCACCTCGGCAGTGCCGTCACGCCGGCCGTTATGTGGGGCATTGCCCACGAGCAGGGCATCAAGCTGCCGACCAAGGACTACTGGCAATTCCGCGAGATGATTACGGCCTCGCCGCACCGCGGCCACTCCTTCGAGAAGTACCTGCAGCTGTTTCACTGGACCGAGCTCATCCAGTCGTCACCGCTGGCGGTCGAGCGTTCGGTCTATGAGGTCATCGGCGGCGCATACCGCAAGAACAACATCACCACCATGGAGTTGCGGTTCAACCCCATGAAGCGCAACCGCGGCGGCGAGCAGGACCTTGACCACATCATCGCCGCGTCGCTGCGCGGCATGGACAGGGCGATGCTCGAATATCCCGTCAAGCCGGGCCTGATCTTCTGCCTGGACCGCGACTTCCCGTTCGGTCTCAATGAGATCATCGCCGAGAAGGCGATCGCCTGGCATCAACGCGGCATCGTCGGGATCGACATCGCCGGGCCCGAATCGGCCAACTTCCGAGCCTCGGACTACCGCAACCTGTTCCAGCGCGCCCGAAACAATGGGCTCGGGATCACGGTCCATGTCGGCGAGTCGGGACCTGTCGAGGAGATCGCGGCCGTAATCGAGGAGCTCGAGCCCGATCGAATCGGCCATGGCGTGAAGGCTGCCTACGACCAGCGGACCATGGCCATGATTCGCGAGCGCGGCATCGTGCTCGAAATCTGCCCCACGTCAAACCTCCAGACCGAAGTCGTCTCGGGCTGGGAGGAGTTCCGCTGGATCTTCGAGCAGTTCCGAAGCAACGGCATTCGCTACGTGATCAGTACCGACGGCCCCGAGATGCTGCGGACATACATTCGTGACGAACTCACCACACTCGGCCGCCTCGGCATCCTGAGCTACGAAGAGCAGGTTCGCGCGGCGGAAACCTCACTCGAGGCGTCCTTCGTGTCGAAGGTCGGTGACCTGCAGCCGGCGATACTGGAACCCGCGACGCGCGAAGAGGTGGAGCGGGAGGAGGGCTAACCCGCCGCCGTGGCCGGCGACTTGACCGGGATTTCCCACAAGCCGTGAGCAGGGTGGCGCGGGCGCGCGGGCGCGCGGGCGCGCGGGTGTAGAGGTGGTGCGGGGTGCGGGTGGTGCGGGGTGCGGGTGGCGCGGGTGGCGCGGGTGGCGAGAGTCGCTACTTCTCGAGCGCTGCTGGACTGTCCAGCGGCTCCACTCGATAGGTGCAACTCCGTCCGCCGGAGGCGATGTGGCACTCGCGAGTGACCCTGGCGTCGAGGATCTCGCCGAACAGCGCCAGCTCCTCCTCACAAGCGATCGGGTACGGCCCGGATACGCCGGAAATCGCGCAGTTGTGTTCGCTCAGGTGGATGGCCCCGCTCTCGTCGCGTGTCGCCCGACCCAGGTAGCCCGTTTCATCCTGATAGCTCGCGACCTCGCGGACCTTCTCCCAGAGCGATGCGTTCGCAGGAAGCCTCTCCACCAGGCGGCTGCCGATGCGGCTCTTTAGATGCTCACGTCGGGCCTCGAAGACTTGGCGAAGCAGCGCGTCTCCGCCGAGGGACCGCAGCGCGGTGAGGATCGACTGTGCCAGGGCCCCGTAGTTGGCCGGGAACAGCTCCTGGGCCGCGGGCGTCAGATCGTAGACATGGCGCGGCCGGCCGACTCCGTGGCGGCTGAGACTCCGCGATACCAGGCCGGCCGACTCGAGGGTCCGCAGCTGCTGGAGCACGCCCGTTCGGCTGGCCGCGACACGATCCGCGATCTGATCCGGCGCGGCCGGTCCGCCGGTGCGAAGCGCGTACAGGACCTCGCGGCGAAGGGTCGACGACGCGCCCGGGCCAGGCGTCGGGGTCACGAGCGGAGTCAGGGTCCTGACACGCCTCTCCATGAGTTGGTCGTCCGTCCCGTGCTCGAAAGGCACGGTCACAGCGGTTTCGTCATGTCTGGTAGCCACGCGGCCTGCTGAGGCGCCGCCGGATGTCGTTCCGGTGTCCTGATCCATTGGAGAAAAGTAGCAGCGTGCGCCGAAAATTGCTGACACGCGGTCTTTCAGCCCAGGTGCGCCGACGGCGTGAGTTCGTGTCGGCCAGTCGCCGACTCGCCGACGGCGCTCCTATGCCGTACGATCAGGCACGATTCCGGCCACTGGCCGGCCGGCACGAGGTGACTGTCGGCCGGTCGTACGGGTCCGCTGGGTTGGTCGCTAAGGGAGCCCCTGTTGCCAGAGATACGAGCCTTTCGCGCGCTTCGGTTCGACCGGAGCAAGGTCGGTGACATCAGCCGTGTCGTCTGCCCGCCGTATGACGTCATCGGCCCGGAGCTCCATCAGACGCTACTGGCGCGCAGTCCCGCCAACGCGGTACGTCTCGATTTGCCGGCCGTTCCGCCCGGAGGAGAGTCCGACGACAGGTATCGCGTCGCCGCCCGAACGCTGGCGGCGTGGCGCATGGACGGCACGCTGCTCAAGGACGGTCAGGCTTGCATCTACGTCTACGAGCAGACATACGCTGTCCCCGGCAGCAATAGCACACGCGTCCAGCGCGGATTCTTCGCCCGCCTGCTCATCGAGGACCTTGGGCCGGGTTCCGCAGTCCTGCCCCACGAGCGGACGCTGTCGGCGCCCAAGGAGGACCGTTACAAGCTCATGAGGGCGACGGGCGTGAACACGAGTCCAGTTGTCGGGTTGTTCTCGGACCCCAGCGGCGAGTCCGGCAATGCCCTGGCCGAGATTGTCGAATCGACTCCGGATGCCGACCTCGTCGATGACGACGTAGTGCGCCACCGGCTCTGGGTCGTTCCCGAAGACGGGGACTACCGCGAGGAAGTGGCCCTGCTGCTCGACGCCGCAGCTCATGGTCCCGTAACCATCGCCGACGGTCATCATCGCTACGAGACCGCGATCCGATATCGCGACGAGCGAGGCAGAAACAAGACCGGCGAGTTCGAAGCGGCAGCCGACTACGTCATGATGCTGTTCCTCGAGACGACTCAGCAGCAGCTGACGGTTCTGCCGACGCACCGTGTCGTACGCAACCTGGGTGAAGAGGGCGTTCGGGACCTGCTCGATCATGTCCGCTGGCTATTCGACGTGACTCCGGTCGAGAGCAGGGCTGAGTTGGAAGTGGCTTTCGCTTCGGCCGACGCGCCGGGAGGGCGGGGTCGGTTCGGGTTGTATACGCGCCTCGGCGGCGCCGTGCTGGTGGCGCGACGCCAGGACATCGAGATGTCGCTGAAGAGCGGTGGCCCAGCCCTGCGGCGTCTGGACGTCACGCTGATAGGGGAGGCGCTCCGCCGTCTGTGCGAGATCGATGCGGCCGCGGTCGCTGCCGGCCGACTGACGTATACCAAGTCACTCGGCGAAGCTCTCGACTGGGTCGACACATCGAGAGACGGCGCCGACGCCGCGTTCCTGCTCGAGCCCACGCCTGCCCAGGAGGTTGCCGCAGTTGCGGCCGAGGGCGATGTGATGCCCCAGAAGTCGACCTACTTCTACCCGAAGGCCCTGACAGGGCTGGTTATAAACCCACATGAGTGGTAACGACCGCCATGGGTCCGGAACCAACGTACCCGGCTTGAGGACACCGAAGATGAGCGAGAACGTCCCCGACGAGCTTCATGTTGCCCGAGCGCATCCGGTGGGCGCCAACGGCCGGCCGATTCGCAAGGATGAGATCGAGATTCCTGAGCGAGGTTTGTACGTGGAGTCCTGGATGCCGGAACGACGTTCTCGACGCCGGCCGCTCCTGTTCGTCCACGGCGAGTTGACCGGCTCGTGGATCTGGGAGCGGTATCTCTCGTACTTCGCCAGCCGGGGCTGGGAGGGTCACGCCCTCAATCTCAGGAACCACTTCTGGTCCGCCACTACGGATATCTCAGTCGTGGACTTCAACGACTACCTGGACGACGTTCTGGCGGTGCTAGAACGAGTCGGATACTCCGCTGTTGTCGTCGGTCATGGCATGGGTGGCCTTCTGGCCCTGAAGGCCGCGGAGCGCCACGCGGTGGGAGCCATCGTGCTGCTAGACAGTGAGCTGCCGCGCGATCTTCGGCCGCCGGTGCGACCCCACGAGTTGCGTGAGATCCCCGACGTCTACGGTCGCGATCACATCGGCTGGGAGACCCTACCGGAGAAGGTCCAACGCGACAATCGCGACTTGACCATCGCCGACATAGTCCGGTTGCAGCATCTCTTCGGCCAGAAGCCGCACGAATCCGGGTTGGTCGAGCGTGAGATCCGCGAGGGGATCGCGATTGACCGGGCCCGACTGACCGGCATTCCGATGCTCGTCGTGGGAGCGGGTCTTGACGGAACCGCGTCGGCAACAGGGGCGGAGCGCCTCGCCGACTGGCTGGGCGGCGTCTACGAACCATTCGGCGCCCACTCTCACTATGGCCTGGTCATTGGCGAATCGAGCTTCCAGCAAGTAGCTGACGGCGTTAGGGCGTTCCTCGAAACTCATCGGATGTAGCCCTCCAGGTTGGCGCATCGACACACGGTTGGCGACAAGAGGTTGGCGCACAGTGTCGGCGCCTGGTATCATCCCGCCCGCCGGTCAAGCGCCGGTGCCTCGATGCCGCGTTCGTCTAGAGGCCTAGGACACGGCCCTCTCAAGGCTGAGATCATCGGTTCGAATCCGATACGCGGTACCAAATCAGATATCCACGACGCCCCCGGAAACCGCGCCCCGGGGGCGTTCTTATTGACCGGACGATTCCCGGATGCAGATTCGGTCTCGGACCGCGCATGCCGGTCCGCTTGAATGCCCCGGCGTTGTGTCGTATCGGCAGCCGGACGGGATTGTGGCCCTGCTAGCATGGGCAGGGTCCGTAGAGTGGGGCTGGGGATCGGCTCCCGGCGGACGTCACTGTCTACCAGGAGATGGCAATGGCCGACGATCAGCAACAATCAGGTCAGTCCTCAGGGGCTCCAGGTGCGTGGCCACCAGCGGGACCAGGTCCCGCGCCGCAGCCGCAACAGCCGCCCGCCTGGGGTCAGCCCCAGCAGCAGGGCTACATGCCGCCGGCTCCTGGCGGCTATCCGCCACCGCCGTACGGCCAGCCTGGCGGCTATCCGCCGGTCGGTTACGGACCAGGCCCCGGCATGATGTACGGGCCGCGGTACGCGGGCTTCTGGATCCGCTTCGTGGCCCTCCTCATCGACACCGTCATCCTTGCGCTCATCGCGTTCATTTGCTTGATCACGGTCGTCGGCATCTTCGTTCTGCCGGTCATCGTGCTCGGTTACATGCCGGTGCTGTGGTGGAAGCGAGGGGCGACGTTCGGCCAGAGCGCCCTGTCGCTGCGTGTCGTGCGCGCCATAGATGGCGGCCCGATCGACGGCGGCATGTCCTTCATCCGGGCGCTGGTCTTCTGGGGCGAGAATCTCCTCGGCACGTTCATCATCGTCGGCTATCTCGGCTTTGCCTGGGCGGCATTCGAGCCGCGCAAGCGCGCCTGGCACGACATGGCCGCCGGAACTGTGATGATCCACACCAACTAGCGGAAACGGGTTGGTCAACCAGAAGAGCGGAGGCATTGCGCCTCCGCTCTTCGCTATCCCACCTAATCGGCCGGCGCCGGCCCACGGCGTGAAACATGCGGTAGGACTGGGTCTGCTGACGGCGTTCCGGCTGGCTTTGTCGCGGCCCGGAAACGCACTGAAATGCCGGCTGTTTCGCAGGATCTCCGATTGTGATACGGCTCTTGCGACGTCTGCCTGGGGCCGCTCGAACAAGTGGTCGCCGAACGGGCGTTCTGTGGAAAACTTGGTGGAAGACTTGGTGGAGAAACCCCCTTCCGCCTCGGAGCCGGTCCCACCACAATGCACCAAGCCTGCCGCGGAGGAGAGAGTCGCGGGGGAACGAATCCCAATCCTGGACCGAGCCTTCGGTCCGTCTTCAGGCATGGGATTCGTAGGCTCGGGTGAGAGGATCGAGTGCAGCTATGGATTCGAGCAGGCACCGTGAGGCAACGCTCAACAGCGCCGATTTCGACTTCGTCAGGTTCTGTCACAGACGCAGGCGCGTGGGTTGGCCGGAGCTTTACGACGAGATGTGTCGGGTCGCAAGTCGCGGTTTGTACCACGGATGGGGCTTCGCGGAGCTTGCCGAGCACGGGATCGAGTTCGGCCTCGCGGAGATGCCGCGCCTTGCCGCTCTCGTCGCCGACGTCGTAAGTCAGGATGCCGAGCGCCGTCCTCGCGCTCTCGTCGGTGTCATGGGGCCCACGCCGGTCGGTTCGGACGCGCCGGAGGAGGCGCCCGAAATCTCGATCCACGCCGGCGCCTTCGTCGCTGCCGCCCGCTGAGAGTGATCGGGCGCCGGCGCGAGCCTAACGGCGCAGGGGGCTAGACGCGCAGCTGACGGCGGGCCATCTCGGCTTCGATTTCGTGCTCGGCGGCCAGGTATGTGGCGATTCGCTCCCGCAGCTCGTTGGCGGTGGGCGTGTAGAGGTGGACTTGCTGCTGGAGGATGTAGCTCAAGCGCCGGCTGGACATGCGCACGTGGTCCAGGTTCTTCATCAGAACGAGTGGATCCATCGCGGCGAGGTCGCTAGGGGCGTACATCGGATTCATGACTGCAATTGTATTGGCCCGCTCGGCATGGCGTCGGTGAGGCGAGGCGAACGCGGTTCTTGTTTCACACCGGGCGCCACGACATTGGGGCGGCGTTCGGTGCGCATTCAGGCTGCCGCGTGGGCGCCTGAGAACGGCTACAAGGCTCGCGGCAAGCGGCGAGGCCACTCCCAGTCGATCGGCAGACCGGCGCCGTTCACGGCTCGTCTCCTGCCCGCCTCGCCGGTCGAGAGAATGAGAATCCGGTCCAGCTTCGTGGCCTGGCCCGCTTCGTCGCCCCAGAGCTTCGTCATCTTGCGACCAGCGGCGATGTCGTCCGTGGCGATGCCCGCCAGACGGTAGCCCTCCGGCGCCGCGGCCATCTCCCACACTAACTCGGCCAGTCCCGCGCCGGCCGCGATCGGTCTGCCACGGTCCATCTCGACGTCGCCGATGACGAGCGCCACGACCGCATCGTCGGCGAGGGCCGGGCGCAGCCCGCTCAGGACCTCGCGCATGAACACGAGATAGGCGTCGCGCTGGTGAGCGTCGTCGAGCAGATCGTCGACGGCCGAGGCGTCGTAGCCGAGCAGCCACAGGCGCAGCCAGTTGTAGTAGCCGTACTTGACGACGCGCAGGTACGGTGGCGACGTCACTACCAGGCGGGCACGCTCCGGGAGGCCGCGATCGTGGAGCGCCTCTCGGAAGCGCACACCGGCGTCGCGTGCGTCGCCGAGGAGGGCGATGCCGCGAGTCGCCGGAATCGGCTGGCGGTACAGGCGGCGCAGTTTGTCGTCCAGCAGATTGAAAGCGTCGCGTTCGGGTGATCGGAAGCCGGTCCGCTCGACGAAGTCGCGGACGTACCGCGGCGCCATGCTGAAGGTGTTTGGCATTACCGCCGATAGGTAGCTCGCGCTCTTGCCGTGCAGGATGCCGGTCAGCGTCGCCAGTATGAATCGGTCGGTGCGATCGTCCGGATCGAGACCGGCACGCAGGTACAGCAGCTGGGCCAGGGTCCTCGGGTGGAAGGCGAGGGCCACTTCGGCGGGAACGGCAGCGTCGACGCGGACTGGGACCAGGCCGTTCCGCTCTGACGCGGGTGCGATGGGACGGCTGCCGGCGCCGGGAACCAGGATGTCGGGCGATCCGGGGTTGGCCACGATCGCGTCGGCGAGCAGGTTCCACTCGGTCGACGAGCCCGCCCAGGCCACTCGAAGGGTGCCGACGCGGGTCTTGATGTCCGCCTTGGTCGGCGGATCGACCTTGGCCGCGGTCAGGATGTAGGCGAAGGGATTGAGGTCGTTGCCGACACCGACGCGGCCTTCGGCGCAAGCCTGAAGCGGGGTGGTGCCTCGGCCGCTGAACGGATCGAGAACCACGTCGCCCGGCCTGGTGTAGCGGGCGATGAACGCGTGGGCCAGCCCTGCCGGGAAGCTCGCCAGATACGAGCACATCGGATGGAAGCTGTGGCCCCAGAGTCGCTGCTGGTCCTTCCATTCGGGCTCGATGCTCAGATGGGGCAGTTCGGCCGGAAGCTGGAGAGCCAGCTGACCTTCGGTCTGGGGGGCGATGGCGGTGGGTCGATTCGGTGCGGTCGATCGAGGTCCGGGCGTCATCGGAAGCTCAGCCCGGTCGGAATCGAGCGAAACCGAAGCCACAAGAGACCTCCGAGGCACGTACCGGCGGCGTGGGTGCCGGAAGGAGTTGGAGTCTAGCACTCACCAGCCACGTTCACGATGGAACAAAAGAACTATTCGATGATGTCGCGGCATGCGCGGCGGAGCTTTGCGGTCGGTTCACGACTGGTTGAGCGGCGGCCTCGAGCTCGCCAGGTTGGCTCGTCGCCTCCTGTCGGGTTACGCTACGCATGGCCTTCGAGCGGTGTCCCCGTAGCTCAGTGGAT
>PMLK01000078.1 GCA_003158875.1 Chloroflexota bacterium
TTCGTCTACGACTCCAAGAAGTCGGGCTCGGTCACCGAGTCGCACCTGCGCTTCGGCCCGCAGCAGATCCGCTCGACGTATCTCGTCGAGAAGGCGGACTTCGTTGCCTGCCACCAGTTCGGCCTGATGGCCAAGCTGGACGTGCTCGGCCGCGCCAAGCAGGGCGCAACGTTCCTCCTGAACTCCCCGTACGGTCCCGATCAGGTTTGGGACCAGTTGCCCAAGAAGGTCCAGCAGCAGCTCGTTGACAAGGCCATCGACCTCTACGTGATCGATGCCTTCGCGGTGGCCGAGGAAGTCGGCATGGGCAACCGCATCAACACCGTGATGCAGCCCTGCTTCTTCCACCTCGCCAACATCCTGCCGCCGGCCGACGCCATCAAGCGCATCAAGGACTCGGTCAAGAAGACCTACGCCAAGCGCGGCGACGCGGTCGTTCAGGCCAACTACGCCGCCATCGACATGTCGCTGCAACGCTTGAACCGCGTGCCCCTGGGCAAGGTCAAGGCCGGCGAAGACGCCATCGCGGCGACCACGGTCAAGCGCCCCGAATTCTTCGACCGCGTCGAGGCCGAGATCATCGCCGGCCGCGGCGACCTGCTGCCGGTGAGCGCCATGCCCGTCGACGGCACCTTCCCCACAGGCACCACCAAGTACGAGAAGCGGGCCATCGCCCAGCACATCCCCGTCTGGGACAACAGCATCTGCATCGATTGCGGTAAGTGCGCCATCGTGTGCCCGCATGCTTCGATCCGAATGAAGGTCTTCCCGGCAGCGGCCGTGGCGAAGGCTCCGGCGGGCTACCAGTCCAAGGAATTCAAGTCCCGCGAGCTGGTTGACCATCGAATCACCATCCAGGTGTCTCCGGACGACTGCACGGGCTGTGGGGTTTGCGTCGACGTCTGCCCTGCCAAGAGCAAGTCGGAGGCCAAGCACAAGGCCATCAACATGTCGCCGGTCGAGGATCACCGCGACGCCGAGCTCGTGAACTGGGACTTCTTCCAGTCCATCCCGCAGCTCGACCGCAATCTCCTGGCCCACGACACCATCAAGGGTTCGCAGGTCCTGGAGCCGCTCTTCGAGTTCTCCGGCGCATGCGCGGGCTGCGGCGAAACGCCGTACCTCAAGCTCGTCAGCCAGCTCTTCGGTGACCGCATGGTCGTGGCCAACGCCACGGGCTGCACTTCGATCTACGGCGCCAACCTGCCCACGACCCCCTGGACGGTCAACGCCAAGGGCCACGGGCCGGCCTGGAACAACTCCCTCTTCGAGGACAACGCCGAGTTCGGACTGGGTCTGCGCCTCGGCCTCGACGCCCAGAACGACCACGCCAGGTACCTGCTCGCCAAGCTCGCGCCGGTGATCGGCAAGGACCTCGCCGACAGCGTGCTCGAAGCCACGCAGAAAACCGAACCTGAGATCGAGGCGCAGCGTGAGCGCGTCGGGAAGCTCCGCAAGGTGCTTGCCGGCGTCAACGGCGAGAACAAGGCCGATGCCGCGAGCCTTCTGGCTCTCTCCGGCGGCCTTCTCCGCCAGGGCGTCTGGATCGTCGGCGGCGACGGCTGGNNCGAGGTCTATTCCAACACCGGCGGTCAGGCCTCCAAGGCCACTCCCCGCGGCGCCGTAGCCAAGTTCGCGGCAGCAGGGAAGGGCAGCGGCAAGAAGGACCTCGGGGCCATCGCCCGCTCATACGGCAACGTCTACGTCGCCCAGATTTCTATGGGAGCCAACGACGTACAGGCGACGAAGGCATTGCTCGAGGCGGACGCCTGGCCGGGGCCGTCCCTGGTCATCGCCTACGCCACCTGCATCGCCCACGGCATCGACATGGAGACGTCGATGGCGCACCAGAAGGACGCGGTCAAGAGCGGCTACTGGTCGCTGTACCGCTACCAGCCGAGCGAAGTCGAGAACGGTCAGCCGTTCAAGCTCGACTCGGGCACGCCTTCGATGCCCGTCAGCGAATTCGCGTCAGTGGAGACAAGGTTCGCGGCCCTCAAGCGGTCCAACCCGGTGCGAGCCGGCGAACTGGCCGAACTAGCCCAGGCAGACGCCAACGAGCGGTTCCGATACTACGAACAGCTCGCCGGCGTGCACCAGACCGTTCCTCACCTCGAGAACGGCGACACCGAAGCGGAAAGCGGCATGCAGGGATGACTGTCGAACTCAAGACCACCTATCTCGGACTCGAGCTCAAGTCGCCCATCGTCGCATCACCGTCGCCACTGACGGGTAACGTCGACTCGGCCGCCAAGCTCGACCAGGCCGGCGTCGGGGCTATCGTCCTGCCGTCGCTGTTCGAAGAGGAAATCCTGGCTGAGGACTCCGAGCTCAACCGTTCCCTCGATCAGGGCACCAATTCTTTCGCCGAATCGCTCGACTACTTCCCGGCCCTCCAGTCCGTCGAGGGAGTCGGCGACCAGTACCTCGCGAACCTCGAGACCATCAAGAAGCGAGTTTCGGTTCCGGTCATCGCGAGCCTGAACGCCGCTTCGACGGGCGGTTGGATCAAGTACGCGAAGCGGATTCAGGATGCCGGCGCGGATGCGCTGGAGCTCAACCTGTACCGCGTCGCCGCCGATCCGGCTAGGTCCGCGGCCGACCTAGAGGCGAACGACGTCGAACTGGTCGCGGCCGTTCGAGCGGCGGTCGGCATCCCTCTCGCCGTCAAGCTCAGCCCGTACTACACCGCTATCGCGGGCTTTGCCGCCCAGGTTGTGAAGGGCGGGGCGAACGGCCTGGTGCTGTTCAACCGTTTCTACCAGCCTGACCTGGACCTCGATACGCTCGAGGTCGCCAATCGCATCGAACTCAGCGCTCCGTGGGAACTACGGCTGCCGCTGCGCTGGACCGCAATCTTGCGGCCCCAGCTCGGCAAGGGCGTTTCTCTCGCGGCAACGTCCGGCATCCGCTCCGGGACCGACGCCCTAAAGGTGCTCATGGTCGGGGCGGACGTGGCGATGATCACCTCGGAGATCCTGCGCAAGGGTCCGGATCACGTTCGCACCGTCGAGACGGAAATGCGGGCGTGGATGACCGAACACGAGTACGTGTCGGTGGAGCAGCTTCGCGGCAGCGCCAGCCGAGCGGCCGTGGCCGATCCCTCCGCATTCGAACGCGGCAATTACTTCCAGACGATCCGCTCCTGGAGCGGCTCGGCCGAGTAGCCTCCGGCGCTTATGCGCCGGTCGCCGGGCGCCACGGGCGCACGCAACTCAATATCTCTACCAGCGGGCACGGTGCTTCGGCATCGTGCCCGCTGCTCGTATATGGGCCACTCATCGACGCAACTCGCGTCGCGGGCGGCTGTGGCGTCGGCGGCTGTGGCGTCCTCGGCCCGCGTTGTGTCACGATGGGGGTATGAGCAAATCCAATGACACAGGCCACGTCGCCGCTGCCGGGTCGGGCGGCGATACCGAAAGCCAGTCGTCGCAGTCTCGACGCCCTGTGGGCGAACCTTCGCTCGCGCCCGAGGCTGGCTTCCACCCGGGCGGGCCGACGAAGATCGCCATCGTCGGCGTTGGTCTGGTGGGGTCGACTTTCGCGTATACGCTGCTGCTCTCCGGTGTCGCCGCGGAGATCATCCTGATCGACGCCAACAAGGAACGCGCCGAGGGCGAGGCGATGGACTTGAACCACGCCGTCCCGTTCGCCCATCCGACGAAGATTTGCGCCGGCGACTACTCCGACTGTGCAGGCGCAACCCTCACCGTCATTGCCGCGGGCACTAACCAGAAACCTGGTGAAACCCGCCTCGATCTGGTCAAGCGCAACGCCGCCATATTCGGCCAGATCGTCCCGCAAGTGGCCCGAGCGAACCCGGAAGGGATCATCGTTGTCGCCACCAATCCGGTCGACGTCCTGACCTACGTCACGATCGAACTTGCCGGTCTGCCGGCGAATCGGGTCTTCGGTTCCGGCACGATCCTGGACACGGCCCGGTTCCGCTACATGCTGAGCGAGCATCTGGGCGTCGACCCGCGCAGCGTCCACGCCTACATCATCGGCGAGCACGGCGACAGCGAGGTTCCGGTGTGGTCTCTCGCCAACGTCGCGGGAATGCGTCTGCCGTCGTTCTGCGCCGAGAACGGCATCAGGCTCGGACCGGACGATATGGATCGCATCTTCCGCCAGACCCGCGACGCCGCCTACGAAATCATTACTCGCAAGGGCGCCACGTATTTCGCGGTGGCCGCCGGCCTGATGCGCCTCACGGAAGCGATCCTGCGTGACCAGAACACGGTCCTATCGATATCGAGTCTGGTCCACGACTACTACGGCATCGACGACGTCTGCCTGAGCCTGCCGACGGTAGTCGGCCGGCGGGGCATCGAACGCGTCCTGCGCCTCGACTTGAGCCCCCACGAAGCCCGGGGCGTCCGGAAGTCGGCCGAGGTGCTGCGCGAGACGATCGCCTCGCTGAACCTCAGCCGCGGCTGATCGCGGGCACGGCGGCGACTCGAAGGTGCGTCGCCGGCGCTTCGGCGGCGCGTCGCGCTCGCACCGGCAACCTAGCGGGGCAGAACGTGTTCTTCGAGCGGGGCATCCCAGTGGGCCTCGACGAGTTCGAAGCGGCGCTGCTCCTCGCGAGCCAGCTTCTCGGCATCCGGATAGAGGCGCCGAACAACCGCCGGATCGGTGTGCTCCTCCATCGAGCTCCAGTCTCGATAGGTGATCGTGACCTCGAACGTCCAGTCCTGACGGCCGTCGCCGTGGAATCGCGGCTCATAGGCGTGCACGTCCAGCAGTCTGCCGGACTCGAGCTGGGCTCGGAGGAGCGGCCAATGGTTCCGCTCGAACAGCTCGACGAACTCCTTCTGGAAACCCCACCTGATCTTGTAGAAGTACTGCACTGTAACTGGCTTGGCGGTAGCGGCCATCATCAACTCCTATGACGCTAGATCTGGTTCGTCCAGAGCCACTGCGCGGCTATGGAACTGAGCATCGCGACGATCACGCTCGCCATGGTGCCCAGCAGATATCTCTCGGCGAAGCGCTTCTTGTCGAGTTCCTTGAAGCGGGCGAGCGTCTTGGCGGCAACCACGAAACCAACGGCCGCGGAACCACCAGCGGGCATCAGAGCCACGATCAGGAGGCGCTCCAGGACACCGATGGTGGCGCCCATCCGCTCGGGATCGACGCTGCCGGACTGCTTTCTGGAAGTGGGCTCTTCCGGCAGCAGCCGGCCAACCAAGCGCATCGCGACCGGCACGTTGACGACCAGCAGCGACCAACCGATGATCGCCCCCACGGCCACTCGTCTGATATCGACGGGCGACGCTGAGAGCCCGGCCGGAACCAGGTCGATGCTGACGTTGCGCAGGTAGAACCACGCCACGCCCACGACAACGATCGCCAGACAGGCCTCGCCCAGAAGCCACCTAACCGCCGGGATGGGGCTCCAGGCGCGGGACGCCCGGCGCCGCCGCGAAGTGGCTTTGGCAGGAGAGGCGTCGGCGAGGGCGGCGTCGGCGGCGGGCACGGCCGTCGAGTCCGCCGCCAGCAACCGAGGCAGGAACACGGCGTCGACGGCCTCCCCGACGAGCCGGCCGGCCAGGTAGATCGCCCAGATCCAGCCCAGAACAATGATCGGGTCGTTCATGACGTCACTCCCTGACCGCCCGCCACCGCGGGCGTATGGCCTGCCCCGTCGTGGCGCCCTAGTCTGCCACGACCGCTGAGTCCGGCACGGTCGCGGCCGTGTCGAGCCAGGGATCGCCGCGCGCACTGGCGTAGATTCGTCCGATTCCGGCGACGAGTCGCTGCAGGGATCGCACGCGAGCCCGGTTGAACGACACGGAGATCGTGGCCCGACGGACCTTGAGCCGGTCCGCCACCTCCGACTGGCGCAGATCCTCGATGAGCGCCAGTCTGGCGACCATTCGCTGCCGCTCGGTCAAACCGTCGAGCATGTCCATCAAGGCCGGCGTCAAGTTGGCGAGGAGAGAATCCACGTCTGGTCCCCCGGTGACGATGACCAGCCTCTCGTGGCCGGTCCGCGCCTCCTGGATCGCGGCTCGCGCCGCCACAAACCCCTCGCCCGTCCGTTCCGTCGCGGGAGCCAGGCCGCCAGTCGGATCCGGGTCGGCCCGGCCGCGCACGACCACCCAACGCATGCGCCGCCCACTCGGTCCCAACGCCGCTCGGAGCACCGCGGTGAGTGGATCGGCGTCCAGGCTCAGCAGACCCTGGAGTTCATCGCCCTGGGTGAAGCCGAATGGCGCCAGCCTGTGCGGCCCGTAGGCCGTGTCAAGCTCGGCGACAAGTTCGCGCAGCCAGGTCGTGGAGCCGATGCTGTCGCGGCGCGATCCCACGACGTCGCCGAAAAGAATCAGGGCATCGGTATCGGTCATACGCAAGAGACTAACTCCAGACGTAGTAGCCGTCAACGACTATTTACGGCCATGTTAGCTATATACGACTACGAGCGAGTCGAGGCCCACCCGGCGTACCCGGGCCGACAAGACGCAGCTGCACGTGGGCTCACGCCGTCGCATTCGACGCCAGGTTCGCGGTGCGGCGCAGCTCAAGCCGCGCGACCGCCGAGACGACCGTGGTCCCGGCATGGCCTGAGCCGCTATCCTGGTTCGGTGACAGCAGAGACGAGCGCCCCCGGACAGACGAGCGGCCCCGCGCCCTCGATTCCACTCAATCCTGGCCGCCGCGACCTGGGTATGCGGGCGACCATGATCTTCCCCAATCGCGAGATCGTGGAGCGCTACTACGTCCCGCTGATCTACACCGCGTGCCGGACGTGCTACTCCGAGCTCGCTCCGGACGACATCTTCGACCGCGCCGTCGACGGCCGAATCTCGCCGGAGAAGCAACGCGAGCTGATCGGTCGTGTCATCGAGTCCGGCCACGGCAGCACGATCGAGCATGTCGTATTCACTTTCGCCATTACCGGGGTCAGTCGAACGCTGAGCCACCAGCTCGTGCGGCACCGTGCCGGAGTGGCATTCGATCAGCAGAGCCAGCGCTACGTCTCGTACAAGAAGGGCGCTTCGACGATGCTGCCCGGAACGATCGCCGAGGCCGATCCAGCCCTTCTGGAACGCTACGAGGACCAGGTCGAGGGAGCTCTGGAGTTGTATACGGAACTCGTCGACGCGGGCATACCGGGCGAAGACGCACGCTTCGTCTTTCCCAACGCAACACGGACCAACCTGGTTATGACTGCCAACCTGCGGGCTCTGATCCACATGTCCGGACTGCGGCTGTGCACGATGGCCCAGTGGGAAATCCGGCGTCTCTTCCAGCTCGTTCGTCACGAGGTCTTCGCCGCCAGCCCGTTCTTGGGCAGCTTCCTGGCGCCCAAATGCGTAGCTCTCGGTTACTGCGATGAGTCCGGCAACCGAGACGGCCATTGCCCAATTCGACCCCATAAGGACAAAGTGCTCGGAGCATGGGCCGAAAAGGCCGGCAGAACGCGGACCGGCCGGCCCGAGCTGCCGTCCTCGTAAGCGGAACGAGGTCGGGCCATTCGCAAGCGCGCCACTACGAATAAGTACCTATGGGCGATCAGGCCCGGTACCTCCAGCGGAGTACCCGATATCGGCGCTCATGTCCATGATTTCTTAGAAATGGCGTCTCCGTCACATCGTCGGGTTACGGAGCACGGATAACGGAGTCCCAGGTGAGCGAGTCCACGGCTCAGCACCCGAATAGGTTTCTAGCCGATCTCACGCAGGCCATGCGTGCGACCGCCGAGTCGGCGCGCCTCGAAAACGAAGAGCAAGGTCGTGATAACGCCCGGGTCTACATCGAGCAGCTGCGTGCCAAAACGCTGGTCGAGGCGGACAACTTGCGCATGGCGACCGAGGACGACGTCGCCACGATCGAACAGCGCTCCAAAGCCCAGATGGACCGCGTGCGCCAGGAAACCGAAGATCGCATCGCTCGTCGACGCGAGCTGCTTGATCAGGAACTCCAGGAGTACGGCGCGGCGATCGAGCTAGAGATCGAGAGGGTCCAGGCTCGGGTGGAAGCATACAGGGAGCAAGTCGCCACGTTCTTTGAGCAGCTTCTGCAGAGCTCCGATCCATCGCTGCTGGCGACCATGGCATCTGAGATGCCTGAGCCGCCGCCCTTCGTCGAACTGGACCGCGAGACCCTCGCTCAGGAGTTGAGGGCTTCGCGCCAGCAGGTAGATGGAGGAAACCACACCGAGGCCGCCGCCGCAGAGGCACCCAAGGAGGATCTGCCGGACCACTGGTGGCTGGACTCGCCATCCAAGCTCACTCGAAAGCACGACGATCAATAGGCGAGCCCATGGTTTGGAGTGCCGCCTGCCCCTTACTCGATTGATAGGCGGTACGTAAGGCGGCCGGTCCTGGTACCTCCGGCGGGGTGCTCGCCTGCAACACCTGGCCCATGATTCGACTCGCGAAACCCTATCTCACCCTTCGCGGGACTCGAGATAACGGGTTCGAGTCTTGGAACTTAGGATCGGGCGAAGCCCGAACGTGACAACTGGGAGTAACCTAAACGGGATTTCTCCGGCGCCCGGCCGGGGCCCGGAGCAATGACCACGGGGAGATGAGCGTGAACGAGACGGCCGCGCGTCATCCGAACCGATTCCTGGCGGACCTCACGCAGGCCATGCGTTCGACCGCCGAGACGGCGCGGCAGGCGACTATCGACCAGTGCCAGGATGATGCCAAGGCATATACCGAGAAGCTCCACGCCAGAACGGACGATGAGGCCGCTTCGCTGCGGAAAGCCGCCGAGGCAGACGTCAGCGCCATCCGTGACTGGTCGAAGGCCGAGATGGAGCGGATTCGCGTCGAGACCGAGCAGCGCATTTCGCGCCGTCGCGAACTCCTCGAGCAGGAGCTTCAGGAATACAACTCCGCGATCGAGCGCGAGATCGAGCAGGTCCAGGGCCGCGTAGCCTCGTTCGAAACCGAAGTCGCCAGCTTCTTCGAGCAGCTCCTCCAGGAAGCCGATCCTACCGTCTTCGCCAGCATGGCCGCCCAGATGCCGGACCCGCCGTCGTTCGAGGACGCCGACCGGGGCAGCGTCAAGCCAGACCTGCGCGAGCGTCGCGAGCAGATCATGCGATCGGCGCCCGTCGGCGAGACGCGCATGCCAGCCGCCAAGCCCTCCGGAAACGGAAGTGGCTCGCTGCCCGCGGTGGACACAACGGAACTGATCGGCGGATCGCCGTCCACTCCGGCGAAGGCCGCCGTCGTCGAGTCGACTCAAGTCGTCGTAGTCGGGCTCGTCAGCGTGGCCAGTATTGCCACGTTCAAGCGTCAGCTGGGTCGGCTGCCGGGGGTCAAGAACGTGGGCGTTTCCTCGGGACCCGATGGCGAATTCATCTTCACCGTCGGACATGGGGACGACGTGTCGTTGAGTTCGCTCGTTCCGACATTACCGAACTTCCAGGCTCGCATTACAAGCGAGACCGATGGAGTACTCAACGTTTCCGCACACGATCCCGAGGCGGAAGGCTAGACTCTACCGTACGCCTCTCGTGCCACAGGGAGACTCCGTTCCGTGCCTCGGTCAGCAGTCGCAATCGCTCTACCGCCCGCCGAATACGCGGCCGTAAGCGCGCAGCTCGTTGAGGCCGGCTACGAGCCGATCGAAGTCTCTACTGCCGACGAACTCGAGGCGCTCCTCCAGGTCCGTCACGACATCGGCGTCGCCATCCTCGACGGTGAGAACGAATTCGACCGCACCCTCGAGATGTACGCCTTGCTCCACGACGAGGGTCGCAATATCCCAGCCTTGATGGTCGTCGCCGTTAGGGCCCTGGATCGCATGAGCCTGGCCGGTCGGGCTCGCGTCAACGACGAGTACTTCACCCGCCCCTACTCCGCCGAGTCGCTCCGATGGCGCGTGGAGGCGATGCTCATCCGAGCCGAGATCCCCGTCGAGGACGTCAGCGGCGGCGTCATCGACGGCGACAGCAGAGACGCAACGCCGGCCGCTTCAACGGATCGGGAGCCGCCGCGCGGCCAGATCGTGATCGTCTTCAACCCGAAGGGCGGCGTAGGGAAGACGACGATCGCCGTCAACGTGGCCGCCATGTTGCAGATCAAGAAGGGCCAGCAGGTACTCCTCGTCGACTGCGACACCGTCACGGGTCACGTGGCCTCATCACTTGGCCTGGAGAACATCCGGACCGTGGCAGACGCCTGGACGGAGGACCTCAACACCGGCGATGCCGAAACATTCGCCGAAATCGCGTCCCGGCATCAGAACGGCGTCTCGGTCCTAGTCATGGCCGAATCCCCGCTCCATACGGAGATCCTCGAACCCAAGCGGGTTGCCGAAGCGATCACCGAGGCCTGCCACGTCTTCGACTGGGTCATCGTGGACATGCACCCGGACTATGGACCGCTGAACCAGGTCATCTTCGAGCGGGCGGACAAGATCCTCGTCCCCGTAACGCCGGACGTCCCCGCTATCCGCGCCGCCGTCCAGCTGCGAGAGGTAGCCGTCGAACTGGACATCCGCGATCGGCTGGCGATGGTGGTCAACCGCGCCAACAGCGGCGTGTCGGTCGCGGACATGGAGCGCACCGTCGGGATGCCGGCTTTGGCCGAGGTTCGTTCGGCCGGCATGCTGTTCGTTCGAGCGGCCAACGAGGGTCGCTCGGCCGTGGAACGGTTCCCCAAGGAGAAGGTCATCGAGGACATCGAGAGCCTCGTGGACCGGATGATGGCGACCCGCGACTCGGGCGAGGCCAAGTCCGGTCAGGGTTTCATGGGCATCTTCAGCGGCGGGCACAACACCAACCCGTCGATGCGAGCCTCGTAACCGGCCTTCCCAGGCAATCGAGCGTCGCCCGGGTCACCCGGCCGGGGGTTCTTCCCTCGAGGTCGACTGCGTCAACACCACGCGCTGGGTCTGGGGGATTTCGATGCCGTTCTCCGCGAACGCATCCAGCAGACGCTTGCGCAACTCGCCGCCGACGCTCCATTGCTCCGAGGCCCGCACGCTGCCCAGCACCTTGAGCGTGATGCCGTATTCGCCGAGCGCCGAGACGCGCTCCACTTTGGGCGCTTCGAGTATCAGGTCCGACCAAGCCGGATCCGTTGCCATCGCCTCCCCCACTCCGTTGATCACGCCGGTTGCGCGCTCGATGTTGGTTCCGTAGACGACCTGGATGTCCTGGTTCACTCGGGCGAAGACGCGGGTCAGGTTGGATGCGACGGTGATCTCGCCGTTGGGCACCGTGTGAACGGTGCCGTCCTGGTCGCGAAGGGTAGTCCGGCGCAGCGTGAAGTCCTCGACCTTGCCCGCCACCCCGGCGATCCGCACAACGTCGCCGCGGGCGTACTGGTTCTCGATCAGGATGAGCGCGCCGTTGAGGTAGTCGCGGACGAGGTGCTGCGTACCCAGGCCGATGGCGATTCCCGCGATGCCGAGACCGGCTATGGCTGGGCCGATATCCAGCTTGAAGCTCGTCTCCAGGATCATCAGGCCGGCGATCACGACGACAAAGAAACGGATGACGTTGACGGCCAGCGTCTCGATCGTGTCCTGGCGCTTCTTGAGTTCGGCGGCGGTCAAGTCCAGGGCGGTGCCTTCGACGCTCTCGCGGTTCAGAAGGGTCCGGGCAACGCCGCGCACGAAGACGTGAGCCAGCCTGACCACCACGGCGGCGACGAGCACGATAGCGACGACGTCAAAGACCGAGATAGCGACATTGCCGACGGCATCCGAATCGACAGTCCAGCTCAAGCCAAACGGAAGTTGGATGGACCAGGTCTGAACTAGGGCGATCGGGATTGGAGTCGACATGCGGATAGCCTACCGCGCTTGCGCCGAATATCGGGGTTCGGTTCGGGGCCGCTCCGGCAGCGGACAAAGAAGCGGCCCCTCGGGAGGGGGACCGAGGGGCCGCGGTTGGTCGTTCTTGTTTGTTTGGAGGCTCCTCGCGCCGCGCGAGTTGCGTCTCAGATCGTGGCGACGACGCCGCCGATGCGGTCCGTGATCAGAGCGGCCACTTCCCGAGCCCGGTCGATGAGCTCCGGCACGCGGCTCGGGGTGATCCTGTTGCCCGAGGCCCTGACCTCGAGAGAAGCCACGACCGCGGCCCGCTGATCGAACACCGGGACGGCGACGGCGTTGACCGTGGGCTCGTGCTCGCCGAAGGCCGTCGCGAAGCCGCGCTTGCGGACCCGGGCAAGTTCCTCGAGGAGGAGGTCGACGCGGACGATGGTATGCGAGGTATATGGCGTAAAGCCGATCTTGGAGAGCCTTATGACTTCTCGTTCCGGTTGCGTCGCCAGTAGCACCTTGCCGGGGGCTGTGGCGTGCAGCGGCGCGTTACGTCCCGTTCGGTCCCGGCCCATACCCGACGCGTCCGCATAGGCGACGGTCAGAACGCTGTCACCGTCGAGTACCTCGAGGGTCGTGGTTTCACGGATCGATCGCGCCAGTGATTCAAGTTCTGATATAGCTATGGATCGCAGATCGAGCGACCGCTCCGCATGACCGCCGAGTCGAACGACCGCCAAACCGAGCCGGTACTTGCCGGAGTCGTCATCTTGCTCAACCAACCCTCGCTTCTGCAAAGTGGCGAGCAGACGCGACGCGGTCGACTTGTGAAGGCCGAGGCGGCGGGCGAGCTCGGTAACCCCTGCCTCGCCCTGCGTCTCACCAAGAGCGATCAGGAGCGACGCAGCGCGGTCAACCGACCGTACTGCATTCCCGTCGAGCATCGTAGTTTCTCCTTACGGGCGTCTTGGCATGGAAGCGGGGCTCCCCCGGTCAGATCCGGACCACTGATCCTTCCGCGCCCGAAGCGGAAAGAGGCTGTGAAGCTTGTTGCGGCTCACGAGCCGCCGGACGCCTTATCGCCTCCGGGCCTACCTACCTGGGTCGTCAATCCGGGTCGATCAGCCCTTTACGTCTCGCTGTGTGCGACGTCCAGATGGAATGTTTACATAGTTACTAGGGATTAGTCAAGCCCGTTCAGACGGTTCCTCCAGGCTCCCCGGTGTCAAGTTCGTGACACAACGGTACGGGGCCATATCGGGCATATGTGATGCAGCGCAGACGTTGCGCCATGCAAATTCCTGCCAATCTCAGGTCTGGTTTCGACCTGCGAGCGTCGCTCGGGCGAGGCCTTCGCGGCCGCCGCGTCGTACCATCCTGAAAACCCCGTCGCCCTCGGAGACCGCCATGACAAACTCACTTCCCCCGGCCGCCGAGCCGCTCGGCAACTCAGGGCCCAGCTCAGATCTGGATGCGGTGAGGGCGCAATTTCCGGCCCTTTCGCGGCGTCACGGCGACGGCCTCTACAGCTACCTGGACGGCCCGGGCGGGACGCAGGTGCCGCGTTCCACCATCGAGGCCATGACGTCCTATCTGGAGCGCTCCAACGCGAACCACGAAGGCACGTTCGCCACCAGCGAAGAGAGCGACGCGATCCTCGCCGAGGCTCACTCGGCCGCGGCCGACTTCCTCGGCGCCGGAAGCCCGGATCAGATGGTGTTCGGCCAGAACATGACGACGCTGACCTTCGCCGTCAGTCGAGCCATCGGCCGGAGCCTCAAAGCCGGGGACGAGATCGTGGTCACGCGCCTCGACCACGACGCCAACGTTGCTCCCTGGCTGGCGCTTCAGGAAGAACGTGGCATTGAAATCCGCTGGGTGGGCATCCACGATGACTGCACCCTGGATCTCGATCAGATGGAGCAGGCGATCGGGCCTCGGACGCGCCTCGTGGCTGTGGGCCTGGCCTCCAACGCCGTCGGGACGCTGAACCCGATCCCCCGGATAGTGGAACTGGCTCACGCGGCCGGCGCTTGGACCTACGTGGACGCCGTCCACGCCGGCCCGCACGTGGCAATCGACGTGACCGCCTTCGATACCGACTTCCTCGTCTGCTCGCCATACAAGTTCTTCGGCCCTCATCTCGGGCTGCTCTACGGCAAGTCGGAGCGCCTCGAGCAACTCGCCTCGTATAGGGTTCGGCCCGCTCCGGACAGCGGTTCCGGCAAGTGGGAAACCGGCACCCTGCCGGGCGAGTCGGTCGCCGGTCTGGTCGGAACCTTCGCCTACCTGGAGTGGTTGGGGCGCCGGTTCGGTGGCGTCACGCCCGCGGGAACCCGTCGGAACGCCCTGAGAGCGGCCATGGGAATTGTTAGGGCAACTGAGCGGGAACTGGCCTTTCGCGCCCTGGCGGCCCTGCAGAGCGTGCCTGGACTGAAGCTGCGAGGCATTGTCGACCCTGCCCGGCTCGACGAGCGGGTCCCCACTTTCGCCTTCACGCTGGCCGGCAAGACTCCGCACGAAGTTGCAGTTGACCTCGGTCGCCGTGGCATCGCCGTTTGGGACGGCGACTACTATGCCTACGAACTCATTCGGAACCTCGGCCTCGCCGAGTCGGGGGGCATGGTCCGGGTAGGGTTTGCTCACTATAACGAGCCCGAAGAAGTCGACCGTCTGGCGCAGGCTCTCCGGGAGATCGGGGAGAAGACCCCGCCGCATCGGACAACCCACTCTTGAGGAAGAGCGCATGAACGCCACGAGTTCCGAGACCACGTTCTTCGAGGCCGTGCGCAATGGCGACGACGCCGCCGTCGAAGCCGCGTTGGGCGCCGATCGGAACTTGCTCCACGCTCGTGCCGGCGACACCCTCTCCCCGGTGCTGGTAGCCGCGTTCGGCGGCCACCTCAAACTGGCGTCACGCCTGGCGGTACTGGCAGCCGAGACCGAGAGCGGCCTCGACGTGTTCGATGCCGCGACAACCGGCCACGTCGCTGCCGTGCGGGCCATGCTGACCGATAAGCGCGCCTCAGTGGACGACGGCGGGCCCGAAGGCTACACCGCCCTTCATCTCTCGGCGGCATTCGGTCAACTGGAGATGGCCCGCATGCTGCTCGGCAGAGGCGCCGATCCCAACGCAGTGGCTCTCAACGCCGAACGCGTCACGCCGTTGCATTGCGCCGTGGCGGGCAAACACCGCGACATGGCCGGCCTGCTACTGGCATTGGGAGCGTCCGCCAACGCAATCCAGAAGGGCGGGCAGACGCCGCTCCACACTGCGGCTATCAACGGCGACGAAGCGATCGTCGACATGCTCCTGCTCCGGGGCGCCGACCCGACCAGGGCCACCGACGCCGGTAAGACGGCGATCGATCTCGCCAACGAGCACGGCCACGCGGCCCTGGCCAACGTAATGCGCCAGGCGGCCACGAACCGCTAGCGGGCGAATCCGAGCCAGCCCGGCAGCTCCTTGGCCAGAGTGGCCAGCGGTAGTGTCCCGTGGCCCAGCACGGCATCATGGAAGGCCCGGATGTCGAACCTCGGCCCAAGGACCTGCGAGGCTTCGGTGCGCAGTCGCGTGATCTCTCGCTGACCGGTCTTGTAGCACAACGCTTGGGCCGGCAGGGCGATATAGCGGTCCGTCTCGATGCTCGATTCGGTGTCCGACTGGCCTGCCTCGAGCAACTGCTCGACCGATGTCCGCCGATGCCAGCCGAAGGCATGGATGCCGGTGTCGACTATCAGGCGTGCGGCCCGGTGGGCCTGTCCATCCAGCATGCCGAACCGCTCCGCCTCGTTCAGATAGAGCCCCATCTCGTCGGCGAGTCGCTCCGCGTAGAGGCCCCAACCCTCGACATACGCCATGCCGGCCATTCGAGAACCGAGGAGCCGGAAGGTATTGAGACTCGGATGTTCGGTCTGAAGCGCAATCTGGAAGTGGTGGCCTGGAACCGCCTCGTGGAAGCTCATGCTGGCCAGCGCGACGTAGCTCCGGCTCGGCAGGTCGAACGTGTTCACGTAGTAGACGCCCGCCCGGCTTCCGTCGACCGCTGGGGAATAGTAGTAAGCGGCCGGAGCGTCCGCTTCCTTGAACGGCTCCACGGGCCGAACTTCGCACGCGGCTCGCGGCAGCGAACCGAAGTAATCCGGAGCGCAGGCCAGAGCTCGCTCGATCTGGCCACGGGCGCGATCCAGCAACTCTTCGGTCGACTGCGGGATGGTCGCGGGGTTGGACCGCAACCGTGCCCGAGCCGCCCGCAGATCTTCGCCCAGGCCCAATCGGCGCGTGATGACGCGCTGCTCGTCCTGGATCGAGGCCAGCTCCTCGCGGCCGATGCGGTGGAGTTCGGCGGCCTCGATGTCGAGTGATGTCCAGGCCCGGATCTGGGTCTTGTAGAGCTCCTCCCCGTGCGGGGCCGAGAGAAGCCCGGGCTCCTGGCGAGAAGCGTTCCTGTACTCACCCAGCAGCGATTCGAGGAAGGCGCGATCCGCGGGTCGCACGTACCTGGCGATGGCCTCGACGACTCGATCGCGATCGGACGGTTTGGGCAGCTTCAGAGATTCCAGGATCGGGGATTGATCGTCCGGAATCGCCAGAAGGCGCTCCAGCTGGCTGATGACCCGCTCGGTGACAATGCGGGCGGCGGTGACACCACTCGCCAGACCGTCGCGCACGGTATCGATGTTGGCGGCCATGAAGCGCGGGTAGTCGGCCAGGCGGGCCATGAAGGCTTCGAACTGCTCGGGCTTTTCGGTCCGCTGGAAGACTGCCAGCAAAGGCAGGATCGTTTGAGGGCCATCCATCTGGTCCACAACCTTGAGCCGGTCGAAGCGCTGGCCCAGCTGCTCCAGTTCGATGTCGCAGACGACCCGCACGATGTCGAGGGTGATCCGCTCTTCCGTCGGCAGGCCCGACGTCTCGGCGGCCTGGGCTTCGATCGCGTCGGCTTCGGCAAGCGTCTGGCGATACAGCCGGGCGGCCTTCTCGCGGCCGGCCGGACCCGGGTCGTCGAGCCGATCCGCTCCCTGCTCGTAGCCGAGCATCGTGGCGCTGATCGGGGAAAGATCCAGGATGCCGTTCCAGAAGCGTTCCGACAGCGCGTTGACCGCGTCGGCCGCGCTCGGGACGTTACCAACGAGATTGGTCTCGGCCACGGAAGCCTCCAGCGACTCGGCAGCTCCCGGGCGCTGCTCGCCGCCCGGCAGTGGCTGCTCGGCCTAGGGTACCGCGAAGCCGGCGATACGCCGAGGCGCCGGCCGGTCAGGCCCCGAAGAGCGGCAGTTGCTCGCCGACGGTGTCCGCCACCGCGTCCAGGCCGAGATACGGCTCCAGTGCCGCAAGCGTCGGCTCCGATCTGGCGGCGAACTCGGCCAGGTGGTTCCACTTGATGAAGTGCCAGTTGCGCTCCTCGACCGAGCGGCGCAACAGTGGCGAGCGGGCCAGTTTGAGTTTGACCAACTCCGCTCGTTCGGGGGGAATGACTAGGAACCGGACGACCTTGTCATCGATCGGATAACGGGCGTGATGAGCCAGAATCGGGTCGCTGAGCATCGCGGTCCACTCGACTTCGAAGAGGAAGCTGGCCTTGCGCCGCACGTACCAGGCGCAGTCGACCCGCTCCAGCTCGCCGTCGGGAGCCCACGTGATGAGCGGCAGATGCACCTCGCGCTCGGCTTCGTCCAGCAGCGTTCCCAATGGCCGGCCATCGACGCGCCTGCTCTGCTGGCGCCTGCCGATCCAGACCTTCATGCCGAGGCGGTGGCCCAATCCGGCCAGAATGGCGATGATTCGATCGTGCTCGGCCGTTCTTGCTTCGAGCTGATCGAAGCCGATCACCGCGTCGGGAGTGCTGGCGGGACCCCGATAGCTCGCCAGGCAGGCCTCGACAAGCGTCCGATCGGGAGCGTCGCGGCCCTTGAACATGGCCGACGCCCGCTCGATCGCAGCGCGTTCGCTGAGGTGGCCACCCGACGAGAGCAGTGAGAAGATGCCCCACTCCACCCGATCGGCGAGCGGCTGCTGGGCCGCGCCGCGATCCTCGTCCGAGGCCAGCCAGTAGTGTCCGGGCTCGATCTGGCGGATGCGCCGGTTGTTTGGCCGATCCAGCTCGGCGTGGACGATCTCGGCGAGCTGAGCGACCGGATCGTCGTATGAGGCTTCGTCTGCGCCGAGCACACCGGGCGTTGGAACGGGCCTGGCCGATACAGCGGTGTCCGTCTGAGACGCCGGCCCGACCGGCGCACCGGGCCCGACGCCGAAGGCATCCACCCATGCCGACCAGCCGTCCTTGGCCGCGGGCGGTCGCAGCACTCTGGCCAGCCGCGCCAGCTGGCCGCTGCCGTCGAGGCCCACCAGCACGTCCCCGAGGAGGTTGTCGAACGTGGTCGGCTCGCCTTTCGCCTTGAGCAACTCGACGGCCGCCTCGGTCGCCGCCTGGGCAGCCACGGTCGTGCGGAATGGGCCCTCGTCCAGCCTCTCCGGTGCTGCAAACACGCCCCGACCGCGGATCGTTCCGGGGTCGCCGGCTCCGCCCTGAACCGGCGGCAGCGGCCGGTTGGCACGGGTCCGCGGGCCCGGAGCCAGCACGCCGGTGCCGGGCACGAAGACCGCAATCGCGGAGCTGTCATCGCCATCCCGATGAAGACGGGCCTCGACCAACCGGCATCCTGCCGCGGCCCCTCCGAGCGCGGCGGCGATGAGGGTCGCGGGGTGATCGTCGTCGAGGAGCACAACCGCCCGGCCGTTTTGGGATAGCGCCGGCGTGGCGATGGCCAGAGTTCGCCCCACGGAGCGAGCCAGATCCAGCGACTCCTCCGTGGCAGTCGGTTTGACGGGCGACTGGAAGAGGGCGCCGTACGGCAAGAGCGATACCGCTGCTGGCCCGAATATCCAGCCCGTGCCCTGGTACGAAGCCGCGAGTCGCTCCGGTGTCCAGCGCAGCGGCGCCTGGCTGAGCAGGAGCCGGACCCTCGAGGGCGTGCCGGAATGGGCCATGCGATCGCCGTGCAAGCCCAGCCGCCGCAGCGAACCGGGCGTTGTCTCGCTCACAGTCACGTTGGCGGTGGTGGATTCCAGCGCTTCCATGTCCCCTCCGAGGCGGGCCATGGCGGATCGGGGCGTGCCGGACTCGAGCTTGTGGACGAAATCGTTGAGCAGTTCGATTCCGGACTCGAACGCCAGCCAGGGATTGACCTCGCGCCACTCGTCGGCGCTGGGGACGCTCAAGACGCCGTTCGAAATGCGCGGCCCGGCCGGCTTGCCGCGCGAAACGTTGAGCCGGCTGGCGATGGTTACCGCATGCAGCAGGGCCAGCCTCAGGCCTGCCGTTACGGCACCGACTCGATCCTCGGCGTCGATACGGGTCAGGATCGCATTCAAGCCGAGCAGCTGGCGGGCGGTATGGAGATCGATCAGCTGGTCCACGAGCGGATGCGTCGGCCGCGGCGCCGGGAAGCGCCGGCGCATCGCCTCTCGCACTTCGCCGCTGACCGGGACGGACTCGGCAAGCTTGACGTCGCCCAGACTGGGATCCGCCGAGCGAGTCTCCATACCGCCGCTGTCGACGGAGCAATGGGCGCAGCGATATTCACGCGACAGCGGCCGCAGCAGTTCGTCGGGGCCGGTGCGCAGGTCTGGCAAGGTCGCGCTGCCGGGATTCGCCGGTCTGCGGCGCTCTCTGGTTGCCGATTTGGCGACGGTAGCGGATGCCGTCGCTACCGGCCGCCAGACCATGGCATCGAGTGTGACCGGCCGGCCGCAGGTCGGGCAGGCGCTGGCGTAAAGCGCCTCGATCGTGCGCCGAATCGTCGAGCCGGAGAACGGGCCGTTGGCGAGGGCCGTGACGGCGGATTCGACCTGGCGCAGGTCCGGGGGCCGCAGAACGACATCGGCGAGGAGCCGGGTCAGCGGCCAGGTCTCGTAGTCGGCGGCACGACGCTGTTCGGCGATCGCGGCGCGGGCAACCCAGCCGCCACGGCCGCAGAGATCCAGGATTACATCGCCGGGCTTGGTCCAGGCCTCGATCGCAGCCACGAGCTCGGCGGCGGCGGCGGGCGGAGCGAGGCGCTCGAAAGCGGGCAGCGACGGAATGCTGGCGAGCCCCGGCTCGGGGTTAGTGGCTTCGCGCCCGACCATGACTCAATTGTGACAGACCTGCCCGGGTCCGAGGAAGGGCGCGTCAACCGGCGTAATCCGGAGCTTACGGCTCCTCGATCTCGTCGGTTTCCTCTTCGAAGGCTTCCTCGCCGGTGACTTCGGCCGGCAGGACGCGATCGAGGTCTTCGATCTCGTCGTCTTCCTCGTCATCCTCGAGGTCATCCTCAATGAACTCCTCCTCGCGCAGAAGCGTGCCCTTGGTGTAAGGGCGGAGGTCCGAGGATCGAGCTGCGGTCGGGAAGCTGACCTTGCCGTAGTTGCGCGGGTCCTGGAAGACCTCACGAATGACGATACGTACGTCGCGGTCACCAAGCGAGGTGATTCCGGCCGAGTACATGTTGCCGTCGGCGAGAAGCTTCAGCAGACGCGCGGCTACTCGCGGCTCCACTATGCCGATGCGGGTCCCGTTGGCCGACGCGAAGAGCCGGTTGCCTTCGGGAAGGAGCTCGACTGCATCGCCCGGGTTCACGTGAGCCAGGGCCCGCGGCGCGGCCAGATCCGTGAGCATCGCGAAGCCGGTCTTGCCCGTCTCCTCGACGAAGATGGCAACGGAGGCTTTGTCGGCCTTTTCCGGCGCGGCGGTCTTGTCGCCGGCCTCGCTCATGAGGACACGCAGCCGCTCGATGTTGCGCTCCGCGATTCGGTTCGTGGGATCCAGGGCCAGGGCGACCTGGTAGTGCTCGCGAGCCTCGCCGAGCTCGCCTGTCTCCCAGAGCGCCTTGGCGAGACGATTTTCAGTTTCAGCGTCGGGACCGAGTTCCAACATCTTGCGGTTGGTCTCGACGGCCTCGGCCCAGGAACCGGCGGCAGCCAGATTGATGGCCTGCTCGGCAAGCTGGCGCTTGATCCGGACGGTGTTGCCGCCGGCTGTCTTTTCGATCTCGGGGAAAGCCAAGTAAGGAATTCCTTTCGTCAGCTCCGTGGAGCTGCTGGAGCGGCGAAGCGGCAGTTGGGGCCGCCCCGCGAAAAGCATGCCAGTTTCGACGGCACTCGATCCGTCAGAGCAATTCTATCGGGCAAGCGGGCCGCTTGCCATCGCCAGCTGCGCCGGAGCACCGGGTCGGGTCGACGGCGCGGCCGGCGCTACCGGACCAGGAGGCCCCAGACGAGGACCGCCGCGGCCGCGATGCCGAGCAGGGCCATCTCCTGGTAGAGCGGCCGGCCCTCCGTGATCGGATCGGACGTTTCACGAATCTGGGCCACGACATACACGAACAGCGTGAGCAAGGCCGGGATGAAGAGCCGCGGCAGGCCGACTGTTCGCAGGATGAGCGTCGCGGCAGCGGCGGGCATGGCGTATTCGCCGAAGGCGACGAAGCGGACGATGCGGTCCGCGCGCCGGGGTGAGTGCAACGCCGCCAGCCTGTAGCCGGCCAAGCCGGCCACGAGCGCCGTCAGGATGCCAAACATGAGCAGCTGGCCGGGGCTGAGCGCCTCACGGTCCAGAGCCAGTCCGTCCGGGACGAGGCCGCCGGCGGCGACGAAGCCGAAGAACGCCATGCCGATGGCCCCAAACTTGACGCTGACGGGTCGCGGATGGGGCGGCAGGTCCCGCTCATCCTCAACGACGGGCTCGGCGACGATCTGGGCCAGATCGAATTCTTCCCGTGGCTTGGCCCGGAGCCTTACCGCGGGCTGGACGATCGGAGCCGTGCCAAGCCAGTACGAGTCGTCGTCGAATTCCTCATCCGAGCCTTCGAGGGCGTCCGGAGCGGTCTCTAGGCTCACGACCCAGGCCACGGCGGCCCAGCCAAATATGAAGTCCAGGAAGAGCCACGGGACGGGAGAGACCAAACGGGCGATGCCCGCGATGGAGAAAGCCGCCAGCGCCGGAAGGACCATGGGTATGACCGGCATTCGCCACGGGCGCCACTCCCCGACGAGCGGACCCGTTCCGACGGCGGCCACGGCCGCGACCAGAGCGGTCGCCACGAGGGCCGGAGACGGGTCGAGCCAATGAACCAGAACCGCTATGGCGGCTACTACCAGCCCGAGTTCTCGGGCTACGCTGCGCTTCTGCATATCGGAATGGTAGCGAAACGGCGAGCGCGAGCGGTGGAGCGGGTCGCGGCCCTGCGCTAAGCCATCCCGGAACGAGTGCGATCGGGCGCTCCGGAGACCCACTCGAGCAGCTCCGAGCGAGATCTGGTGTTGATGACAACGTCCGGTGTGAGCCACGCTCGACGGGCCATCGCCGTACCCCAGCGGAGATTGTCCAGCTCCTCCGTTCTGTGGGCGTCGGAGTCGATGGCGAACACGCAGCCGAATTCGGCCGCCCGCCGAGCTCGCACGTCCGAAAGGTCGAGGCGCTCATCCGAGCCGTTGAGTTCGAGTGCCGTTCCGGTCCGGGCCGCGGCCTCGAAGACCTCGTCCCACTCCAGGTCAAGGTCGTCACGAGAACCAATGTAGCGCCCTGCCGGGTGGGCGATTATGTCCACGTTAGGGTTGCGAATGGCTGCCAGGGTGCGAGCAGTCAGTTGTTCGCGCGTCTGCCGCCGGGCAACGTGCACGGAAGCAACAACCAGGTCGTAGCGCTCCAGGACGTCGTCGGGGTAGTCCAGAGTCGCGTCGGCCCGGACTTCCAACTCGCAGCCGTGGAGCAGCCGAAATCCTTCGGATGAGCTGCCGGCCGGCACCGTCCCGCCCTGCTCCTCGTCCGCGAAGGGACGATTCAACGCGGCGACGATCCCACGTTGCGTCTCGACCCTTTCCAGCGTAAGTCCATGGGCAATCGCGAGGCTTTGAGTGTGGTCCGTGAGAACCAGGTAGGAGTAGCCGCGCCGCCGCGCCGCCGCGGCCATCTGCTCGATCGTATGGATGCCGTCGGACCAGTCGGAGTGGCTATGGCAGTCGCCGCGCAAGTCGCCGCGCGTCACGAGCCGGGGCAGAGTACCCGCGAGCCCGGCCTCCACTTCGCCGCGGTCCTCGCGTAACTCCGGCTCTATGAATGGCAGCCTCAGAAACCCGTAGGCCGCTTCTTCGGTCGGGAAGGTCCGCAGCTCGGCAGCCTCGCCGGGCTCGTGGGCCGCGGCATCGGCCGCAGTATCGGCCGCGTTATCGGCCGCGTCGAGCTTGAGGAAACCCTTCTCCGACAGGCTCCAGCCCATGTCGCGAGCCATGCCTCGCAGGCGGACGTTGTGCTCCTTTGAGCCGGTGAAGTGGATCAGGTAAGTGCCGGCTTCGCCCGGCGGCATGATCATCAGATCCACCTGAGGGCCGTTGAGGAGCCGCACGGCAGCCTTGCGAGGCCCCCTGGCAATCACGGACTCGACGGCCGGCAACGACGTGAACCGCTCCACGAGCGCGTTCGGCTGGTCGGTCTCGGCCAGCAGGTCCAGGTCGCCGACGGTCTCGCGGCGCCGTCTGAACGACCCCGCCGGCTGTATCGAGCGCATGCCCGGCACATCTTCCAGAACGGCGATCAGGGCATCCACGATGGCCTCGGCCTGGCCCAATCGCATCCGATCATGGCGCGACTCCATCGCCGCCATGCCGGCCAGAACGGCCTTCTCGGTCTTCTCCGACATGCCCTTGAGCCCGCGCAGCAGCCCCGACTCGGCGGCTCGCTTCAGGTCCTCGAGCGAATCGACGCCCAGCTCGGCGTGGAGCTGCTTGACCGTCCGGGGCCCGACGCTCGGGATTCCGAGGAGCGCGACCAGGCCCGGCGGAACCTCCACACGTAATCGCTCGTAGAACTCCATCCTGCCGGTCTGAGCGAGTTCCACGATCTTGGCCGCGATCGCATCGCCCACGCCGGCGATATGCGGCGGCGTTCCGGAGACGTAGGCTCTGGCGACTTCGACCGGAGAATGGGCAATCGCGTCGGCCGCGCGGTGATAGGCCACGGTCTTGAAGACCACCTCGCCCTTGATCTCAAGCATGTCGCCGATCTCATGAAAGACACGGGCCAGTTCGGCGTTGGTTGGAACCGTGGTCGGGGCCGGATCGTTCATCGGCCCAATGGTAGTCGCGACCGATTGGGGCGCCGGTCGGTCGCGAGCGCTGCGCCGCCTCGCGGATCGGACTGGCGGCTAATCCGCCACTTCGGCGTGTCGAGCCTCGATCACGCGATCCCGGCCGCCTCTCTTGGCCTCGTACAGCGCCCGGTCTGCCCGCTCGACGATATCGTCGATCGGTTCATCGGCGCTCTCCGCCGTCGCGACGCCCACCGAGACAGTCACGCGGTCCGCGATGCCGGCGTCGGTCAGGTCCATCTCTCGAACGTTGTGGCGGATTCGCTCGCCTATCTCCATGGCCACACCCGGCGCCGGGTTGCGCAACAGAACGAGGAATTCCTCGCCACCGAAGCGGACCGGCACGTCCTCCTCGCGGACCGACACCTGAAGCGCGTTGGCAATGGACCGCAGGACGATGTCGCCGACCTGATGACCGTAGCGGTCGTTGAACAACTTGAAGTGATCGACGTCGACGGTGACGACTGCCACGCGATCGGTTGCGCGGCGCCGGGTGGCTATGAGCCGGCAGTATTCGTCGAAGTAGCGCCGATTGGGCAGCTGGGTCAACTGGTCCGTACGCGCCTCGGACTCGACGGCCTGGTGCTGGTAGACGCGGGCTAATGCGGCTGAGGTCTCGGCCGCGGCTCGGTTCAGCAGCCGTACCGTGGCCTCCGGCCACGACTCGACCGTCCGCCTCGACAGCACGATCGCGCCGGCGACGGACCGTCCGGACTGCAGTGGCGCCGCCAGAGTGCTGCGCAAGCCGTAGGCCTCGCGAAGGCGGTAGGCGATGCGATCGGCGACATCCTGGGCGGCGTTGCCCGAGTCGGGCCAGCCGGATCGTGGCGTTCGGCCGCGAATCGTAGTCCGCAAACTGGCCGTGGCCTCGTTCGCGGCTGCGGCCGCATCGTCGTGGCGATTGTCGCGCCAGACCGAGGTCAGCTCCCCTTCCCGGAGCCGCAGCCCCGTCACAGGCATCTGCTTGGAGAGGCCGTAGGTGCGCAGCGCTTCCGTCGGCTCGAGCTGCCGAAGCGGCATCACGGTGTTGGACACGGGAGTGCCCGGCAGCATCGATACGAAGGCCACGTCCAGAACCGTGCTGCCCGGCCGCAGCCGCACGACCGCGACGTGGTCGGCTTCCGTGGCGGCACCGAGTTCGTGAACGATGGCTTCCACGACCGCATCCGGGGACACGGATCGAGATAGCGAACGCAGGATCCGGCCGAAGCTCTCCGATTCTGAGTTGCGCCGCTCAGCCTCCACGCCCGAGGCGCGAGCATTGATCACGGCCGAGGCGACGAGACCGGTCACGCCGATCGACAGAATCAGGTCGGCCGGGCCGCCGCCGGACAGACAGAACTCCACCAGGCCCCTGCCGACCAGGAAGACCGTCGAGAATCCGAGCAACACCCAGGTTATGACGACGCGCGGCAACCGACCTCCTGGATCGTTGCCGAGAGGACCCCGGGCACGGAACACGCTCACTGTACAAGCATGCCCCAACCGAACCCATTAACCGCCGCATCCGGGAGGTACATCGGGATCAGATGGCGCAGTACTTACGTGCTACGCCCTATCGCGATCTTCATCACCTGATCTGCATTGCAGCGTTGACCCGACCACCGGGCCAGGGATAAACTCGCTTCGACCCGAGGGCTTCTGTTTTCGTGCCCCGGGATCGTCAAGACCCGCTTTTCGGAGGATCGCTCCCTCAGTGGAGACCGGACCCAGTACCAGCGGCGTCGGACGCGCAGACGGCGCCTCCCCCGCCGGAATCATTCATCTGGTCCGCCTCGCCCTGTAGCGGGAAGCACGCACGCGTGCCACCGATAGGCGGGACGGACCCGCCGTCGAGGTGGCATATGCTCTATCTGAGCCAAGCGATTGGGAGACCCGTGCGCGATCAGCACGGCGAGCCCATCGGAACCGTGGCCGACCTCATCGTGGCCATCGGGGACAGATATCCGCCCGTGACCGGAATCGTGGTCAAGACGAACGGGCGCGAGATCTTCCTGCATTGGACGTCGGTGACATGCCTCGACGCCGCCGGCGCCACTTTGGGCACATCGGCGATCGATATCAGCAAGTTCCAGCAGCGCCCCAACGAAATCCGCCTCAAGCTCGACCTAATGGACCGCCAGATCGTGGACATCGACGGCCGCAAAGTCGTCCGCGTCAACGACCTGCGCCTGGACGAGGTAGAAGGCGCGATGCATCTGGTAGCCGTAGACGTGGGCGCGTCCGGATTGCTTCGCCGTCTCGGCATCGAGGGCCCATGGCGAACGATCGCCCGCGGCCTGCGTCGCGACGTGCCCGAAAAATACATCGACTGGGAGGACGTGGATCCGGTCGAGCGCACCATCGCCAGCGTCAAATTGCGAGTCCCGCACAAGGGCCTCGCCGAACTTCATCCCGCCGACCTCGCCACGATCATCGATCAACTCGGCCGCAGCGACCGGGTCGGCGTCATCGAAGCGCTCGACGACGAAGCGGCGGCCGACGCCATCGGCGAGATGGAACCGGAAACGCAGGTCGACATTCTGGAGGACCTCGAACCTGGACGGGCCGCCGACATCCTCGAGGAGATGGACCCTGACGAAGCGGCCGACCTGGTCGCCGACCTGTCCGACGAAACCCGGCAGGAGATCCTGGGTCTCATGGAAAAGGAGGATGCCGACGAAGTTCAGGAGTTGATGACCTACGCCGAGGACACGGCCGGCGGCATCATGACGACCGAGTTCGTGGCCGTCCCGGCAACCCTCACTGCCGCGCAGACCATCGATCGGCTGCGTGAACTGGAACCCGACGCCGAAACCATCTACTACGTCTACGTCACCGACTCCGACGAGCGGCTTGTGGGTGTCCTGTCGCTGCGCGACCTGATCGTGGCCAAGCCCAACGTCGTCATATCCAAGGTCATGTTCGGCGAACCGGTCGCCGTGCGTACGGACGCGAGCCAGGAGGAGGTCACCGAAGTCGTGGCCCGCTACAACCTGCTGGCCGTGCCCGTGCTCGACGCCGAAGGCCGACTGGAAGGCATCGTCACTGTCGACGACGCCATCGACACACTGCTTCCCCAGCCCTCGAAGCGCCGCCTGCCACGGCTCTTCAGCAGGTCCGGGACCTCGGAGCGATGAGGACTCCCGCCCTCTCCCTCGGCCCTCGGGCCGCCAATCGAGTCCGGCTCGCAGCTATTCTCGGCGTTCTGGGCCCGGGTCTGGTCAGCGGCTTCGCCGACAACGACGCCGGCGGCATCTCGACATACTCGGTGGCCGGAGTCCGCTTCGGGTATGAGCTCCTGTGGGTTCTGCTCGCCAGCCAGATCGTCCTGTTCTTCACTCAGGAGGTGGGGGCCCGGCTGGGCCTGGCGACCGGGCAGGGCCTGGCCGGCATCGTTCGTGAAAAGTACGGCGTCCGCTGGGCCGCCTTCATGATCGGGGCGATGCTCATCGCCAACACGGGCTCGATCGTCGCGGAGTTCGCGGGCTGTGGGGCCGCTCTGCAGCTCTTCGGCGTCCCCAACTGGGTCAGCGCCCTGCTTGCCGCTACGGTCGTCGTTCTGCTTCTGACTCGCGGCAGCTACGGCAAGGTGCAATACCTCTTCGTCGCGGTCGGTCTCGGCGTGTCCATTTCGTATCTGATCTCAGCCCTACTGGCCCGGCCGGACTGGGGTCTGGCCCTCAACTCGCTGATCATTCCCCGCCTCGACACATCGCCTGTGTACTGGATCACGGTCGTGGCCACGGTCGGCACGACCATCACGCCGTGGGGCCAGGCTTTCATCCAGTCTTACGTAGCGGACAAACGGCTCGGTCCGGAAGACCTTGTCGGCGAACGGCTGGACGTGGGTCTCGGAGCGCTGCTCACCAACCTGATCGCCCTGTTCATCGTCGTCGCCTGCGCGGCCGCGGTCTACTCCGTGGGCACCCACGTAGACACCGGCTCGGCCGACGCAGTACAGCAGATCGCCCGTGCCCTCAAGCCACTGGCCGGCGACGGGGCCACGGTGCTGTTTGCGGTTGGACTGCTGGCCGCGTCGTTCCTTGGTCTGGGCGTCGTACCGTTGACGAGCGCCTACGCCGCTTGCGAGGCGTTCGGCTGGGAAACAGGCGTGGACTGGCGCCTGCGCGAAGCCCCGGCTTTCTACGGCCTGATGATCTTCTTCATCACTTTCTCGGCCCTGTTCATCCTCATCGTGCCGGCACGCATGCTGATCCAGGTCATGTTCACCGCCCAGGTCGTGAACTGTGTCCTGCTGCCATTCGTGCTGGTATTCGTGATGCGCCTCTCGGCCGACAAGCAGCTGATGGGCTCGCTCGTGAGCGGCCGCTTCATGCTCGTCGTCGGATGGCTCGGGACGGGTTTGCTCGTAGCCCTGTCGGTGGTCCTGCTGGTGACCTCGCTGACCGGAGCGTAGTTCAGGCTCGGACGCCGAGCGTGGCCCAGACCTCGGCCATCTGCGCGGCCGCGGCCATGATGTCGTGGGCGGCCACCGACGCGGGCCCGGCGGCGGCGAGGCGGTTACGCAAGCGCGGGTCGGCCAGGCGGCCGAGAGCCACGGCGAGTGCCACGGCGTCCGCGGGTGGGATCAGCAGTCCGTTCTCGGAGTCGTGGACGACCTCCTGTAGACCGCCCGTGTTCGAGGCCACGACCGCCGTTCCGCATGCCAGCGCCTCAACGGCGGCGAGTCCTAGCGGTTCGCGACGGGACGGAACCACGACGGCATCGGCGGCCCGCATCCACGCCGCCACTTCAGCCGGCGGCACGGGCGGCAACAACGCGACAGACGGATGGCCAGCCGCAATCGCAGAGGCCAATTGACCCTCGCCGACCATCGCGCCGCGCCATCGGTCGGCGGCCATCTCCAAGCCGGCGGCGAAGATGTCGGCACCCTTGCGCTCGGACAGCATGCCCACATACAGCGCCAGCAGATCGTCGTCGCCGGCGCCGACCCGGGCCCGCAGTGCCTCGCGAGTAGCCCTGGGATCGCTGGGCGCCGCGCCGGGCGCCGCAGTGGGCGCCGCGCCGGGCGCTGGTGCGTCTCCAGACTCGGGCCGGAACAGCGTCAGGTCCAGCCCCGGCGAAATGACGCGTGCCGTGGCGCCGAGCCGCGCCACGTAACCTGCCGTGTCGGCCGAGTTGGCCACGATCGCGTCCGCTCCACGAACTACCCAGCGGGCCAGCCGGCCGTGGAGGCGGTTGCGCATTGCGTAGTCCGCGACGTCGCCGCCGTGGGCGTACGCGACCATTGGAATCCGTCTGAGCCGCGCCGCCACCAACCCGATGACCCCGGCCACGTAGACGGGATGGGCCTCGACGCCGTCGAAACGGCCACGAGCGGTGAGAGCGCGCCAGGCAATGCCGATGTGGCGCACGATCGAGTTGCGCCGGTAGCTGGTCGGGCCCGCCACGATCACCTCCACTCCCCGCTGCCGCAGCGCTGCCACGCGGCGAGCCACGAAGGGGCTCATGTTCGGCCGGTCCGGCGTGGGGTAGATGTTGGTCACCACCAGGATCCGGGTCGGACGTGGCGCACTGGTCTGAGGCTCGGGGCGTGCCGAAGGCATGTCCGGAATGATGCCAGGGCAGAGGCCGACCCGCGCCCGGATCGCGCATCGAGCCGCCGGCCCGCCCTGGACGCTACTATGGCGACATGCCCCGCAAGATCGTCTGTGTCGTCGGTGCGCGACCCAATTTCATGAAGATGGCCCCGCTTCTGGCCGCCATGCGCCGCCGTCCGCAAGCCTTCGAGCCGATCCTGGTCCACACCGGCCAGCACTACGACGCCGTGATGTCGGACGTCTTCTTCGAGCAGCTCGACATGGCCCCGCCGGACATCCACCTCGGCATCGGCGCCGGCAGCCAGGCCACTCAGACCGCCGGGATCATGGTCGCAATGGAGAAGGTCGTGGCCGAACGGGAACCCGAGATGATCCTCGTCGTCGGCGATGTCAACTCCACTCTGGCCGCAGCCGTCGTGGCGGCCAAGGCGGGGCTGCCGCTGGCCCATGTCGAGGCCGGCTTGCGCAGCTTCGACCGCCGCATGCCCGAGGAAGTGAACCGCATCGTCACCGACGGACTGGCTTCTTACCTCTTCGTCACCGAGGAGTCAGGCGCCGTCAATCTTCGCCGGGAGGGCGTCGACGAGAAGCGAGTCTTCATGGTCGGCAACGTCATGATCGACACGCTCGACCTGCTGCTGCCACGTATCGCGGAACGCCATCTCGCTGCCGAGCTCGGCCTGAAGCCGGGTGGCTACGGAGTCGTAACCCTGCATCGTCCGTCCAACGTGGACGACGTCGACATGCTCGGCCGCTGGGTGACAGCCCTCCAGGAAATGGCCCGCCGCTTGCCGCTGGTCTTCCCGGCCCATCCCCGCACGGCCGGACGCCTCAAGTCGGCCGGTCTGGCGGACCGACTCGCGAGCGCGGGCGTCAAGGTAATCGAACCCCTGCCGTACGTGGAGTTCATCAGCCTCGTAGGCGACTCACGCCTGGTTCTTACCGATTCGGGCGGAATTCAGGAAGAGACGACGGTACTCGGCACGCCGTGCCTGACCCTGCGCGACAGCACCGAGCGACCGGTCACGGTGACTCTGGGTACGAACCGGCTGGTCGGGACCGATCCGGCCGACGCGATCCGAGCGCTGGACGAAGCTCTCGCCGCGGCCCGGCCGAAGCCACCGCCCCCGCCCCTCTGGGACGGGCACGCCGCCGAGCGAATCGTCGAGATCCTGGAGCGGACTCAGTGGACGGCGCTGGGAACACCCGCCTGAACGCACCCGCCTGAGCCGCTCGGCGCCAGAACTGCTGCCGCGGGCGGTCAGACCGGCTCGCGGCCTCGCTCGACGAGCACTCGCTCGTAGATCGCCCTGATCTGCGCCCCGACTGCCGGCAGCCCGAAGCGGGCTTGAGCCCGTGCCGATATCGCAGCCGAGTCAAACGCGCCGGGCTCGCGCAGAACCCGATCGAGTGCATCGGCGAGGGCGATCGGATCGCCCGGCTGCACCAGGATTCCGTCTGCCGCGGAGACCATCTCCGGAATGCCTCCCACCGTGGTCGAGACCACCGGCAATCCCGTAGCCATGGCTTCGATGATCACGCAGGGCAGGTTCTCGAACTTGCTCGCCAGGACAAACAGATCAGACGCTCGCATGCTCTCGGCGACCTGCGGCTTGGGCAGAGCGCCGCGGAACGTTACCGACGCCGATACCGGCGAGGCCGCGACGAGTCGCTCGTAGTCGGCCCGCGTCGGCCCGTCCCCGACCACCTCCAGACACCAGTCGGCCCTTCGCAGCGACAACCGTTCGAGCGAGTCGAGCAGCGTCGGGAATCCCTTGTGCCCTGTGGACTCGAGATTGCCGACGAACAGCAATCGCTTCGGATCCCCTGACCTCGATGGCTTGGCGCCGGAATCCGCCGGGTGGAACAAGGCCGCGTCGACCGCATTGGGCACGATCTCGAACCGGGCCTTGATCCCGTAAGCCTCGATCGCCCTCTGCAGGAACAGGCATACGGGCAACACTCTGGCCGCTCGACCCAGAGCGAAGCGGGCCATCCACACCGAGGCCCGACTCAAGGTCCGTCGTGGGAACGCCGTGTAGTGCTCGGTGACCACCACAGGGGTTCGGGTGAGCATGCCTACCACGACGGCCGGAACCCCGGCGCTGAAAACGTGGGCATGGATCACGTCCGGACGAAAGCCGGACTTGCGCAGCCTGCGACACGCTCGAACGACGGCCCAGATGTAGATCGGATAGGACAGCCCGGTACCGAGGCGCCGCAAGGGGCCGCCGAGCCGCACAGAACCGTGGCCGAGGTGGTAGGTCGCCAGGCCCTCCGTCAGTTCCGGGTCGCGTTCCTCATCCATCGTCCAAAGCCCGCCGCCTGTGGTGGGGCCGCTCGGAATGTGCAGCACGGCAACGTCCACGCCGGCCGCCCGAACGGCCTTGGCATGCTCGCGCACGAAGACGCCGTTGTAGATCCGGTCGCGGCTTGGGTACCACTCTGTAAGGAATAGAGCTCTCATTGGTCGGCAGGGTCCCACAGCTCACTCGGAGGCGTCAAACGAACTGGACCGGCCCTGATCGCGCGACGGGCGTCGGTGAGTCCTTCCCCTTAGTCTTAGACTGTCAGGCAAAATGGATCGCCGCCGAGAGGACCCGTCACCGGTTCGACATCGGCCGAAGCGGTCGACCGCAACGTGGCGACACCGGAGGAATTGTGAAAGAGGATCGTTCTGTCGGCGTTATCGGTCTTGGCTACGTGGGTTTGCCGCTAGCTCTGGGCCTGACTGAGGCCGGCCTGAATATCCTGGGCATGGACGCTAGTGCCAGCCGCGTCGATGAGCTGAACGCCGGCCACTCCCCTATCGACGACATAGACGACGCGCGCCTCGGAGCCGCGCTGAAGAGCGGTTTCCGCGTGATGGGCCCGGATCCGGCCGAGCTGTCCAGGATGGATGCGGTCATCGTCTGCGTGCCCACCCCGATCACACAATCCAAAGATCCGGATCTCGCGCCGGTACTCTCGGCGGCCGGATTGGTGTCGAGCGGACTGCGAGCCGGGCAACTCGTCGTGCTCCAGTCGACGACCTTCCCCGGCACCACGACCGGGCCGTTCCGCGAGGTCCTCGAAAAGTCGGGCCTGGTTGCGGGCCGCGATTTTGACCTTGCCTTCGCTCCGGAGCGGGTCAATCCCGGCGACCCCGCCAGCTCCGGGCGGTTGGTGCCGCGCCTCGTCGGTGGCATCACCCCCGATGCGACCGCCCGCGCCCGCCGTCTCTTCGAGAACATTAACGCCACCGTCATCCCGCTGTCGTCGCCGGACACCGCGGAGATGGCCAAGCTCCTCGAGAACGTCTTCCGCAACATCAACATCGCCTTCGTCAACCAGCTCGCTCTGTTGTGCGAGCGAATGGGCCTGGACGTCTGGGAGGTGATCGACGCGGCGGCCACCAAGCCGTTCGGTTTCATGGCCTTCCGGCCCGGACCCGGCGTCGGCGGCCACTGCATTCCGGTCGACCCTTACTACCTCTCCTGGCGCGCCCGAGAGTTCGACTTCGTGGAACGGTTCATCGAGCTGGCCGGCGACATCAACCTGACCATGCCCCGGCACGTGGTGGATCTCACCGCCGACGCGCTGAACGAACGCGGCAGAGCCCTCAAGGGGGCGCGTGTCGGCGTCGTGGGAGTGGCCTTCAAACCGGATGTCCAGGACGCCCGCAACACGCCCGCCTCAGACGTTCTGGCTCAGCTCGCGGCACGCGGAGCTGACGTGAGGTTCCACGACCCTCTCGTCGCCGAGTTGAAGGATTCGGCCGGCGTCGTCCGTACCTCGATCTCGTTCGAGGAGTTGATGTCCGGATCGGATGTCCTGGTAATCCTGACGCCGCACAAGTCGCTCGACTGGACTGCGATCTTCGACCGGGCGGACCTGATCGTGGACACGGTCAACAGCTCCCGAGGCCGCGTCAAACGAGCCAATCAGGTCCTGCGACTTGGCGCGGGCTGGGCATCGCCGGACGCCGTGTAGGCTCCGCCGCGGAAAGTCATCGGAATCGGGCCAACCCCGCCATCTTCAGCACGCGGCTGAGGAGTCGCGTGCCCGTCCCGAACAAGATCCGCAATTCGTCCCTGCCCGGCACGAAGAGCGATCTCCACGGCTGACCCGACAGCCGGCTGGCGAGGTACACGTACAGGCCCGCCTGCAACGTGTACGACACCAGCGATGCGAGCGACGCTCCGACGATTCCGAGCTTCGGGATCAACAATATGTTCAGGGCGACGTTGATGATGAGCACCCCGATCGTCCCCATCGCCATCACCCCTGGTCGACCCCTGCCCGCGACGTAACTGCCCATTACCTTGGCCAGACTCATCGAAACAGCCCCGGGCAGCAGCACCAGGAAGGGAGGGATGCTGTCACCGAAACGCGGCAGGATCATGTGGATTCCGACGAAGGCAGTCGGGATGAGGCATAGAGCCAGCCCAATTGAGAGCAGCGTCGACAGGCGGCCGACCCTCCCTATCCACAGATTTGCCTCCTCCGGCGTCGCACCCGCCACTCTGGGCAGCAGGATCGTCGAGATGGAGTCGGGGATATAGAAGATCAGTTCATCCATGGTAACTGCCAGGCTGTACTGGCCGAGGGCATAGTCGTAGTTGCTCATCTCGGCCTGGATGATGTATGTGTCGGCCCGGTAGTTGAAGTAGCTCGCAAAGAGCGACGGAGCTGCCCGGACGCCGTAAGAGACGAGTTGCTTGAGGGAGGCCGGATCCGCACCCGGGCTTGTTTTGCCGAGGCGCCTCAGGGCCACCATGACCGCGAGCGCCGTCAAGACGTTGTACGTGACGGATCCGGCAACCGCGCCGTTGATCCCGAACCGCAAGAGCATGACAAGGACTACGACCAGGCCGAGGAGAACGGCGGCCAGCCACAGCTGGATCAGGTTGTAGACCTTGACCGCGTGGCGGCCATAGAGAATCGCGCCACCAAACGATGCGAGCATGCCGGCCGGGATCGTCAGCACGACAACCCGCAACAGGTAGTCCGGGGCAGCCCTAAGTACAGAGGTCTCGAGCACGGGCAGACCGAACCAAACGACCACGATCATGAACGTCGACAGAACCACTGTGAATATCGCCGTGGCTCTGACGAGGCTGCGCAGCTGAGCGCCCTTGCCCGCGTAGTAGTTGACCGCGCTCGGCAGGCCAAGCATTCCCAGTGCGGCAAGCATTCCGGGAAGGGCGACCACTGCCACGTAGGCGCCCTTGCCCTCCGGCCCGAGAATGCGCGACAGCAGCACGGAAGTCAGGAAGGCGATGGCGAAGAGAGTCACTCGAGTCGCCAGAACACCGGCGACCCGTTTGGCGAAGGTCCCGGTCGCCGCCTTCCTGGGCGGCGCGCTCGGCGCGGCCGCCGACTCCTCGCCGCTCAAGAGGAGGTCACGGTTCGAACGTCGGCGATCGGGCCGACCGGTACTCCGAGAGTCTCCAGGACGGTCCTGCCCCGGGCATCCCAGGTATTGTCCGGGGCCTCGGCAAAGGCGCGGGCCGCGACCGCGCAACGCTCCGCGAGGCCATCTTCGGTGAGCATGCGAGTCAAACCGTCGGCCAGGCCCTCGACCGTGTCGGGGGTGAAGAGGGCTGCGCCCGACGACTCGAGCAGACGAACCGTTTCGGTGGCGGCGGTTGCGACGATCGGCTTGCCGTAGCTGAGGTAGTCCCACAGCTTGATCGGCAGTACGAAGTTGGTGTACTCGATGATCGGGCGTGGAATCACGCACAGCCGGGCGCCGCGCAGCAACTCCACCAGCTCATCGCGGCCGGCTCTCCGGGCGTCCACGTACTCTGGCAGCGTCGCTCGCCGCTCCGCCGACAGCTGGCCGACCGCCAGGAGCCTTGCCTCTGGGCACCGCGCGCGAACCAGACCCATCGCTTGGATCAGAGTCTCAAAGCCGTCGGCCCAGGCCGTAGCTCCGACGTAGGCGACGATTGGGTCCTTGCCCGCTCCCAGATCGGGTGAGGCGGTGTCGGTTCCGGGCGGGAGAAGTTGCGGCGACTTCAGGTGCAGTACCTCGGCCAGGCCGAACGATTGCACGAAGCGCACCGTCGCAATGCGGGCGAGGATCGGGTTCGTGGCCCTCCAGGCCCAGTCCATGAAGACGCGCAGACGCCGCCTTGGATAGACGTCTCGATACAGCTGGTAGGCGTCGCGGAAATAGACGCCGACAGGCTTGCGAAGCAGCCGCATCAGCAGCAGGAACGCCAGGTCGTTCGGCATAGAGGTCGTGGTCGCCGCCTCGACATAGACCGCCCGAACTCGCCTCGAGCCACCGCCCCTCAGCCACTTCAAGACGGCGACGGTACGGGCCCGACCGTTTCTGCCTGTGATCCGCTCCGTGGGTGCCAGTCCCGACAGGGCCCGGGTCATCATCTCGATGCGCACCTTCGGCGCGCGATCCAACCCGGTCGGGTCGTACATACCGTAGAGGAGAATCCCTTGTCCGGTCGAGCTAGCGGCATCCGGGGCGGCAGTCAACCGTCTACCTCAGTCCGAGGGCGACTGGACGCAGCAAGGCGCGCCAAAGACGGACGATGGCTGGTTGGACATGGCTGCAAGGATAACTCAGCACCCGTCGTCGACACCGAGCCCAATCCCGATCGGCGTGGCGCAATCACGGACCACTACGGGCAATTGTTGGCGGGCGTCGCCTTGCCGTAGTAAAGGCTGTCCTGGCCGAACATCGCGATCGACGTAGCGGCCGTCTTTGGAATGTTCAGGCAGATCGAGTCCGCCCCGCTAAGCGACCTGGGAATGCTCGTCGTGTACGGAGGGCCTAGCACGAGGTTCGTGAAGTTGGAGTCGGGGACGTTCAGGGCATCGGCGAGGTAGTCCGCGACCATCGTCGGCTGGAAATTGGGGGAGGTCTGGACGCTGGCGCCGACCTGCGAGATGAGGTCCGAGAGATGCAGAATTTGCCCGGGCTGCGACATCTTGGTCAGGAGGGCGCGCATCACCTGCTGCTGCCGCGCCGCGCGCTTGTAGTCGTTGCAGCCGGCGCACTTGCGGTCTCTGGCGTATGCCAGAGCGTTAGCGCCGTTGAGGTGCTGCGGGCCGGCCGCCAGATAGAAGCCGTAATGGCCGTTCAGCCAGTCATACATCTTGTCGTCCAGGATGCTGGCATTGACGACGTCGATTCCGCCGACGGCGTCGATCATCTTCTGGAACCCGGCGAGATTCATGATGGCCCAGTAGTCGATGTGCACCCCAACGAGGTACTGGACCTCATTGACGAGCGTCAGGTACGGGCTGTCCGGGGATTTGATCGTGCCCTTTGAAATGTACTTGGGCATGTAGGTGATTTCGATGTTGTAAGGGTCCCGGCCACCGTAGTAGAACTTGAAGCCGGCCACCTCACGCGGGATGCTGATCATCTGGATCGAGTCGGACTTCGGATCGAAGCTCACGACCATGATCGAGTCGTAGTGCGTGTCGTTCCGGCCTGAATTGGCCGCTCCCTGGGCCGAGTCCATGCCGGTGAACAGCATCGTGACACGGCCGCTCGCGGCCTCGGTCGGCGCGGCGCTGGGCGTAGGTTCGAAAGACACGCCCGCCAGATCGCTCGGCTGGGGTGTGGAGAGATCGGCGAAGCCATTGGCCTGACCGTAGGCCTGATTCTCGGCGCTGTAGCCGACCGCCAGCAAATAGCCCAAGTAGCCGTGCGTGATGACGATGATCGCGGCCAGAGCGAGCGGCACTGCCACCTGCGCCGTTCTCGAGGCTCGTATGCGCCTGCCGGTGAAGAAAGGCTGCAGAACGGCTACGAGGCGCCAGGCGCCGAAGGCCAAAACGATGACGAAGGCGAGCGCAACGTAGTTCGGGTCTACGAAGCGGGCGGCGAAGACCAATCCACCCTGGCGCAGCTGGTAGGCAACCACGGCCAGGAGGACGAACGCCGGGATGGCAAAGATCGCCGCCAGGCGTCGTTTCCCGGCGTACAACTGGCCCAGGCCGGGCCAGAAGAATGAGAGCAGGGACGCGACAGAGGGCGATCGCCCGCTGCGGTTGGTCGGCTGAGGGGTGGTTTCCACGGCGCTGGGAATGTACCACAGGACCCGGAAAGACTCTGTTTTGGGCGCCTTGGCCCGGCCGACCCGATTGCCGGACGGCCGCAGCCTCGCCTAGTTAGTACGTGAAGTTGGCCGCTTCCGGTCGAGCCAGCCACTCCGCGAGGGTCTGAGCCGACTCATCCTTGGCCGAGAGAACCGGGTCTGTGACCGGCCACTCGACGCCGATCGCCGGATCGTTCCAGCGAATGCCCGATTCCGCAGCCTTGTTGTATGTGCCGGTCGTCAGGTATTCGATCTCGGCAACGTCCGAGAGCGCACAGAAGCCGCGGGCGAAGCCGGCCGGGGCCCACAGCTCTCGCGGTTCATCGGCGTTTGCCTCCATACCGACCCAGCGGCCAAGGGTAGGAGATCCGACCCGGATGTCGACGGCCACGAGAAACGCCCGCCCGACGATGACCCTCATTAGCTTTCCCATGGGCGGGTCCCACTGGAAGTGCAGGCCGCGCACGACACTCTTTGCCGAGCGAGAATGGTTCATCTGGCGGAAAGTGTCCGGCAGTCCCAGCGCACCGAACAGATCCTGGCGGAACACCTCAAGAAAGAAGCCGCGGCCATCTGGGAACCTCTCCGGGACGACGATCTTGACGTCGTCGAGAGCCGTCGATTCGAGGGAAAAGGGCATCGCGCTGGTGCTCCAGGACTCGTGTGGACATCACGCCGCGGGCGTGAAACCGGGCCGCAACCAGGGTCGGCCAGCGCGTCCCTTGATCGAACCCGCCACGCTGAAGAATACTCAATCGTCGTTGCGACATCGGTTCGCAGGCGCGATACTCATGATAAGAGGGAACGCCGAGTTCGCCTCCCACAGGAAAAGGGGAGGGAGTTTGGTCCGCCGCTACGGTGCGATCCTGCGCTGGTCATTGGCCGCCGCCGATACGATCCTGGCGATACTCGTGATCATCGGCGCCGCCAACTTCAGATTCGGCGAGGACCCGGGCTGGCCGCTCGACAAGTCCCCGTCGCTGCCGGACCCGACCTTCACGGTCGGCGTCTTCATCGGCATGTGGATCGCCGTGCTGTGGATGCACGGCATGTACCGCAGTCGGGCGCGGTGGACGCGCCGCAGCGATGTCGCCACGATCCTGCGGGCAACGGTCGTCCAGCTGGTTGCGACCCTGAGCCTGCTCTGGCTCTTCAAGTTACCGGACGTGAGTCGTCTGCTGCTGGCGGTCGTCTTCCCGGCTCTCGCCGTCGCCGCCATCGGCATCCGCATCGCCGTTCGCCAGATCCTGGTGCTGGCTCGCGACAACGGCCGGAACGTTCGCTACATGCTCATCCTGGGCGCGGGGCCCCGAGCCAAAGCATTTGCGGATCTCGTCGAGACGCACGCCGAATTGGGCCTCGTCGTGATTGGGCATCTCAAGGCCGACACGTCGGACACGGGCATAGTTCTGGATCGACCGCTTCTCGGAATGGTCGACGACCTCGAACAGATTCTTCACAGCGAGATCGTCGACGAGGTGGCGATCTGTCTGCCGTTTGCGATGGAGGAGTTGATCGAGCAAGTTGCCCTTCTGTGCGAGCAGGAAGGCAAGGTCGTCCGGATGCCCGTCGCCCCGATGGAGCGGCTCTTTACCACCGGCACGCTGGAGAACATCGACGGCATCGGCGTTTACTCGCTGGCCAACGGCCCTGATCGCGCCATCGGTCTGGCGCTCAAGCGCCTCATCGATATCGTGGGCGCCAGCCTCTTGCTCATCATCCTATCCCCGATCCTGCTTCTTCTGGGGATTGCAATTTGGCTGGACTCGAGACGCCCGGTCGTCTTCCGTCAGGAACGGGTCGGCCTTCACGGCCGGTCGTTCAACGTCCTGAAGTTTCGCAGCATGTGCGTTGACGCTGAGGAACGCCTGCCCGAGTTGCGCCCGCAAAACGTGATCAACGGTCACGCCTTCAAACTGGAGAGGGATCCGCGCATAACGCGAGTTGGACGCTTTCTGCGCCGTTCGTCCCTCGACGAACTGCCTCAACTCATCAATGTGCTGCGGGGCCAGATGAGCCTGGTCGGCCCTCGCCCGCCGCTGCCCAGCGAAGTCGCCCATTACGACACGTGGCATCGTCGCAGGCTGTCGATGAAGCCGGGCATGACCGGCTTGTGGCAGGTTCGGGCCCGGCACAGTTCCGAGTTCGATCACTGGGTTGCCCAGGACCTGGAGTACATCGACAGCTGGTCGCTCTGGCTGGACTTCAAGATCATCGCCCGAACCGTACCGGCGGTTATCGGTGGTAGCGGCCGGTAGCGACCGGTAGAGACCGGGCTGACCTGGGCACTAGAGTCCCGACACACCCGGCGCCGAGCGCCACGACATCGTCAGTCCTGGCCCCACCATCGGCTTAGCCGCTTCGATTGACGCGTGGCGACGGCCGCAGCCTTCAAGGCCCACACCCGTCTGGAGGCCACGTGAAATCGCATGTGGAAACAGGCCAGGGTGGCTATCCGCGCTGACGCCTTCTCTCTTGCGGACAACGTTGAGGCATCGACGGCCGCGAGGTGCCGGTCGCGCAGCGCGCGGAACAGTCGAGGGGCAGGCATGGAGGCACGCTCCGCGGCGGTGGAGCGATTCAGGTCCCCCAGCTGGCGAATTCGGGCCTGATCGGCCGTCTCCGGCGGCCTGTTACGACGGCGCAGGAAGAGCTGCCCGTCGACCGTCAGGATCCGTCCCTGCAGCGCCATTTTCGCCAGAACGAGGCGGTCCGGAGCCAGAACGTCGCTGTAACCTTGCGTCGCCGCGATTGCCTCACGGCGCGCGACCCCGTAGATCATGTTGCAGATCCCCAGGCGCCAGATCAGATGGCGGTAGCGGTCGAGGCTGGACGCGTCCCGGAGGTCTATCTGGTCGTCCATCTCCTCGATGGCATTGCCTTCTTCGTCGATAAGGACACTGCGCGGGTACGCGAGCACCGCGGAATCGTCGGCTTCGAGGGCGTCGACACAGCTCGAGATGAACGTGGGCGCCCACAGATCGTGGTCGGACGCCCACATGAAATAGGCTCCCCGAGCCTCACCGAGGCAGAAGTTGAAATTGGCCATCTCCCCGAGGTTGGACGCCTGACGGATGTAACGGATTCGCGGCGAGCGCTTCGCATAGGACCGGCCTACCGTCTCGGTCTGGTCCGTCGAGCAGTCGTCGCTGATGACGAGATCCCAGAGTGGATAGTCCTGAGCCAGCAGCGAATCGATCGCCCAGGCCAGGTACCGCCCACCGTTGTACGCCGGCATGGCAATCGTCACCAGGGGCACGCTACGCCGCAATCGGGGACCTTTCTTACTACGCAGGCAGCGGTCAGGAAGCCGACCGTCCGCGATGTTACAGACCCGGTTTCCGGAACTATTCAGCGGCGACGAGACCCTCGCCGCCAAGAGACAACTCCCGGCCTGAACCCGGCGGGCTACGGACCTCGGAAGTAGCCGGTCACATCCAGCACCAGCTGTGTTGTGTTGCCTCGATTGGACATGTATGTGGCATATATCCCGCCACCGCCGCTGAGCGAAACTGTCAGGCCGTTGGCCTTGACGTCGCCCTTGACGAAATTGAGGGTCGATGAGGTTGGATAAGCCACCGCGTCCGGACCAACGAAGATCGCCCAGGAGCTTGTCTCATTGGTAACGGTGAGGTTGCCGCTGATGGCGACCGCGTCGGACGGGATGCCCCGGCCCGTGATCTGGACTGCGCGGGGCGAGTTGGCCACAAGCTTGCTCGAGACG
>PMLK01000086.1 GCA_003158875.1 Chloroflexota bacterium
GAAGGCCGGTCCTTCCGGCGCCGGGCTGGCCCAACAGGTCGAGTCGATCCGGGTCAACGCGTTCGCCAGCGGCATCTCAGAAGTGTTCCTCGTGGGTGCCGGATTGCTCGGCGTTGCTGTCGTCTCGTCCTTCTTCCTCAAGGAGATCCCGCTTCGCCAGAGCCACGACAGGACCGCCGCAGGCCATTCGGCCGACGCTACCGGAACCCCGGCGGGCACTTCGCTCGAGGCCAGACCGGCGGCCGCGGCCGCAGCCTCGCCCGAAGCCGCACCCCAGCCCTTGCCCGCCGACTAGGCACAAGAGGAGGTCCTCATCCGGCAACAAGCGACCAGCGCTCTCGACCAGCGAAAGCGCACTTGAGCGGGAATGGGACGTTCAGGTCGCCACGTTCGGTGGGCGCCTTTGGGCCCTCGAGCGCACGCTCATGCCGCACGCCGATGGCGCCACGAACCATGCAGCCGACATAATCGGCTGAGCCAGGCCGTGCCTACTGTGCCGCGACGCGGCTGAATGCGATCATGCCGTCCATGGCGCCCTCGACTCCTCGCCACGCGTCGTCGGCCGGACCAAACAGCGGCGGATGAGCACGCAGATACGTTAAGTGGTGTACTGGCAAAACAGCAGTGGCCGGCGCGTCTCCCGGCGGCAACACGATCGCCCGCTTCCCCGGATGCCGATGGTGCAAGGCGGAAGCTGTGGTGAATGTTCTTCGCGACCAGGGTGAGACCCACGCGGTGCGCCTCCGCGATGCCGGCGTCCTCGATCGTCGCGAGAGGGTATAGGCCAGCAAACTGACTGCTCTGGGACACCATCTCGCCGACTGGCGGGGTTCGCCCATCGCATCGCCGACGACCTCACCGCCTCCCCAAGGCCCCACACGCAGGAAGAAAGGATATCGAAATGGCTGTCGAATACGAACGCGCAACCAAGCCGGAGGATCTCACTCGGCTCTTCGTCGAGCTGGAAAATGCGGGAGACGCAGCCGGTCTTGCGGCCCTGTACGAGCCCGACGCGGTGGTGGCATTCCCGCCGGGCCAGATGACCGTGGGCCGGGACGCGATCCGCTCGCTATACGAGAAGATGCTCGCCGCAAAGCCCCACTTCAGTCTGGAGGAGCCACTGCCGACGGTGCAGATCGGCGACCTTGCACTGACCGCTACTCCGGCGCTCGACGAGGCCGGCGCGCGAGCCCAGGTCGTCCGGCGCCAGCCGGACGACCTGGCTTCGCATTCTCGATCGACCTGACTTCCGTGGTTAGAGGGCGCCACGCATGGTGACGTGGGCGGAGTTCAGCGGCGCAAGTCCCGATCTCCCCGCCTCAGGAAACCGACTCCTCAACCGCGGGCAGACCGGCGAGGCATTGCTGGGAACGGTCCGCGGCGATGCGCCGCCGAGCATCCACCCAATCTTGGTTGCCGTCGTCGACGGACGGCTCTACGCGTTCATTCAGCCTTCAGCTAAGCGTACCGACCTCGAACGAGACAGTCGGTTTGCCCTTCACGCGCACATCGATTCAGCCGCGCCGAGCGAGGTCTCGATCCGCGCCACGGCCATTTGGCCGACGCGCCGGATGTCCGCTCAGCGACCGTAGGCCGGTGGGCGCGCGCCGCGCCGGCGACATACGCGTGGAATCGATCAAGACCGACGATTACGACCAGGCAACGGACTTGCTCGGCCCGTGGACTTGAACGTCACTCCGCGGAGGGCCGGCTTCCCGTGCGGGACCCTCGTCGCCGAGATCGAGGTCCCCGATCCCGCCGGCACCGGCGTCGCCGGAGTTCGACCTTGCCGAGTCGATCAGCTGCGATTGGCGTTCAGGGGACGCCTGGTAGAACCTTGAGTCGTGCCAGGAACCTCTCAGCTTCGTCTGTCCGCACGTTCCGCGCAGCGTGCTGCCGCAACTGCGTTCGGTGGTTCACCGATCCGCCGGCAGATAATCGGCGCAAGCGGGATGGCCGGCCACACTCGAAGAGCGGTCGGACCCGCTGGGCCGTGGGACCCGGCGCGACGTAATGCCGCCGACCCACCATCAAGGTAAGAAGCATGTGCTTGAACTGCGGCTGCATGGCCGCCCACAACGACATGGGTAAGCCCGATGTGAACATCACCTACGAAGACGTCAAGAAGGCCGCCGACGCAAACTCTATGACCGTGGAGGCGACTCTGGCCATGATCGCCAAGACTGCGGACAAGGATCGTCGCGACCACCCCGCAGAGTACTCGGCGAAGAAGTAGGCCCGAGACAGGCGGGGGTTAGGCGGTCTTGACGCGGCCACCCGACCACCGCCAATTCATGCCAGCTCGGCCGCGAGTTCCGCCGGCTCAGTGACCGGCCGACGGCAGGCAAGACCGTGGCACACGTACGCAGTTGCGCGGCCGTCGATCTCGGAACGACCGCGCAGCAGATCCAGCGTGCTCGACTCGGAGTGCCCGAGCGTCAGCACCCTGTACGGCTGGAACCCGCGCCTCGCGACTGCCAGCAGCGCCCGCGCGTCCGCTGCCTCCGGATCACCTACGATCGCGACCTGCGCCACCGGCGTCGACGCGAAGTCGAGCGCCTGGAGCCAGGCCGGGAATGCGCGCGGATACCGCGCCGCCACCTTTTCCATTTGGCCCAGAGCTCGTTCGGCAGAGTCACGAAGACGTCCGTCACCGGTCAGTTCAGCCAGCCGAAGGATCACGGCAGCAGCCGCCGCGCTGCCCGAGGGAGTGGCTCCATCCTGGGTTTCCTTGGGCCTGACGATCAGCGACTCGGCATCTGTGGCGGTGTCGAACCAGCCGCCCGCGGCGTCCGCGAATTCGCGCTCTGTGACACCGACCAGCTCGCTCGTGGCGATCAGCCATCGCTCATCGAACGTGGCTTCGTAGAGGCACAGGAGTCCGTCGGCGAGGCACGCATAGTCGTCGAGGCCACCCTTGCCGGTGGCTCGACTGGACCGGAACGACCGTGCCAGCCGGCCGTCCGGACCACGCAGCAGACGGAGAGCAGCTTCGGCGATCCCTTCTGCGACCGCTCGGTCGGCCGGCCGCTCGAGGACCGGGGTTGCCTCGGCGAAGGCGGCCAGGGCGAGCCCGTTCCAGGCGGTCACCGCCTTGTCATCCAGGGCCGGCTGGGACCGGCTATTGCGCCGCTCCAGCAGCAGGCGACGGGCTAGTTCCAGCCGGCGGGCAACCTCCTGCGCAGGGAGCCCGTGCAGGGAGGCGACCTGCTCATCGCTTGCCACACGCGAGAGGATCGTGCGGCCTTCCCAGTTGCCGGCCGCGGTGACGCCGTACGCCGACGCGACCAGCGCTACGAGACCGGGCTCCTCGTCACGCGACCGCAGCTCGGGCCCGGTATTTGGATCGCGCGGCGGCCTGGCATCGGCCGCCATCCCAGCCAGCGCAGCCGCGACCTCATCGAGAGTCCAAACGTAAGTCCGACCCTCGATCCCGTCGGTGTCGGCGTCCTGACTTGCGGCAAACAGCCCGTCCGGGGTCCGCATGTCACGGACCAGGTAGTCGAGGGTCGATTCGGCCACTTCCCTGAAACATGGCTCGCCCGTGACCTGGTAGGCGTGGAGATAGACCCGCGCCAGCTGCGCGTTGTCATAGAGCATCTTCTCGAAATGCGGCACGAGCCAATCCGCGTCGGTCGCGTACCGGTGAAAGCCGCCCCCAATCTGATCGTGGATGCCCCCGTCGGCCATAACATTCAGGGCTCGGACCGCCGCTCGCAGAGTCTCGTCGTCCGAGTTGGCGCGGGCCCGTCGCAACAGCAGTTCGATGACCGCCGGTTGCGGGAAACGGGGCGGCCCACCCCAGCCTCCATGCTCGAAGTCGAAGTCGGCTACCAGGCGCTCCACGGCTTCGGTTACGACACGGCCCTGTGATTCGGTCGGATGCCGGCCCGGCAGTCGGACCGCCTCAGGCTCACGGGCGACTCGGGTGGGCGATTCCGGCCGTATCTCCTCGAACTCGGTCCGCGGCTCGTCGGCACGGCCGGCGCCGCGAACCCGGAGCTCGGCCGTGAGCCGATCCGCCGCGGCTTCGACATCGGCCCGACGCTCCGCCCATGACGTGGTCACCGCCGCAAGAACCTGCCGGAACGATGGCATTCCGTATCTCGGATCTCGCGGGTAGTAGGTGCCACCGTAGAACGGTCGGCCGTCGGGCATCAGAAAGAGGCTCATCGGCCAGCCCCCGCCGCCCGTCATGGCTTGGAGGGCCGCCATGTAGACCGCGTCGAGGTCGGGTCGCTCCTCGCGGTCGACCTTTATCGCTACGAACCCAGCGTTCAGGACGTCGGCCGTCTCCGGGTCCTCGAACGACTCCCGCTCCATGACGTGGCACCAATGACAGGCCGCGTAGCCAATGGACAGGAAGATCGGCCGGTCTGCGCGGGCTGCTCGCGCAAGTGCCTCAGGCCCCCACGCGTACCAGTCGACCGGGTTGTGAGCGTGCTGCAGCAGGTAGGGGCTCGTCTCGGCAGCGAGGCGATTCGGCGTCTCTGACATCGTCCCGATCGTAACCGCAGCCGGGGATGGACGATCCAGGGATGCCCACCGAGGCCGCCAGCCGAGCCGGTCGAGTGTCTGAGAGCCTCCGTCACGGTGGCCGAGTAGCTCATCGACATCATCTCGAGTTGGGAGCTCCGACAGGGCACCGGCGATGCACCCCGACACATCAATCCCGCACTTTGCAACGGCGGGTTCAAATCCTCGCCCCGACCATTCAGTTAGGCGCAGCCTACGCGTCGCCGATTCGACACTCGTGCCCTTCCGTCTCGGCTGCCCTCACGGGAACCTGTAGCGACTGTCGCCGAGGTCGATCCTGAACCGCCCGACCTGAATGTCCCATTTCGGCGGGCCGAGGCCGTTTGTGACAGCCGCCCTCACAGTTGTACCAAGTCCGCGGGGACGCTGAGGAACAACACCGAGTGCTGGTTACGCCTTAAGGAAGGCCAGCAGATCGGCGTTGAGTTGGTCCTTGTGAGTGTCGGCCAGGCCATGGGGGCCGCCCGGATAGATCTTCAGCGTCGCGTTCTTGACGAGTTTCGACGCGAGCATGGCCGAGGCCTCGATCGGCACGATCTGATCGTCATCGCCGTGAATGATCAGTGTCGGCACGTCGAACTTCTCGAGGTCCGCAGTGAAGTCCGTCTCGGAGAAGGCTTTGATGGAATCGAGCTCACTCTTGAGAGCGCCCTGCATCGCCTGGAACCAGAAGGCGTCCCGCATGCCCTGCGTGACCTTATTGCCCTTACGGTTGGCCCCGTAGAACTGGATCGTAAGATCCCTGAAGAATTGCGAGCGGTCGGCTGTGACGCCCGCTCGGATGTCGTCGAAGGCTTTGATTGGCAGTCCGCCGGGATTGGCCGTCGTCTTCAGCATCAGCGGCGTCACCGAACCCACCAAGACGACTCTGGCGACGCGGGATGTGCCGTGGCGCCCGATGTAGCGGGCGACCTCACCGCCGCCCATGGAGTGGCCGATCATGGCTGCGTCTCTCAGGTCGAGCGCTTCAAACAGCTCGGACAGGTCGTCTGCATAGGTATCCATCTCGTTGCCATTCCACGGTTGGCTGGATCGGCCATGTCCGCGACGATCGTGAGCAATGCAGCGATAGCCGTTGGATGCCAGGAAGACCATCTGGGATTCCCAGGCGTCCGCATCGAGCGGCCAGCCGTGACTGAAGACGACGGGCTGGCCCGAGCCCCAGTCCTTGTAGTAGATCTGCGTACCGTCTCTGATTGTAATCGCGCTCATACAACTGCTCTCTTTCGCTGTCCCCACTGCGACGCACGAGTGCTCGCGGGTCTGGCTTCAGGCCAGGTAATCTGATGCGCTGCTGGAAGATTGGTCCGGCTTCGGGGTGGGATGCGAGGATGAGAACCCTGGGGCTCAACTGAAGTCGCTGCGAAACGCGCCTGCCTCGCCAGCCGCGAACCACTTACCCTCGTCGCCTGGCGTTGTCTCGACCAGGTCGGCGAGGATCTCGCTCGAGTGCAGACCACTCGACATCAGGATTTGCTCGCACAACGCATCGATGTCGCCGTCTGACGCCAGGGATTGCGGCAGGACTCGGCGTAAGTGATGGCCTCGCGCTTCCTGCCCATCGCCATGAGCGCTTTGACGGCCCAACGCCTATATGGCCAGATGACCCGCTCGCCGCTGACAAGCTCCACGATCTCCTCGTACCGCGCGGCCCGATGCAGCGCGCTCAGACGGGCCTGGGCGCCGTGGAAGTAGCCGTGCCGGCTCGAGTCGGGGCTGAGGGCCGAACGCGTGACGCCTGTGAGACGATCGGCCCAACTCGACGCAACCTCTACCGACGCCCAGAGATCGCCCCCAATAGTCGCCCATCGGGCTCACCGAGAGGTTCGGGCATCGTGGGAGAGCCGGCTGACGGACCTGCACCTGAGCAGCCCTCAGGCCAGCCTGCTAAGGGCAGTCGCCGAGCAGCCCGGCACCGGGTTGCGGGAGCTTGCTCGCAAGCTCCACACGGACCCGATGAACGCAAAACGCATCGCCGACGGGCTTGAGGCGGCAGGCCTGCTTTGCTCCTGCGACGACCCGACCGACAAGCGTCGCCGGGTACTCGGTCCAACCGACGCCGGCCGGGCGTTGAGCACGGAAGTGGCGCGCCGTGGCCGTAACTGGTAGGCCACCCTGGAGTGTCTGCTCGGCAGTGAAGATGCCGATGATCTGCGACGGATACTCGCCCGGCTGGAAGCCGGCGTATCGGGCCTACTCGAGCGAACAGCGCACGGAGACGAGACGAATCGTGCTTGAACCTGGAACTCCGTCCGCGGCCTCGCGCGCTCGCCCTTCCAGCCGTGCGGCGCTCGCCGTGCCCGCGTACCGACGCTACTGGGCGAGCCAGTTCGTGTCTGGGGCCGGGACCTTGGCCCAGGCAATCGCGCAGTCCTGGCTCGTGCTCCAGCTGACCGGCTCCGCCCTGGCGCTGGGCACCATCACCATGCTGCAGTTCCTGCCAATGCTGGTCTTTCCGCTACTCGGCGGTGTCATCGCCGACCGCTTTCCACGCCGCCGTCTGCTGATCGCCACCCAGTCCGGCGCAATGCTGCAGGCCGTGGTCCTGGGGATCCTTGTCTTGACCGGCACGGTCCAGTACTGGGAGGTTGGCGTCCTCGCGTTGACGCTCGGGCTGACCAACGCCTTCGGCAACCCGGCCCAGCAGGCGCTGGTGCCCGAACTCGTCGGCCGTGATCTGGTCGGGAACGCGATTGCTCTCAACAGCATCCAGTTCAACCTGGCCCGCCTCGTCGGTGGCGCGATCGGCGGCGTCGCCGTCGCCGCGCTTGGGATCGCCCCAACCCTGTTCGTCAACGCGGCCAGCTACGTACCTGCGATCATCGTCCTGGCCACCCTCCGCCCGGCCCATGCCCAACCGAACGCTGCCGGCGGGCCCCGCGGGAGCGTGGCAGGCGAGATCGGTGCCGGGCTGCGGTTCTCACTTGGAACGCGGCCTGTCCGCCGCACTCTCGCCCTCTTCGGTGTCGTGGGCCTGCTCGGCTTCAACTGGAACGTAGCCACGCCGCTCCTAGCGGTGGCCATGGGAGCCGGCCCGACCGGTTTCGGCGCGCTCATGGCCGCGTTCGGCGGAGGCTCGCTAACTGCTGGCCTGCTCCTGACCCGCAGTCACGGGGCCTCGGAGCGTCGCCTGTCGCCGGCGGGCTGGCGTTGGGCGGGGTCCTGATCCTCCTTGGCCTCTCCGCCTGGTACGTGGTGGGGCTGGTCCTCATGTTCGCCGCCGGCCTGGCCGGCATCACGGCTTCGGTCAGCGCCAACACCCGCCTGCAGACCCTCGCTCCCGATGCGTATCGCGGCCGGGTCATGAGCCTGTTCGTACTGCTCATGGGCGGGACGACACCCATAGGCGCCCTTCTGCTGGGCGGCATGGCCGAAGCCTGGGGCATCCGGGCCGGCCTGTTCGTCTTCGGAGTCTTCACGGTGCTTGGGCTGGCAGGAGTCCTGGTCCTCGACCGTGGATCACGCAAACAGGGGAGTCAGGCTCCGGCGATCTTGGTCGACTCCACCGCGTGAAGTGACGAGATCGACGTCATCCCACCTCAGCACGAAAGTCCTGGAGCGTATCTTGGTCTTCGTCCCCCAACCGGGCCGCGCGCTAGGTGAGCCCTAGCCGTGCGAATACAGGCAGCTTCACCACCGCCAAGCCGAGGGTGAGAGTTACTGCCGCGACGAGCGCGCTGGCCACTATCAGGGCGGACAGGGGCGCCATCGCGATTCCGCCGATGGCCAGCACCACGGCGATCAGGACATCAGAGATCGACGATGCGACAAGCCAGATGCTGGGACGAGCCCCCCAAAGATGCCGATGTCCGCGAATGGCATAGATCATCGCCTGGTTGCTGAACACCAAGGTCACGAAGGCGAGGGTCCGCAGCGCATCGATTCCGAGATCCAGTCGGAACCTGCCGACGGCCAGGACGCCCACGCAAAAGGCCAGTTGGCCTACTCCCATGGCGATGCCGGCTATGGTCAATCGACCGATCAGCCATGCGTTGGGCGCCGACGAAGGACGTACGTTGTCAGTGGTGAGCGACATCGCCAGGAAGTCGCCGGCGATCATCACCATGACCATCAAGAGCGGGGTCAGGACGGCCTGCCCTGTCATGACCAGCCCGACGCCCAGGAAGAGCACGGTCACGATCTTCTTGGTGATGGAGTTCAGCGTGTAGGTGAGGATGCGCTGGAAGGTGACGCGCCCCTCCTTCACCGCGGCGACAATACCTTCGAGGCCGGGCTTGGTCAGCACGACGCCGGCGGCGGACTTGGCGACGTCGGTCGCCGTCGAGACCGCGATGCCGATCTGCGCTTGACGCAGCGCCGGCGCGTCGTTGACCCCATCACCGCACATGCCGACGGTGTGGCCTTCGCCCTGGAACGCCTTTACCAGCTTGAACTTGTCCTCCGGAAGCACTCCGGCGAACACGGCGAAGGTCTCCGGTCGGACGCCGTCCGGGATCGCTCCTGGCGGGGAGGTCGCGCCATCCAGCCCCACCGCATGAGCCACGATGGCGGCCGTGGCCGGCGCATCGCCTGTCACCATGACCGTGCGTACGCCCAGCCCCGTCAGCTCGGCGATGAGCGCCACTGATTCCGTGCGGGGCGGGTCGCTGAGCGCGATCAGGCCAACGAACTTCATGGCCGCCGGCGGTCCGGCGGCGACCGCCAGCACCCTGAAGCCCTGACCCTCCAGCTTGCTCGCTTCGGCCGTCGCGGTCTTGGAGGGCTTCGAAAGGCCGATGATCGCGGAAAACGCACCCTTCACGACGCGTTGTGTCGCACCGGCAGGATCTTTGACCGTCGCTTCCGACATCTTTGCCGCCGGGTCGAACGGTATGAACTTCACCAGCTTCGGCGTATCGTCGGCCATCTTGCCTCCCGCAGCGGCGCGGATCGCGCCATCGACCGGATCCTGCCCGCCTTCCGAACTTGCGAGCGCAGCCAGGCTGAGGACATGCGCCGCGTCAAAGCCGGGCATCGGACTAACCGTCGTCACCTTCAGCGCGTTGCGCGTGAGGGTGCCTGTCTTGTCGGCACACAGGACATCCATCGTCGCGGCTTCATCGACGGCCGAAAGACGGGTCGGGAGAACACCCAGTTTCGCCAGGGCCTGCGCCCCGAGCGCCGATGCGAGGGTGAAGGTCGCCGGCAACGCGACCGGTATCGACGCCAGCACCCCGGTCAGGACGAGCGAAATGATCTCGTCCATCGGCAGCTTGAGCAGGAAGGCGTAGACGACCAGCGCCACGATCACGACAGCGTTGAACGCGGCGAGGTTGCGCACCACGCGCAGAACCGCCCTCTGCTGAGAACTCGTCACGTGGGCGGTGCGGACGAGCTCAGCGGTGCGGCCGAACTTGGTCCGCGCTCCGGTCGCGGTGACCTCGCCGACCGCCTCTCCGCGCCGCACCAATGCGCCTGCATAGGTTTGCTTTCCGGCGGCGGCTTCGATGGGGACGGATTCACCGGTGAGCATGGATTGGTCGAGCAGGACTTCCCCGCTGGTCAGGCGCACATCGGCCGCCACCACGGCGCCCAGCGAGAGCTTCACCACATCGCCCGCTACGAGCTCCGCCGCAGGTATCGTCGTCCACTTGCCGTCCCGCAGCACCGACGCGTTCAGCGCGAGTTTGGACTTCAGCGCGGCAAGGGTCGCCTGGGCGCCGCTCTCCTGAAACAATCCGAGCAGGGCGTTGAACACCAGCAGGCCCGCGATGATCACGGCCTCGACGTATTTGCCAAGCACCACCTCGAGCACGATCGTCGCCTCGAGCATCCATGGAACCGGCGCCCAGAATTTCTCGAAAGCCATGCGAAACGGGTGCGCGCTTGTATCCGGCATCGCGTTAGGGCCGGACGCTTCGATCCTGCGACGGGCCTCTTCGCTCGTTAGGCCGACGAGTCGGTCGTCATTTGCCCCGGCCGGGCCTTTGTTGGGCGCGCCGCCCTTTGATTTCCCTAAGGGAGGGGTAGCCATGAACTCGCCTCTGTTCGCCTTCTCGCGGAGGGCGTGCGAATAGTGTGCCTACCAATGACATTCCGCCAGTGGTCCCCGTACGGAGCGCGCCGACCGGCCAAGAATCTCGGACGGCGAAACTCTGAGCCGTGATGCCCGGACCGTCCTCCATGCCCGGGTCAACAGCCGGAGTCGCGACTGAACATTCGACGACGCTGGGTGTCGGCACCGATCTCGCTTCTCGGCACCACATTGGGACACTGCCCCGAGACAGCGAGGTTGTCAGGGCGTGCCATTCGGTCCGCTCAACTGGGCCGTAAGCCCCTGAGATATATCAGCTGCGACTGACACACTCTGGACTGAGATGTTCATCGCCTGGACCCAATCTGATTGGACGCGTTTCCAATGAGCCTTGCCGAACCAGCCTCGCTGCCGGATCTCCGCCTCGAGCTTGCTCCTCCTGACGTTGAGGCGCCGCTGGCCGTCGCCGTCCTCCTTGCCGACCGCAACCGAGCCACGATTCTCGCGATCCTGCGAGAAGGGCCGCACTGCGTCTGCGAGCTTGCCGCGGCGCTCGATGAGCGGTCCAACAACGTCAGCAATCACCTGGCCCGTTTGCGCGATGCTGGCCTCGTCCGCGCCGCCCGACCGGCCGCCGACACCCGCCGCGTCTACTACGAGCGCGACGAGGCCGCCTGCACGGCAGCTCTCGCGCAGCTCAACAATCTCCTGGAGCCCATTCGATGACCACCCTCAGCCTCGGCGCCGTCCGAGGACGCTTCCATCTCCCACTCAAGCTAACCGTCGCCGTTTCGGTCGTCACATGGCTCATCGCCTGGTTCGCCGAAGCGCCTCTCTCGGACTGGCTGACCTTTTCGGTCTTTGGCCTGCAGCGAGGGTCCCACTTTGGTGAGGCGATAGGCTTCTTCCTGCTCGACGTGCCCAAGGTACTGCTTCTGCTGGTCGGCATCATCACCGTCGTCACGCTCATTCGGGGCTTCTTCCCACCGGAGAGAGTTCGAGCCGCACTCGCCGGCCGTGGGCTCATGACCGGCACGGTAGCGGCTGCCTCGTTCGGCATCGTCACGCCGTTCTGCTCGTGCTCCGCAGTACCGCTCTTCATCGGCTTCGTGGAGGCGGGCATTCCACTGGGAGTGACGTTTGCGTTCCTCATCAGCTCCCCGACGGTCAATGAAGTCGCCCTGGTCCTCCTGTGGGGCCTGTTCGGACCGGGTATCGCGCTTGTCTACATGGCCGCCGGACTGACGGTCGCCATGATCGGCGGGCTCGTGATCGGCAAGCTGCATATGGAGCGATATGTCGAGGACTACGTCTGGGCGCTCCAGGGCAAGGGCGGGGCAGCGATCGAGATCCACCTCACCTGGGAGGACCGCATCCACGACGCCTGGGCCTACACCAAAGACCTGGCCAAGCGGATCCTGCCCTATCTGATGATCGGTATCGGGATCGGGGCCCTGATCCATGGCTACGCCCCGACGGACCTTGTGGCCGCCATCGGTGGTCGCTCGAACCCCTTCGCCGTGCCGATCGTGGTGTTGATCGCAATCCCTCTCTACTCCAACGCTGCAGGCACGATCCCGATCGTCCAGGCCCTCCTCGGCAAGGGTCTGCCTATGGGCACCACTCTCGCTTTCATGATGGCCATCACCGCCATCAGCCTGCCCGAGTTCATCATCCTGCGCCGTGTGATCAAGTGGCCGCTGATCGCGGTCTTTGCCACGGTGGTGACGATCGGGGTCCTGTTCGTCGGCTACCTGTTCAACTTCCTGATCGCCTGAATTAGTCGTAGCTGCGGTCAACCAGATCGCTTCCGAAGGGAGGAATCACATGCGTGGATCCGTTGGTTTCGTGGGCGGAGGGCGCGTCGCCCGGATCATGCTCGAGGGCTGGCATCGCGCCGGCGCCATGCCGGAGCGGGTCGTCGTGGCCGACCCGAATCCCGCCACTCTCGAGGCGCTGAAGGCGCGCTTCCCCTCGATTGAGGTCTGCCCGGACGCCAACTGCCGGGCGGCCGATCAGTCTGTCGTACTGCTCGGTCTTCATCCGCCCGTGTTCGCCGGCTCACTGCCCGAGATCACGAGCACGCTGAAGCCCGGCGCCATCGTCGTCTCACTCGCGCCGAAGATGACGATTGCGAAGCTGTCGGCCATGCTGGGTGGCTTCGACCGGATCGCCCGGGTCATCCCCAATGCGCCCTCCATCGTTGGCTCAGGCTTCAATCCCGTCGCTTTCGGGTCTGCGCTCGGTGAGGATGACCGAGCCGCAATACTGGAGTTGCTCGCGCCGCTCGGCGATGCACCGGTCGTCGACGAGGCGAGCCTCGAGGCCTACGCCATCACGGCCGCGATGGGTCCCACCTACTTCTGGTTCCAGCTCTACGAGCTGCGCGAACTGGGCCGCTCATTCGGGCTCTCCGACGAAGCCGCGGCCACCGCGGTCGAACGGATGACGCGAGGTGCGCTCGACACGATGAATGCGGGACTCACTCCCGCCGAGGTCATGGACCTGGTCCCGGTTCACCCGCTGGCCGAGACAGAGCCCGCGGTCATCGAAGCCTATCGCTCGCGCCTCGGCGCGACCATGGAGAAGATCCGTCCCGCCTGATCGGGCGGACAAAGCAATAGAGGAGTCAACGCAATGAAGAAGATCGAAGTCCTGGGTTCGGGGTGCGCCAACTGCGTCCGACTCGCTGCCAACGCCAAGGAAGCTGCCGGCATCGCCGGCGTCGAAGTCGAGATCGTCAAGGTCACCGACTACGCCGACATCATGGCCTACGGAATCATGAGCACGCCCGGTCTGGTCGTTGACGGCAAGGTCGTGAGCTACGGGCGCGTTCCCTCGGCGAGCGACATCGTCCCCTGGTTGAGCGAGTAGTCCGTCTGGGACTTCAGGTCCGCAAGAACAGCCTTCCTCGCCGCTCGCAGCCGCAGCGCTCCCACGTTAAGTCGATCTGGAGCAACCATGTCCGCTATGCCAACCCCGCCCCTGTCGCCTGCTCCACCGATCGGTCGCCTGCGCGGGTTCCATCCCGGCTGGTTCGGGGCCGTCATGGGGACGGCCATCGTGGGCATAGTCGGCTACCAGAACCCGGGCAACCAGGCCGGGCTCAGAGATCCGTCCCACTCCTTTGGCGTCTTCATGGTCGCAGTGGCGGCGATCCTCGCGATTGGCCTGGGCGTCCCGTATCTCCTCCGCTGGCTGCGCCATCCCGGGGCGGCCGTCGCCGACCTCCGCAATCCCGTGGCCGGTGCCCTCTACGGCACGTTCCCCGGCGGCCTCCTCGTGCTGGCCGTGGGCGTCGCCACCGTCGGGCCATCGCTCGGCGCACCTGATGCGGTGACGACGACGGTCGCCGTTCTCGCCACGATTGGCATCGTCCTGGCCTTCACCGTCAGCGTCGGCTTCGCCTACCTGCTTTTCGAGGCTCCGCAGATCGGCCCGCAGACGGCGAACGGCGCGTGGTTCATCCCGCCGGTCGTCAACATAGTGGCGCCACTGGCCCTCGCCCCGCTCGTGTCTCATGTGAGTCCCGGCGACGCCACCACCCTCATCGTGGTCGGCTATGCGTTCCTGGGCATGGGGCTGCTGCTATTCGTCCTGGTTGCCTCGCTGATCTATGACCGGCTCGTCTTCCACCCACTGCCGGCCGCACCCCTGGCACCGTCGCTCTGGATCGGCCTCGGGCCCGTGGGAGTGGGCGTGCTTGGGATTCTGCGACTTGCCCAGGTCGGCGCGCCGATGTGGAGCTCGGCCGCGGGCGCAGTCTCGGCCGTCTCCAACATAAGCGCCGCGCTCCTGTGGGGCTTCGGGCTGTGGTGGCTCGCGGCCGCATTCCTCCTACTTGGGGGCTACCTGCGCGCGGGCGGCTGCCCTACAGCGTGGGCTGGTGGGCGTTCACGTTCCCGCTCGGGGCCTACGGCGCGGCGACCCTGGCGCTGGCGCGAGCCTGGCAGCCAGGGGTCCTGGAAGACTTCGCCGCCGCGCTCTTCGTGTTGCTCGCCGTCTTCTGGGTAGTCGTGAGCCTGAGCACGCTACGCGCGATCCGGTCCGGCCTGGCGTGGGCCAGGTGAAGAACGTTCACGGGGCGCGGGACTGAACATGGCGGGCAACCCCGGCACACCCAACCTCGAAATGACGAGCGGGGTCCCCGTGGCACCGGCTGAACTCGGCGCCGTCGCTGACATGCCTGCGCCGAGCCTGCTCAGGCTATTCCAGACTTTCTTCAAGGTCGGATCGACCGCCTTTGGGATGGCCACACTGCAGAGCGTTCGGGCCGTCACGGTCAAACTTGGATGGATGTCGCGGGCCGAGATCGACGAGGGGCTTGGCCTGGTCCAGCTCTACCCGGGCGCGATGATGGTCGACCTCGTGACCTACATCGGCTATCGGAAGCACGGAGTGCCCGGGGCGCTCGTGGCGGCCGCCGGTTTCGTTGCCCCCTCTCTGATCCTGGCCCTCGCGCTCGCTTGGCTCTACGCCAGTTCGCCCAGCTGCTCGACGTAGTGCCAAAGTCGGTCGTGGTGTTCGTGGGATACCCGGGTAGGTTCTACATCTCCGTACACCCGGGCGTTGGGTCCGTCAAGACGCGTCGGCTCCACCCTCAGTTCACAGACGGATCTGGAGTTGTATAGTCGTTGCGCAACAACGCAATAGCATGCCCATGCCAATCGGCACGGCGGTTGCGCTTTATCGGAGTCACGGCGTGTTTGGACTTGACGGTGGCGCAGGCTACTCTCCGATAAGGGACAGGTCCCTGCTGACTTGGTCGGCGCTGTGGACGCTCGTCACTCTTGCGAGCTTCGGTCTTGTGACCGCGATCATCCCAAACCCGGTCTTCGGCCGAGGGGTCCCGGTCGAGCCATTCGCGGTCGTTGTTTGGCTGGCCTCGGCGCCGTTGATCGGCATGGTCATGGCCACCTACTTCGCGCCCGTGCCTACGTCCGGCCCGATCCTGCTTGGCAACGACGAAGAGCCCTCAGCCGGCAAGGTGTCAGCCCGTCGAGACGGGACGACACTGGGCTCAATCGGCGGCTTCGCTGCGTTTCTGGCGATCGGCTGCCCGACGTGCAACAAGATTGCACTACTGCTCCTGGGCGCGAGCGGTGTCACGAGCGTCTTTGCTCCGATACAGCCTGTGATCGGTGCGGTCTCGCTCGCGCTTCTGGCAGGAACGCTCGTTTGGCGCCTCCGACTTCGGGCTCGCGGCGGCGCGTGCGCGGTTCCGCAGCGTGGAGTCGCCGCGCAATAACCGCCATGGGCGGACCATCGCTCGGCTTGCTAGGGGCGTTCCCGACCCAGACGTTCGTGGATTCGTCGCGCGATGCCGGGAGACCAGCCGCGTTGATGCTGGTGATGAGGGCACTCATGGCGGCCTCTCCGACGGCGTCCTGGCGCACGGCATATAGCAGAACCGCCTCATAATGAGCTAAACTCTGTATATCTGGTGTGCCGTGTGGGTTGACGACCGCGTCGCTGCCGGATGAACCTGGAGGTTGATGTGACCGAGAACATGCCCAGCGTCGCGTTCGGACCCTCGGCAGAGCTCGCCGAACTGCTGCGGCAGGCTGCCCGCCGACTGCAGCGCGGTGCGAAGGAAGCGCTGGCGCCCCTCGGTCTTTCGGGATCGCAGGCGCGACTGGTGCGGCTGCTCGCCGACGGTCCGCTGCGGATGTCGGTCATCGCCGAGCGCCTGGCGGTAGTTGCCCGGACCGTTACGGACGTCGTGGATGGTGCAGAACTGGCCGGAGTCGTCTCGCGCCGCGCCGATACGGCAGACCGCCGCTCCATCTTCGTGGAACTCACCCCAGCTGGCCACCGCCTGCTCGACCAACTCGACGCCGCGCGAACTGAGAGCGCTGCCCGCGTGTTCGGTGTCCTGACGGAACCGCAGCGCAACCAGATGCTGGCGCTGCTGAAGGCGATCTGCGCGTCCGATGAGGGCTGCATCGAGTCGCTCGCTACGGCCGAGGCTGCCGCTACGCCCGAGGCTGCCGCCACGGCCGCGCCAGACGTCACCGCTGGCACCAGGGCCGGGCGATGACCATGCGTGGCGGTTTCGGGGGCGGAGGCGGCCGCGGACTCATGCGATCCATGCGGCAGGACGATTCCGTGCGATCTCAGAAGCTGTCGAGCGGCCTCGTACGCCGCATCGCGCGGTTCGCGGCGCCATACAAGAAACTTCTCCTCGGATTCCTGGTTCTCATTGTCATCGACGCCATAGTCGGCGCCGCGAACCCGCTCATCTACCGGGCGATCATCGACGACGGCATTCTGCCCAAGCAGAGCGCCATTGTTGTCGAGCTGGCGATCCTGCTGGCAGTTCTGGCGGTCCTCGATGCCATGCTTTCGTTGTGGGAGCGCTGGATCTCGGCGCGGATCGGCGAAGGCCTCATCTTCGACATGCGGACCAAGGTGTTCGCACACTTCCAGCAGATGCCCATCGCTTTCTTCAGCCGGACTCAAACGGGCGCGCTTATCAGCCGTCTGAACAACGACGTCCTCGACGCCCAGAGCGCCTTCACCAACACCCTCTCGTCGGTCGTTGGCAACGCCATCAGCGTGGCGATCACGCTTGTTGCGATGTTCTTTCTGAGCTGGCAGATAACGCTTCTGGCCCTTCTGCTGTTTCCGGTCTTCGTGCTGCCGGCGCGGTGGGTAGGCCGGCGGATCCAGGCGATCACGCGCGAGAGCTACAACCTCAACGCCTCGATGACCTCGATGATGAGCGAGCGCTTCAACGTCGCCGGAGCGCTGCTGGTCAAGCTGTTCGGCCAGCCGATGCGTGAAGTCCGGGTATTCGAGGAGAAGGCAGGCCGGGTTCGAGACATCGGTGTGAGCCAGGCCATGTACATGACCGTCTTCATGGTCTCACTGCTGCTGACGGCGTCACTGGCTACGGCCCTGGTCTACGGGCTGGGCGGCGTTCTGGCGACATCGGGCGCGCTTGAGGTCGGGACGCTGGTCGCGCTCACTGCCTACCTCAACCGGCTCTACGGGCCACTCACCGCGCTCTCGAACGTCCAGGTCAACGTCATGACCGCCCTCGTGTCGTTCGATCGAATCTTCGAGGTCCTGGACCTGCCGCCGATGGTCGCCGAGAAGTCGGGCGCGGTCGACATTCCTCAAGGGCCGGCCAAGATCGAATTCGACAACGTCGACTTTAGCTATCCGCGGGCCGAAGACGTCTCGCTCGCCTCGCTCGAATCGGTGGCGATTCTCGATCAGGCCCCCACGGCGCAGGTGCTCTACGACGTCAGCTTCGCCGCGCACCCCGGCGAGCTGGTCGCGCTCGTCGGCCCATCGGGGGCCGGCAAGACCACGATAGGGAACCTGGTGCCGCGCCTCTACGACCCGCGGGCCGGCTCGGTCCGGATCGACGACATCGACCTCCGGGACGCAACTCTCGACTCGCTGCATCGCGTCATCGGCGTCGTAACGCAGGACGCGCATCTCTTCCACGACACGATCCGCGCCAACCTGCTCTACGCCAGTCCGGATGCGACCGACGGCGAGCTGGTGGAAGCCTTGCGAGCGGCGCAGATCCTGCCACTGGTCGAGTCGCTGCCGGACGGTCTCGAGACGGTCGTAGGTGATCGCGGCTATCGGCTTTCCGGCGGCGAGAAGCAGCGCATCGCCATCGCCCGCCTGCTGCTCAAGGCGCCGGACATCGTCGTCCTGGACGAGGCGACGGCCCATCTCGACTCGGAGTCGGAGCTCGCGCTGCAGACGGCGCTCAAGACCGTGCTCGCCGGACGCACTTCCATCGTCATCGCCCATCGCCTCTCGACGGTTCGCGAAGCCGACCAGATCCTCGTGATCGCGGCCGGCCACATCGTCGAGCGTGGCAAGCATGCCGAACTGCTGGCCACCGAGGGGTTGTACGCGGAGCTATATCGCACCCAGTTCGCGCGCCAGGAAACGACGGACGAGCATGGGACGATCGGAGAGGCCGAGCCCGAAATGGGCGTCGAACCCGAAGTCACCGCCTCGACTGAGTAGGCCGGGTGGTCCTAAGCTGCTTGGCCGGCCTCAGTCGCAATGTTCGCCCTTCAGTTGCGCCTGCCACGCCTTCAGCTGGCGATACACGGCCGGCGCACCGACTGGCAGACCTTCGGTCATGGGCAGGGTTTCCGGGCACAGGATAAACGGCTCGCCCTGCCAGCCGCCAAGGCCGCCATGCGAACCGATGAGTTCCTCGAATCCGGTGACCTCCTCCGATACACGGTCGACCGCGCCCAGGAGGATCAAGTCACCGACGTTCGAAAGGCCGTCAAGGTGAAGCAGGTTCTCTGCGGCCCGAGGACCGTAGGCGTCCAGCGGATCGAGGCCGTCGAGCTGGTCGGCGGTTAGATCGAGCCGACCCTGTGGCCCCAGGACCAGGGCATCTCCAGATTCGGACCTGACCACAACCGCCCCGATCCCCGGATGACGCGCCAGCCCCTCGATCACGTGCGGGTAGCGCGTCCCGATCGTCGCGTAGGTCATCCGGTCTGGCTGGCTCGTGAAGTAAACGTGCGCCAGGCTTCCGGACGAAGCCACGACGACGTCCGGCGCCGTGCTCGCGGCTTTCCTGGCGCCGCCACCGAAGGGTCGCAACGCGCCGGGCAGCAGGCGTGCCACCAGCGATCCAAGCCCACGACCTCGGCTCAACTCGGCCGCAATTCGTCGGCCGATGCCGGCGGATTCGACCGAGTCGGTGGTGCCGACGACGGTCATGTTGCCCGGCAGCAGGGCGGCGATGACGGCCTCGAGCGGTTGGCCGTAGCGTTGGCTGAACGTGGCACCGAGGCACTGGCCATGGTCGGAGAGCACCACCAGCCGGTAGGCTCGACTGGTATTCCGAGCAGCTTTCACCAGGGAACCAATGGCCCGATCGATGCCCGCCAGCGCATCGATCGCTTCCGCTCGTTCAGGCCCGCAGTGGTGGGCAATGGCGTCGTAACCCGTGTAGTCGACGTAGATGGTCGGCGCTCCACGGAACATCTCCTCGATGACGAAGCCGGTGGAGACTGTGCGCAGGGCGATGTTGGTGACGGCTCGCTCGACGGCATATTGCAGGCCGCGGGGCATGCGCGGCTCGACCGACCGGCCGCGCTGCCGCTCAGCCTGATACAGCTCCTTGGCCATCTCGCCGATCATGAGTACCAGCAGTCGCAGGTAGTTGACCGAAGTTGCCAGGAAGCCGCGCAGGCGGCGGCCGTCGTCGTTCGGTTTGCCCTCCCCGATCGTGGCCATGGTCAGGTAGCTTCGCGGCGCATCGCCGGTCAGGAGATTGCCGATACTGGCCCCGTTGTCGGCAAGCAGACCCGAGCCATCGCTGACGCGCCGGACGATTTCGGCCGCGTCGTCAGGGTGATTCGCAACCAGCAGCCGATTGCTCGACTTCTCGTACCAGCGGAAGCCGGCTATGCCGTCGTTTCGACCGTGAAGAATCCCCGCCTGACTTGCCGGAGTCGTCGGCGGCACCAGTGCTACCCAGGGGTGGAGGGTCGCGCCTTCGTCGCGAACCAGGCCACCCAGAACCGGCACCCGCCCGCCCCTTATCGCGTGCTTCAGTACGGGAAGGCTCAGCCCGTCGATCTGGACAACCAGCAGGCCTGGCTTCGGTTCCGCGACGCGCCCGTGGTTACGCGCAACCAACCGCCGAACCAGCACGCCGTAGTAGGAATCGTCGTCGCTCACCGCCACCAACTCGGCGAACAGTGCGTTGAGAATCGTGAGCAGCACGGCGCCCCAGACCGCGGTCGTTGTGCCCTCTACCGATACGCCCGGCACCACTCGTCCTACGGCAATGATGACCAGGACCTGGACCGCCAGGCCCAGAGTCTGAGCGACGAAGATGGGCCAGGCCACGAACAGCCACTGGAGAGCGATGTCGGAGGAGCTGTCGAGGACCAATATCAACAGCCCGGCCAGCAAGAGGGTACCTGGGCCATCGATCCTGAGCCCGGGGAGCGCATACGTGGTAATCGCGAGGGCCAGGCAAGCTCCCACGTACGACAGGAGCGCGCGGCGGACGAGAGCCAAGCGGACGGGGCGCCACTCCCACATCAGTCGAGCCTGGAGCCGGTAGGCCGCGATCAGACCACGGTTCGGCGAGGCAGACGTCCGTCCAACGCCGGGCATCATCGAATGGCTCCCCGGCCCAGTTCCATCGATTCCCCGGGCTCCAGAATGCGCACCTCAACGCCCGGGGCTCGTGCCGCGACGGCCGCCCGAAAGGCCGGCGCCGGCCGTTCGAATCGACGGCTCGCCAGGCGACGCAGACCGAGCGGGTAAAGCGTGCCCCAGTGGATTGGGATGGCGACGGCGGGTGATATTCGCCCCGCCGCCTCTGCCGCTCTGCCGGGGTCCATATGGCCGACGCCAAGCCGCGGACCCCAACCACCTACAGGCAGCAGCGCCACGTCGACACGCCCCGTCAGGTCTGTCATGGCCGGGAACAGCTCGGTATCGCCGGCAAAGTAGACACCGGTCGAGCCCGTGACGAGGACGCCAAGAGCGTCTTCTGAAGTCGTGAACAGCGATCGCCGCCTGCCGTGTTCGGCATGGACAGCCTCCAGCGTGAGATCGCCGATCTGTAGTCGATCGCCGGCTCGAAGTTCGTGGACAGGTCCGAGCGACGCTTTTGCGACTATGCGCCCGAGGCCCACGGGGACGATCAGCGCCGGCCTGCCCGGTAGAGTTCGAAGGGACGAGATGTCCAAATGGTCCCAATGACCGTGGCTAATAAAGACGACGTCAAGACCGGTAAGGGTGCCTGGCGGCCACACTGGCACTTGCCGCCTGATGACGCCCGTCATGTGGCCCAGGAGCGGATCCGTCAGTACTCGAACGCCATCGAGGTCGACCAGAACGGTCGAATGGCCGAGGAACGTAAGCCGATCGCCCACATTGCCTCCTCTGCCGTCGCGCGAATGTTCGTGCACTGACGATTGGGAACGGTCGCGGCTCATGAGCTTGATGCGCGCCCGGATGCCGAGAGTTCACGGTGGAAGCAATGGCAATCGATCAAGCCGACCGCACGGTCATCACGACTCCGGGCCCCACGCAAGGTGGTCGAGGAAGCGCCAGTCGGCGCTCACGCCCGCTGGCACGCCCCCTGCTTGCGACGCCATACATGGAGATCGGCTGCCTTCAGACGACCGATCCTCAGCGTCGGTAAAAGGTGAAGCCGCCACCGAACAGCAGGATCAAGATGATGATTAGGAGCAGGAGTTCCATGTTGCCCTTCTTTCATTCATAGGCTGCTCGTCCGTACCCGATGGAACGAGGATGAAAACCCCACTTTCCGCCGGCCGGCCGTCAGCCCGACCCCGACTCTATGCGCTATGGGACGCTTCTCTCTTCGCGCTGAGTGGCGTAGATGGCCTCGGCCTGGTCGGCCGCTCCGGCCAGGACCTCCTCCGGCGTGGCTTCAGGGTAAGCCGCCCGGATCGCGGTCGTAACCTCGAGCAGGTCCACGCCTTCGACTTCCTGAACGGCCTGGATATTGATGACGTAGTTGGCCAGCATCGAGATGACCGCCGCCACCGGCAGTCCAAAGAGGGCGCCCCAGATTCCCGCCACTTGCGCTCCGACCAGGACCGACAGGAGAGTGACGAGCGGATGAACTCCCGACGTCCTCTTCATCAGCCGCGGCACCGCTAGATTCATGATCAACGCCTGGCCGACGAAGAGCAGGAGGGCGATCGGAATTAGGGCACCCGGCACGAAGGCCGCGGCGATGAAGATCGGCGGCAGCAGCGCGAGGCCCGGACCAACGAACGGGATCGGCATGCAAAGCGCCGCAACCAGGCACAAGAGGAACAGATACGGGAGGCCAAAGATCAGACCAACGACGATCGTCAGCGCGACCTGGATGGCGATGAGGATCACCTGGGACCAGAGCCACCCTCTGAAGGCTCGGCCGACAGACCGATCGAAGAGATCGAGCTGGGTCTCGAAGCGGTTTGGAATCACTCTGCGCCACTTGGCCTGCAGGCCATCAGCGTCGGAGACGATAAAGACGGACAGGATCAGGATCATCGAGAGGGTACCTACGATCGAGGCCACGGTCCCGGCGATGGCCCCAGACTGAGTACCCAGAGTCGCCTTGATATCGGGGAGGATCCTGGCCTCTGTCTGGCGGAATAGGGCGGCCAGGTCGATCGTGGCGGTTCCGATTCCCACGGTCCTCTGGAGCGAGGCCAGGCTGGCGCTCATGTTCGCGGTGGCTTCGTCGGTACGATTCACCAGGTTCGTCGCCTCAGTGAAACCGATTGACCCGGCCGCCAGGACAAGGCCGACAAGGCCCAGAGCTACACAGGCGTAGACGAGACCGACCGCGATACCTCGTCCGACGTGCAGGCGATTGGATGCCCAGTCGACGAGGGGGCTGACGATGAACGCCAGCAGCCAGGCCAGGAAGCAGATCATGACGATCCCGCTGAAAGCGCTGACGAGTGCCAACAATCGGTCGAGAATGAGTAGGACGAACACGACCGACCCCGTCACGAAGAAGATCGTCCTGAAGCGCCGGAGGCTGTTGGCTGGGCGCAGGCTGATCGAACGCAGACCGGCCAGAGGAATCTTCGGAACCGCGGTCGCCATCTGGGTCCTCCGGACGTCGCGCACATCCACGCCGGGCATCCATCTGCATGCCCCCGAGAATCTGATCCGCACCGGTTGCCGAGCGCGAGGATGAGAACCCTGCGCGGGAGGGAATCGCCCACGCGTGCCGCCGCGGCGGGTGAGCGGACGGCACGTCAGGCGGTCGGCGCGACCTGGTTCTCGCGTCCCCGACGAATCGCACTGGCGAGGCCCCAGGCGCTGACCACGAGCGAAACCGCGAGCAGGACCGCGGACGATCCGAAGAAGTCGGCGGCCGGCCCCACGACCATGATCGGGAGCAGGCTCGAGACCGACACGAGCATGTTGAGGATGCCGAAGACTCGCCCCCGGACTTCCTCGGGTAGCTCCTCCTGGAGCTGGGTTTGAGCGGAGATGGCGACGACGGCATAGCAGATGCCCGACACGAAGGCGATGGCGACCACTATCGAGAGCATTGACAGAACCTGGTTGAGGTCCTGCAAGCTGCTGCCGCTGGCCGCCGCGGCCACCTGGAGATGGAGGAAGTGCCAGATAGAGCCCAAACCGGAAAGCAGTGCGAGCAGAAGACCGAGGACGATCAGTCCCGCCTCGATCATCCGCCGTCTCGGGAAGTTGTGACCATAGACGTTGACACTCAGGACCCCTGTGACAATGCCAACGCCGAGAGGCAGGACGACCACGACCAGACCTTTGTCGCCGAGCCCCAGAGAGGTCCTGGCGAAGTCCGGGCCGAGCACCGCGAGGATGCCAATCAGCGCTCCGGTGACCCCCATGTAGGAGAGTGACCAGCCCACGTTGTGATGCTGGCGGATGTAGGTGATGCCCTCGACCAGCTGCCCGAAGGTGCCCTTTACGGCCTTCCCCGCGACCACGACCGTGCGACCGGATGCAACTTTGGAGTCCGGCCTCGGCAGGGCCGCCGGCAGTGAGAACGGAAGCGTCGACGGCAGCAAGGGCGGGGGCGGCTCCGGCGGCAAAGACGCCGGCAGAATCACGCAGAAGACGGCAGCGACGAAGTAGAGGGCGGCTACGATCAGGATCAGCGTCTGCGGGCCGGCGATTGCGATCACGAAGGGCCCGAACAGGGCGAAGCCAAGCGCAAACGCCGCGTTGGACGTCAGGGCGAAGAGGCCGTTGGCTGCCAGCAGTTGGGATCTCGGGACGACGAACGGAATCATCGAAGCTTCGGCCGGGCCGAAGAACGTTGTCAGCGTCGAGACCAGGATCATCAGCAGATACAGCAAGAGCAGGTTGCCGCTGACCAGGAAGACCGCCGCGAAGGCCACGCCGCGGAGCACGTTCGTGATGACCAGCACGAGTCGCTTGTCCACCCGGTCCACAAAGACACCGGCGAGAGCCGAGAAGACGATCGCCGGAGCCAGGAAGCACAGCAGAAGAACGCTGACGGCGATCTTGGAGCCGCTGTAGTTGGACGTGATGATGACGAGCAGCCCAAGCATGACCATGTTGCCCCCGACCTGGGTCGACAACTGGGCTAGCCACAAGAGCAAGAACGGCCGGTTGCGCAGTACCGCGATGCCGCCGCCCTCACGAGGGGTACTCGCCTCTCGCGCGTTCGCTGGGGCTGTCTCAAGCGATGGGGTAGGCATTTGAGATGACTCCGCCATTTCCATAGCCATTGGGCATTGGCAAGTTCATGGTATCTCTCGATCCGAGGATGTGGCGTGCTCTCATCTGGAACTCTGATCGGTGGGCCGCGACTACGCCGTGGGGATCTATGACCCGGATCCGAGACCCACTACTTCGGGCGCCTGACGCCCGCTGGCTCGAGCCTCTCGCTGGCTTGGACGCCAAGCGAACTTCTTTCTGGCGGAGTTCCAGCTGGTCCGCCCAGCGAGGCCTCGCTCGGTCCGACTGCCCGGCGCTGCCGAGTAGGTCGCGGCGATGCTCGTGGCTGCCGCGCGGGCCGTGCCGGTGCATGTGGAAGTGGTGATACTCGGCCATGAGACGCTGTTCCTACGTGGCTCTGGCGCCAGCGTTCTCGTGACCATCACCCGCCGCGCCAAGCGTTTCGAGCGCGTATGGGATAGGAACTCCTCCCAGATCTGCCGATCGGCGCCCACAATAGGGTGCGCGGATCGCTGTCGGCCGCGAGCCAGAGCCGGCACACCGCCGTGCGGATGGCAGACGGCAGGGAACTCTTGTTCGTCCAGGTTGCGGGAGGCCCGGCCGGAGTGCGATTGCGAAGGAGGAGAGGGTCGTGACTGAGAACCGGGGCCGCTGGGGCAAGAGGAAGCCGGCCATCGTCGTTCTGGGGGCGGTCGGGCTGATCGCGATTGTCATTGTCGGCGCCTTCCTCGCGGGCCTCATTGGGCAAGGTTCCCGTGGCACGTTCTCCCAGACCGGCCCGATGGCCACGGCCCACGGAGATGCCACCGAGACCTTGATTTCCGACGGCCGGGTCCTTGTAGCGGGAGGCCGCGCCGCGGATGGGAACCTCGTTCCTTCGGCCGAGCTGTATGACCCCGCGACCGGCAAGTTCAGCGCAACTGGGTCCATGGCCACTGCTCGACTGGGCGCCACGGCGGTGCTGCTTTCCGACGGCCGTGTCCTCATCTCGGGAGGCCAGGACAGCAATGCGGCCTTTCTCGCCTCGGCCGAGCTTTATGACCCCAGGACCGGAACGTTCAGCCCGACCGGTTCGATGACCCACGCCCGCCTGCAAGACACCGCCACCGCGCTTTCGGATGGCCGCGTCCTGATCACCGGAGGAACCGACGGCACAGTGCCCGAAGCCTCGGCCGAGCTTTATGACCCCGCGACCGGCACCTTCAGCCCGACGGGTTCGATGAGCGACGGTCGCGCCCTCCATACAGCCACACGCCTTTCCGACGGCCGTGTGCTGATCGTCGGCGGGGAAGACTCTTCGCAGATTCTCTCCTCCTCGGAGGTGTACGACCCGAATACCAGCACCTTCGGCCCGACCGGCTCGATGGCCACGGTCAGGGACAGTCATACGGCGACGCTTCTGTCCGATGGTCGCGTTCTGATCACCGGCGGGAACGGGCCCAATACGCCCGGACCTATCGCCCAAGCCGAGTTGTACGACCCGAAGACCGGCACTTTCAGCCCGACCGGCTCGATGGCTGCCGTCCGCGAGTCTCCGGCGGCAGTTCGCCTCTCCGACGGTCGCGTTCTCATTGCCGGCGGCTACGGCTACCGCGGGCCAAACGCTCAAGTCTCCTCAGCCGAGCTGTACGACCCGAAGACCGGCACCTTCAGCCCGGCTGGCTCGATGACGGCCCACAGTAGCGACGTGAGCGCGGTCCTCCTGGGCGACGGCCGAGTTCTCATCGTCGGAGGGTCGAGTGTCGTCGGCGAGTTGTTCACACCTTAGCTCTCGGCGTCGCAGTCGCGCGCCGGGCGGCTCCGCTTTCCGGCGCGGCCGCGTTCGTACCGAAATCGACAACGACACGATTCCGGCCGGCTCCCTTAGCCACGTAGAGGCAGCGGTCGGCTCGAGCGAGCAGATCCGATTGGGTATCTTTCGGCATGGCAACGGTGCCGCCGATGCTCACCGACACGAGCAGTTGCCCGACCAGAGGGTCCCAGCCGTGACTTGCGATCGCCGTCCTGACTCTTTCGAGCAAGTTCGCGGCGGCATGAGTTGGCCCGAGTGCGTGGCGGCGTCGACTCGTCGGACAGCTCGACCGCGAGCAGCGAGTTCTCGAGACAAGCCGCAGAGTCGCCGATGCCGTCGAAGATGGCGGCCAATACGACGTGGCTGCGGGCGAGCAGAAGCGTCTGGCCGTTGTCGCGGGCCCAATGGTTGGCATCCATGGCTATCGCCGCGGCGGGGGGCCAATCCCCCTGGCTCTCGAGCATGTCGGCTTGGACCGGCCGCGCCCGCATCGCAAGGTCGGTCGCGTCGACCTGCCTGGCTTCGGCCTCGGCCAAACGCGCCCCGACCAGCCTCGCTTGAACATCAGTGGCGCGGTGGTATTCGAGATCGTCGAGCAAGGTCGAGAGACCGGCTCGGACTTCTTGAGTTGCGGTGTGGTTGGGCGATTGATGCGTCATCTGACGGGGGTATGGGCTTAGTTAGGCGCGACGCGGGTGGTACGAGCGGATAGATCAGATGGGACTTGCGAGTTCACGGCGGGCCGCTAATCGGTCGACATCATCAACGTTCGTCGTGAGAGCTCCAGGGTTCGGATGGCCTGGGTCCCCGACGATCCAAGCAATCCAACCGCCAGGGATCACGACAATTGCGACGCAGATCTGATGGTCGAGGGACCAGGTATTTAGCCTGGGCATCAGGCCGCATACCAGCCGCGACCCTATAGGGCCGGCTGGCGGGCAGCCGCCAGCCGTCGCCGGGCCGTGACAGGCGGCAGTGGCGCGGCGGCGCCTCCTCGACCCGTGGCATCATGGATCGCGTGACTGATCCCACCGCCGACGAGACGCGCATCGACCGCTGGCTGTGTGCGGTGCGCCTCGTGAAGACCCGCCCGCTCGCGACGCGGCTGTGCGAGGGCGGCCACGTCCTCGTGAACGGGTTGCCGGCGAAGCCGGCGACCAAGGTCCGCACAGGCGATCGGGTGGAGGCCCTCATCGCGGATCGCCAGCGCATCATCGAGGTCGTGCGGCCGATCGAGTCGCGGGTCGGAGCCCCGGCCGCCGCGACCTCCTACGTGGACCACAGCCCGCCGGTCGTGACAGAGTCCGAGCCGGGAATGATGCGCATCCGCGGGGAAGGTCGGCCCGGCAAGCGTCTCCGCCGCGAGCTCGACCGTCTGCGCCGGGCCGCCGACGACTGAGCCCGAGGTCGGGAGCAACTCGTTCCTGCGCCGCGTCCAGCGCTCGACCTACCGGCAGGAGGCGGGCGTGGTGGCCGGGTCCACGTTCTGGCAAAGCTCGTCCTGCCTGATCCAGCCCGTGTCGAGTATGACGCTCAGGTTGTCCTGGGTGATCGGAATCGACGGGAGCAGGATCGACGTGAGCTGATTCCCGTCTGGCGTCGTGATCCGGGTCGTGCCCGAAAGCTTTGCTATATCGCGGTCCCGGCAGAGCTCGACTGCTGCCTCGGCGGCGGCCCCACCGAGCTGGCGATAGTCCTGCCAGACATCGACTGTCTGAACGCCGCGGGCGAGGGCATTGAAATTGAAGACCGCTGGAAAGCCGCCGAAGCCGCCGGCGCCGGAGACCGCGACCTTGCCGGCGAGGCCCGCCTCTGTGAGCGACTTGATGACGCCGCCCGCCATGCCGTCGTCCTCGACGATCACGGCGTCGATCCTGTTGGCGTTCTTCTTCAGGATCGCGTCCATCTCGCCCTCGGCCCCGAACGGATCCCAGTTCGTCGTGTACGACTCGCCGACGATCTTGATCGCGCCGCTATCGAGGTCGGGCTGGAGCACCTCTCCGATGCCGCGCCGCTGGATATCGGGGTACGCACTGCCCGCATCGCCCTTGATGATCACGTAGTTGCCCGTGGGTCTGGCCGCGAGGGTCGCCCGAGCTTCCATCCGGCCGACATCGACCCAGTCGAACGCGAGGTACAACACGTTCGGACTTTCGATGAAGTTGTCATACGAGATGACGGGGATTTCTGCATCGGTGGCTCTCGTCACGGCGGCCGGGACGCCTCCGGGCGTGTAGGTCACGGGCTTGACGATGATTACGTCTGTACCCGCCGCGACGAACGCATCGATGTCGGATGCCTGGCGCTCGGCGTCACCCTTGGCGTCGGACAATTTGTAGGTTGCGCCTTCTTGAGCGAGCATCTGCTCGAGCGGCGGCCCGTCCCACGACTGGTATCGTTCCGGCTCATAGTTGTCCAAAGAGAACCCGACCTTGCAGCCAACCGCCCTCTGGGCGGACGCGCCGGCGGCTTGGCTGACGGTCGGGTTGGATGCGGAGCCGATCGTCGGCGTCCGAGCCGCGAGGCTCGAGGTGGGCGACGAGCAGTCTGCGCCGAGGAGGCCTCCCGCGAGGCACACGACCGCGAGTGCCGCCGTCGATCTCGTGAGGCGCCGTGTCAACGCACCGTTCGCGCCCATTGGAATCGTTCCCCTCCTGAGAAGCCTCGGCCAGTGCCACGTCGACGCATCGAGGCCCGGTTGTGACGAAGGCCGTCGCTAGCTGATCGTCCGTAGCTCCGGCCATATCGTAGTCCAAGGCGCACGCAAGCCGGTGCACACGGAGACCGGCTCTCCCTGCTCTCCGTTCGGGATGCCCAAGCCGTTGTCTATGTGGGCGACGTCGTGGCAGCCGATGAAGAACTGGCTAGGATCTGCGGGTCGCCAGTCACCCACATGCACAACGACGGTCAGGTCGGGCGGCGGCGGTCCCCAGCTCCAGTAGGAGTTGTGTCCGGAGTAGACCGGCGGCAGCCCGGTGCCGAGCAAGATGAGCGGGCTCGCCTCGCTGTAGTCGTTGGTCAGGATCACCGCGTGGGCTCGCTCGTCCGCCGGTAGCGCCGATACAACTCCCTCCACCGTCGTGACGAACTGCGGCCAGCCGACCGTGTTCGCAACATCTGGGACCGTCGCGGGCAGCGTCGACTTGGCGTATGACGCGAGAGGCAAGATCGGCAGAGTCAGAAGCGCGATGAGGGCGCCAGATAGAACCGCGGCCGTCGCGAAGCTGGCGGCCTTGACGCGCCTGTGGCCATGGGCCAGCCACCGGTCGAGGAGAATGGCCCCGGCCGCCATGAAGACCGGCACGCTGCCGATCGCGTAGTAGGCCTTCCCGCCACTGACCACTACCAGCAGGAGGCCGAACAGGGCGGCGATCCCGATGGCACGCCACGGCGTCGCCGCCTTCGACCTCAGAACCCAGATGAGACCCGCCGCCGTCACCGGAAACAGGAATGGGCCGGTGAATAGCCACAGCAGCGGCACGATCTGGCCGCGGTTGTCGCCGGCGTATTGGGAGATGGCCTGCGCCATCGTGAGCTGCGGCCACCCGTTGGCCGCCTGCCAGACGAGGTTCGGCAGCCACAGCAAGAGCGCGATTGCGACCGCCGCCCAAGCCCACGGCGAACGAACGACGTCCCAGCTCCGTGTCAAAACGAGCCCGACCGCCAACCCGGCGCCCAGGAACAGGAGTGTGTCCTTGTTCTCCAGGCCGATCCCCGCCGAGACACCCACGACCAACCAGAGACGCCGATCGCCGCCCGCGAGCAGCTTGACCAGGAGCCACAGGATGATCGCCCAGGCGAGCAGGTCGGGCTCTGTGGTGGTGTCGAGATGGCCGGCGCCCAGATAACCTGAGAGAGCCGCCGTGATCGCCGCCAGTGTCTGCGCCCGCCGCGTTCCACCGAGGTCACGGACGATCAACGCGATCAGGACGACGATCAGCCCCATCTCGAAGGCGGGCAGCAGCCGCACGGCCGTCGGAGATGTCCCGAACAGGGCCACCGACGCAGCGGAAAGGAGCGGCGTCAGCGGCGGCTGGTCCACGTAACCGAAGGCCGGGTGCTGGCCGGCGACGACGAAGTACATCTCGTCGCCGTGGAAACCGTAGGCGCCGGACAGGGCCATCAGCCCAACGAACATCAAGCCCGCGATCAAAAACACGGGCCAGGGAACGGCGAGCGATGGAAGGCGTCGGCTGGACGAGCTGGCGGTTGAGATTATCAAGGTCCTTACCCGATCGGATGGCGGGAGTGAATGTCGATGGCCCACGGCGGGGCGCCGTGTGCTGGCGATCATCACCCTCGCGTCAGTGTCCGTCTCGCCTTTCGTTGACGGTTCCGGCCACGGCGACGCAGCGTGCCTAGGCGCGGCGGCGCTCACGGCTGATGCACGAATACCCAGTAGACCGCCAGGACGATGCCGACGTTCACGGCTAGTCGCCTCCAGAGGTGGCGTCTGAGGAACCGCCAGTCCACGGCGACCACGACCGCGACCATCACGACTATGTAGAGCAGGCTGGCTCCATGTGATCCCAAATCGCTCCATGTCCTTTCGTAGGACCGTGGCTCGGTCTATGTAACTCGCGGGCGCCTTCCGCAGCGGCACAGGGCGTCCCGAGTATAGGACGGCGTTCGTGCAGATCCGGCCAGCGAGCGCCGTCGAGCCGGCCGCCGTGGCGAGTAGGAGGCCCATCGAGCGGACGACCTCCGCCGCAACGAGGTCGTCTCGCTCACTTCTTTGTCGAGAGGAGGAACAGGGCGCCCGCAACCACGACCACCGCGATTCCGGCGACGAAAACCGGGGTGCCCCACGATTGGTCATGGTTGACCCGGCCGACAACGATGAGGATCGCGGAGACCACCGCCATCAGGGTCAAATACGGATGGGCCTTTACACGAGGTGGCATCTGATTCCTCCTATTTCTGCGGCCCAAGTGGGGCCTGAACATACTGGACCTAGCTGTGAGCATTCCCACGGAAGGCATCCATGAACCGCACCCGGGCTCCGATGCGCATGGCTGCGTTGGTGTACATGCGGCCGGCCAGCCAGGTCAGGCCGACGATGGATGCCACGATCAACGCCACGGCCAGGCCGACCTGCCAGAACGGTACGTCGCTGTCCGCCATTCTCACCGCCATGAGGATGGGGGCGAACGGTGGCAGAAGCGAGCACACCGTGGCCAGAGGGCCACTCGGATTAGGCAGCGCGGCGTACATGAGCAGGNNGCTCTGGACCTCCTCCTGGCGCGAAACGAGGGAGGCGACCGCGGCGTATGCCGTGGCGTAGAACAGGAAGCCAAGCAGGAACCAGAAGATATCGCCCAGGATCGAGGCCACGCCCAGGGCAGGGATCGCGGCGACATTGGTCAGGTGGACCGCGACGAGCGCGGCCGTTCCCACGATCGTGAGCTGCAGTAGACCGACGAGGCCGATCCCCATGACCTTGCCGGCGAGCAGGCGGCTTGGCTGGATCGTGGCGAGCAGGACCTCCATGATCCGCGTCGCTTTCTCCTCGACCACGCTCTGCGCCACCATGTTCCCGTACTGGCCG
>PMLK01000019.1 GCA_003158875.1 Chloroflexota bacterium
GGCCCAGCCTCAGAGGCTGCCCCGACGCGCGGCGATGGCTTCCCACGCTCGATGCCCCCCGAGGAACGGGATGAGCACCGCGAGCAATCCCGAGCCGTACAGCCCGTAGTAGAGAAGCCAGCCCATCAGGCCGTGAACCAGGAAGAAGGATGAGATTGCCGCCAGCATGAGGACGGTCGGAGCCGCAGTCGCGATCGACGTTTCTACGCGAATGAAGCGAAGCCCCATGTTTCTCGCAACTTTCTCCAGGCGAAAGGCAGCCCCACTTCCAGCCGCGATCCGAAGGTCGTTCACCCACACGACTCCAAAGCTGAGACCGGATTGGGCGACGATCTGTATGCCCTCCGCGTAGCCGAAGTGGATGGGCTCACGACGCAGGAGTTGCCAGTACCTGTCGGTGATCCTCACACCATCCGCGTCGAAAGATACCTCCGCGTCCGCCAGCCAACGCCATGCGGCGAAGGCGGCGAGAATGCCGACCGCGAGTAGGACCAGAACGACGCTGTTGCCGCGAGAGAGCGGCCAACCGACCACAGCGGCAGCGACGACCAGATCCAGCCACGCCTGCCAACTCCCGGTCCTGACATACACATGTGCGGCATCCATAGCCTTAGCACGTTCCGCCTCGACACGCGACTGACCTTCCGACATCCACCCTCGCCTTAGCCCCTGGCCGCCGTTCGGCGCGCCCTACTCTACCGAGTCCACCCACGGGCTGAATGCCGACCGCGCAATGAACCTGCGCTTGACACCCTGCGCATCGCGATATATCGTGACGGCACGCGCACGTAGCGCGATAGCAAGGCACATGGAGTAAATACGGTGTTTCATCAGGAATTCGGCACAGGACGACCAGAGGCCGGGCGAGGGCGGGCCCACGAGGACGTCCGATGCGACGGTCGTGGCGGCCGCCAATACAGGGGCGGCGACGACACGGACGAGCAGCTCGGTCGTGGCGGGCGCGGCCACGGCGCGCACGGCCACGGGCCGGGTCGCGGCTTTGGCGGCCCCGGCTGGATGGCTCGCGACAGGTTCTTTGCCCCGGGACGCGGACCCATGGTTCGTCGGGGCGATGTCAGGACGGCGATCCTGGCCCTCCTCGCCGAGGAGCCGATGCACGGCTATCAGATCATCGGCCAGCTCGGCGAGCGTAGCGGCGGTATGTGGCGGCCCAGCGCAGGCTCGGTCTACCCCACCCTGCAGCAGCTCGAGGACGAAGGGCTCGTCAAGGGCGAAGAGCGCGACGGTCGGACGGTCTACGCACTGACCGACAGCGGCAAGACCGCGGCCGATGAGGCCGGCAAGGGTCCGCGGCCGTGGGACATGCCCGGGGCGACCGAGGCGACCAATCTGTTCGGGCTGTTCCAGCCGCTCGGCATCGCCGTGGCCCAGGTCTCACAGGTCGGCAGTCCGGAAGCGGTCGAACAGGCCCGCTCGATCCTCATCGAGGCGCGCCGCGCGCTGTACCGCCTGCTGGCGGAAGACGGCACCCCGAACCCACCCGCAGCGGAATAGACATCAGGACCGTCCGGGCTAAGCTCGGGCGGTCCGCCGCGTCGAAACGCCGCCATTCAGCCAAGCGGCCAGACCTATACTGGCCCGACTATTTGGGCTCCAGGGGCGCAGCGTCCGTCATCGCCGAGGGGCATTCGAGCGGGTTCTGAATAGGATCGGAGGGGTTTCTGTGCGCCGTCGACTCGCCCTTGGGCTGATTCCCGTGATTCTCGCCGGATCGGCGGTGCTGGCATTGCCGGCTGCCGCCCAGGCCTCGAATGGATACACGTCCAGCTCGATAATCACGTATACCGTCAATCTGGCCAAGTCGGAAATCGACGTGACGGACCAGAGCAAGATCAGAAACTACTCGTCGGGCTACTACTACTACGCTGGCGACATCTGGGTTCCCAAGGAGGCCGGCAAGATCGCCGCAACGGCAGACGCCGGCGCCGTCACGCAGCACGTCGTCAAGACAGACGCTTACAACCGCGACGTGATGCTCAACTTCCAACCGCTGTACTCGGGCCATACCAGAACCCTGACGGCTAAGTACGTCATTCCAGCCGGACCAGGCGCATCGGGCGGGTTTCGGGCGCTGAAGGCTTACACCGGCTTCTGTGCGTCCAGCCCCGGCGGCGTCGATGCGGGCACCCTTAACGTAGTCGTCCCGGACGGGCTCACCGTCTCATTCCCGGCCGGCCTCGTCCTCGCCCTCATGAGTGATGCGAAAGGCGTCCAAACATATAGCACCAGCAGCAATGTGGCCGACGGCTTCTACAGCTGCATCCAGGCTTCCAATACATCGGCATTCACCAAGTCGAGCGCAACGGCTGGAGACCAGCATTTCGACGTTCAGGCGTGGCCGGAGGACGCATCGTGGTCGACCAATATCGAGACGGACCTCACAGCGGACGTCCCCAAACTCGAGGACCTTACCGGTCTCAAGATGCCCGGCGGAACCGTCACGGTCGACGAGGTTGCTTCCTCGGAGCTCGGCGACTACTCGGGCATGTACGACCCGTCCGCCCAGTCGGCGTCCATTACCGAAGACACAGACAACGCGACGGTCGCCCATGAACTGTCCCATATCTGGTTCAACGGCGACCTCTTTGCCGCCACATGGATGGATGAGGGATTCGCGCGTTACAGCGAAAAGGTTGCCGGGGAAGGCAACTACAAGCCGTGCACCGACCCGGGCACGTACAAGGGCAGCGGGTTGGCCAACCTTACGTATTGGACGTACCTGGACCTGAACTCCAGTTCGGATGATGTTGCCGTTGCCAACTGGGACTATGACGCGTCCTGTTACCTGGTCACCAAGTTGGCAGATGCCATGGGTCCCGCCAACTTCAAGGCGGTCCTAGCCGCCGCTCAAAGTCGGCGTCAGGCCTACGTCGGCGGCGATCCCGCCAACCAGGCGCCCGGCAATAAGGCCGCCATCACTGCGAAACAGCTCTTGGACTTGATCGATGAATTTGGGATGACTCCGGCCGGCGTCAAGGATCCGGCCGAGGCCCAGGGCCTATTCATCAGCTATGGCATCGTCACGACGACCGGAGTCACCGGACGTACCGACGCCCGGGCCGCGTACCACACGCTCCTGGCCTCCGCCGGCAAGTGGGGCCTGCCGCTGGCGGTTCAAACCTCGATGGAGGCGTGGGACTTCGCCACGGCCCAGAAAGCGATGGCCACGGCTACCAAGATCCTGACGCTGCGCGATCAGATCAAGAAGACGCTGCCGGACTTCGACCAGAACGGGACCCAGCTCGAGAAGCTATTCGAATCGGCCAAGTCGGCAGCGGATCTGGACTCTGTCCTGACCGTCGCCCAGGCCGAGGCGGATACGGCCTCAAAGATGAGTGAGGCCACCAGCGCGAAGGACGGTTCCCACAACCCGCTGCAGGCGATCGGACTGCTGGGTACGGACCTCGGGGCGACGATGACGCAGGCCACCACGGAACTCAGTCAGGCCAAGCCGGCCGACGCGTCCGCCTCTGCCCAGAAGGTCATCGACGACGTGAACGGCGCCACGGTTCTGGGCCTCGTCCGCCTCCTGCTGCTCATCGTGCTGCTGCTGCTGGCAGGCGCTCTGGCGTTCCTGGGCCGCTGGCTGATGCGGCGTCGCGCTGCGATGGCGCTGGCAACGGCAACGGCGGTGGGCGCGACGGTCGACATGCCGGCCACGACAGCGGCCGTGGCCGTCGCGTTGCCGGATGGCTCTGTCTCGGCCGGCGCGGTGTCGGCCGAGACGGCAACTCCCCCACCGTCCGAGCCCCCCGTCTGATCGGGGTCTAGCGACAGCCGTTCCGGGAATGGCGTTGCGGACCTGGTCGCCCGCAACGCCGGTGGCTACGGGTTGATGCCGTAGTAGGCGTGGACCCAGTCGTCGCCGATCTCCGACTGCGCCCTGGCAAGTGTCAAGGTGCCCGCACAGACCTCCTTCTTGAGTTTGGTCTCGAAGGCGTCCTTCGTGTGCGCGCCGGTAGATCGACCGTCGGCGAGGCTGTCGGTGTACGGCTCGGGCCAGAGGTTGCGCGGATCGGTCGGGGAGCCGCCGAGTTCCAACGAGATCAGATGATCCTCTTCGTAGTCGGAGGTCTTGGTGTCGGCGTAGCCGTACTGGGCGATCTGCTTGACCTTGAGACTATTGGTGTAGCTCGTCGGTGGCCTGACCGTCGCCGTCCAGCCACTGGCACAGACCGTGGAATGGATCGTGGCCTGGGTCACGTCGGGATTCAGCGCGCCGGGGGTCAGGGCCGGGTCCGGCTCGCCGGGCAGTCTTGCGGCGGAGCCTCCGGGTGGCGTGGAGGCCGGGATGCCGGTCGGCCCGGGCGTGAATGAGGCGCCCGGCGCCAGGGTGGAACCGCCTTCGTCACCTTCGTCGCTATCGTCGGCCAACGTTGAGCTGGGACTCGGCCTGACGACCGACGGCATTGGTACCGGCGTTGGAGGCCTGGTCGGGATGGGCGTGGCGGAAGACCAGCAGCCTCCGACAATGAGCGCCACAACAACGAGGCCGGTGAACTGGGCGAAGATGCCGGCGCGGGCCGGCATCTGGAGGCGGTGTCGCGGTCGTGGGCCCATGATTCAGGCTTGGGCGATCGGCCAGTTGGAAATGAGCCTGTAGAAGATGACGAGGCTGTCGACGTCACTGCCGGCGAGACGATGGGTCACGGTCGCGATCGGGTAGACCGTTATGCCGTCGCCCGTTCGCAGACCCAGGTCTCGGCCGCGGCCGTTCTGGGCCCAGCCCCACTCCCCGCCGTGGCTGCGAATGAACGACTCACCGATGTAGGCCGCGAGTTCCAGCGTGACGATGCGCTCCTGATCGGTAAGCTCCCCCGACTCATCGTGCGGAATCGCCTCGTATAGTCGCAGTCCAAGCGCTTCGGCCACGCCGATGCTGTCGTCTGAGTAATCGAGATCGAGGCCGTACTGACGGCCGTGATCTGCCCAGTGACCGGCCATCGTGACCATCTCCTGAGCCGCCTTCTCGCTGGGTTCGAACGCTCCGTCGCCCACGCCGCCTCCACTGGTGTTGTTGCGGGAATACTAACCGCGACGCGTCTGTGGCAGGCTGAACCCAACCGTTTCGACGACTAATTGACCCACTTCACCGCGTCGTAGGCGAGCGAATCGCCACCCGATCCGGGTGAGTTGGTCAGAGTCACCCGCACCGGGCCGCCCTTAGGAATGTAGAAGCCGGTGCCCACAAGTACCCATTGATCGAAATGCGGAAGTTGCGAGATCGCGATCTCGGTCGATCGATCGCCGTAGCTGATTTGATAGGTCGCGTCTCGGTCTATCGTGTAGAGCCGGGGCACGAACACATACAAGTCCCACACGCCGCCGGACGGCAGGTTCGCCTGCCAGGTTGCCGCCACGGCAGCCGCGCCCCCGGACGTCGCCGAATAGTGCATCTCGGCTGCATAACCGGTCCGCGGTCCTGTCTTGGTGCGCAGAACGCTGGACGCGCCCGTTACGGAGAAACCGGCCGACGTGTCGTCGACTGTCACCGTGGCATGGGTCGGGCGGAAGACCCTGTAACCGAGCAGGTGGTAACCGGCCGCGAATAGGGTCGACGATCTATGGGCTGGATCGTTGATCGTGAAGTCGCTGCCGTTGAAGCCGGTGATGACCACGAAGTGCTTCAGCTGAAACGGCGCGCTCACCCAAGCGATGACCGGCCGGCCGGCCGCCAGCTCATGGGTGATGTCGTGAACGTGGCCGGCGGCGATGTAGTTGTACATGGAGCTGTAACCCGCCGGGAACTGGGCGGTCCAGGTCACGTAGTTGTGGAGAACGATCGATCCCCAGCTGGACGATGGAACATCCGCACTGGTCCAGATCACGTTATTGGCCTTGATTCCCAGCCAGGCATTCAAGATGCCCGGATCCATGCCCGTTCCCCTGACTGTCGAGATCGACTCGCCTGCGTACGCATACACCATCGCCAGAGATGTGACAGCGCATCCGAACTTGCCGAACGAGAGTCGCGGATGCGTGATGCCGAGACGATCGCTGGCCCACGTTGGGTCGTCCTCATGAAAGCTCACGACATCGAGGGGTGCAATCGGAGCCACGATTGAAACGGCCATGGCTGACGCGGTGGCCGGTTGCGCAGCGGACGAGGCGAACAGAACCAGGCTGACCCCGACGATTGCCGCGGCAACTCTGGGCACAGGTATCAACGCTGCCTTGCCGGCGAGGAACATGATCGTTCCGCCTCAAATGAGAGCTCCCGACGTTTGAGCCACATGAAAAATACGCCGACGACCTGAAGGTTTGCGCGGGTACGAATCACCTACGCCACCACCTCACTGTCGCCGGTTATGGCCTGGGACCCCCGTGCCGAATGCCAGTGGCGTTTGCCCGTGACCTTGCCGCGTCGCCCACCAGGGTGCGTCCTTCGAAGCGCGCCACGTCCTTGATTTCGGCGGCGACGGCCTCGCGGCCCGCGGCGTCCAGCGGCTCGAAGGGGTTCACCGTCACGGCCACACTCCCGCCCTGGCGCCGCAGTCCCCAGGTCGCTGCCGCAACACCGTCGACGGTCGCAACGGCCCGAAAGACTCCCCCACCCGCGGGAACCACAACGGGGTCATGGGCCGGACGCACGAAGGGCTCGCGTTGCCGCCAGCCCAGCAGGCACGGGTCGAAGCCGGGCAGCAGGCGACTCGGCAGGGTTCTGTCGTGCCACCGCGCCTCGAGCTCAAAGGCCGATGGCTTGCGGTCGGCGAGGTCCAGCAGACCGCCCTCGAGTTCCACCAGTTCGCCGGCAATCGCTCTGAGGCCGATCCGAGCGTCGCGTAAAGGCAGGCCGGCCCACCTAGCGAGGTCGGTGTCCGCGGCGGGGCCGTGGCCTCGCAGGTAGCGGCGAGCCAGCTCGGCCAGGGCCACGTCGCGTCGGGGCCCGCTCAGAGGCGCCTCCTTCGGATCGAAGCCCAGCCACTCCCTCGTGTGGGCGAACGCGTGCTCGCCCTCCACGACCGGGCCCAGAACTGCCAGGCCCCGAATTGTCGCCGCGAACAACAGGTGGACCAGGGCCTGCCCTTCGGTGCGAATCCCCGCGTCGGTGAGTCGTGCGCGCAGCTCTGCCCGCCGCAACGGGCCTTCGTCTCGGAGAGCGCGTTCGATCCGAGCCACACCCCGTTCCACGTCGGCAGGCGACAGCCCAACCTGCGAGAGGCGACGAGCGTTGGCTGTCGCCCGCGGCGGCGCCGTCAGCGCCCAGAGCCACGGGTAATCGCCACTCGAGACCAGATGCAGAGTGCCTCGGTTCAGCCACGAAACCACGAGCGACCGATGGTCGGTCAGGCAGCGGTCCACGTCCGCGGCAGTTATGTCCCGCACGCGCGCTCGGAGTGCCAGCCGCCAGGCGCTCTTGTCCTGCGCCTGGACGGCGAGCAGCGCCCTTACACCGTCGGTTGGATCGCCGCCGATCCTGACGTCGAGCAACTGTGCCGCTGCACGTCGCACGAGCAGCAGCCGGGGACTGATGGATGTGGAGATAGTCATACCCGGATCCTCGCATGCCGCGGATGCCGAATGAACGACGGGGCCGCAGTCCGGGCCGAGACCCGCATAATGGTCGCGTGCCAATAGACGAAGAAGAGGGGGAGTTGGACCCCTTCGAACAGCTGGTCCGTGCCGCCATCGAGTCGCTGCCGCATGAGTTTCGCGATCGGCTCGGGAGCGTGGCAATCGTGGTAGAAGACGAACCCACGCAGGAGGAACTCGATTCGGTAGGAGCCCGGGGCCTGTTCGGCCTGTACACGGGCGTGCCTCGAACTGCCTGGGGAGTAGACAACTTCGCCGTCCCCAGCAAGATCACGATCTACCGAAACTCGCACTTGCAGCGGTTCCACACACCGGAGGCGCTCGCGGCCGGCGTCGCAGACACGGTCCGGCACGAAGTGGCGCACCACTTCGGCATCTCGGACGCCCGGCTCGACGAACTCGCTCGCGAGGGACACGGCCACTGAGCCCGCCACGCGGTCCGGGGCCGGCTACGGCAGCCCGGACGCGGCGGGGTGGTAACATGAGTCGGTCAATCGCTGTTTCGGACACGCTGCAGCAGCGTCTGCCGTCGGCACGCCACGTGGGTGCCGGCACACATTACCGATCGCCTCGCGCGCGCAGGACCCAAATCGTCCCGCCCGCAGGCTCGGTGTCGCGCCCGGATGGCGCATTCAGGAGTTACGGTTTGACATTCGAAGAACTCGGCCTATCGGCCGAAATTCTCGCCACAGTCGCGAGAGAGGGCTACACGGAGCCGACGCCAGTTCAGAGCGCGGCTATTCCACTCATCATGGCCGGACGCGATGTCCTGGCCGCCGCGCAAACCGGCACCGGCAAGACCGCCGCATTCGTCCTGCCGGCACTGGAGCTCCTCCGAGCTCATGCCAACAACGGCTTCTCACCGGCCAGGCACCCGGTCCGACTCCTCATCCTGACCCCGACGCGCGAACTCGCCGTCCAGGTCAGCGAAGCGGTCAAGTCGTACGGTCGGGGTATTCCGCTCCGATCGACCGTCGTTTACGGCGGTACTCGCATGGATCCTGAAATCAAGATCCTGTGGAAGGGCGTCGAGATCCTGGTCGCGACCCCGGGCCGGCTTCTGGACCATGTCGGCCAGCGCACGGTCAACCTGTCGCAGGTCGAGATCCTCGTCCTGGACGAGGCGGACCGAATGCTGGACATGGGCTTCATCCCGGACGTCCGCAAGATCGTGGCCTTGATGCCGGCCAATCGCCAGACGCTGCTGTTCTCAGCCACCTTCTCCAACGAGATTCGACACCTGGCGGGCGAATTCCTGCGCAACCCGGAGACGATCGAAGTCGCCGCCCGGAATAGCATCGCGGACAATCTCACCCAGGTCCTCTACCCCGTGGACCAGGACCGCAAGGCGGATCTGCTGATCAACCTGATCCGGCGCGATTCGATGGAGCAGGTGCTGGTCTTCACCCGCAGCAAGCTCGGCGCCAGCCGGCTCGCTTCGTACCTAGACCGCCGCGGCGTCAGCTGCTCGGCGATCCACGGCGACCGCAGCCAGCAAGAGCGCACCCGCGCTCTGGAGGCCTTCCGCGGCCACTTCGTCAAGGTTCTCGTGGCTACGGACGTGGCATCGCGCGGTCTCGACATCGCCGATCTGCCCTACGTCGTCAACTTCGAGTTGCCGTACGAGCCGCAGGACTACATCCATCGCATCGGCCGGACCGGTCGAGCCGGCGCCAGCGGCACAGCTATCTCGCTGGTCTCACCCGACGAAGTAAACGAGCTGCGCGCCGTCCAGCGCCTGCTACGGAAGTCGATCCCGTGCCAGGTCGTCGAGGAATTCCTGCCCGATCCGGATCGCGAGCCGTCGCCGGCGCCGCGAGCGAGGGGCGGGCGGCCAAGCAGATACGGCCAGCTTTCGGCCGCCGCAGGGAGTCGCTGATCGCATGCGAAAACGCAAAGTGACCTATCCGGTGGCCCGCACGGCCACCAAGCAGCCTCGAACGCTCGGATTGGGTGGCGAAGCCTACGTTCGACCGACGGTCGCGACCATCAACCTCCAGGCGCTCGACATTCGCGACGACCTGAAGGTTGGTCATCGGGTCAAGATCGGCGGCGAAGGCCTCTACAGCGGCGAGTTCGCCGTCGTGGAATCCCTGTCCAGCGGCATCATTCCTGCCGCCGTTGTCCGAACCGAAGCCGGCAAGACTCGCCGCGTCCGCACCGTGGACCTCGAACGCGTGGCCGCGGCCGCTCCCGCTGCGGCTGTTGCGGCTCCCTCCGAAGCTGCGTCCGCCGAAGCTGCGTCCGCCCCCTCCGAGGCCTAACTCGCCTCCCGGACGCGGGTCCGCTGCGCACGCGACTTCGGTCGCGACCGAAGTCGCGTGCGCAGCCTCGAGTAGCGCCGGCGAGCCAAGTTCGACCAGCAGGGCCGCAAACTCCGCCGCGCACATGAGTACGAACGCCGTCAGGTAGAACCACAACATCAGCACGATGACCCCCGCCAGGGCGCCGTACGTGGCGTCGTACGTGGCGAAACGGGCCACGTAGAGGCCGAACCCATACGTCACCGCCAGCCAGGCCACGGCGAACGCAACCGCCGCAACGCCGGCCCATCGCCACGGCGTCCGAAAGTCCGGGGCAAAGCGGAGCAGAGCCGCGACCGCGAGCACCAGCAGTCCGAAAGAAACGGGCCACCTCAGCAGGGCGAACCACGGCCATATGTCGTGCAACCCCGCCTGATCGACTATCCGGCGAGACACGAGCGTGCCGCCGACTACGGCCATGAAGGACAGCACAATGGCGATACCGGCGACGACGGTCAGTATTCCGGCCTCGATCGACCGCCGGAGCAGCGACCTCGATTCACGCACGTCGTAGGCGCGGTTCGTCGCCTTCATCAGTGAACTGGTGCCGGCCGCGGATGCGAAGCACGCCACCAGCGCCCCGAAGGAAAGCAACCCGGGTTGCGTATGCGTCAGCACCGACTCCAGCTGGATCTTGAGTGGACCCACCACGTTGGCGGGCAGATCTTTGCTGAGGGTCGCGATTATCCGGCTGCCGGGATCGTCGATGCCCAGCCAGGAGGCGATGAAACCGCTCAGCGCCACCAGGAAGATGGCGAACGGGAAAGTGGCGAACATGATCCGATAGGCGAGTTCGGCTGACAGGCCGGCGACATCGTCGTCGAGTACTCGCATCACGTAACGCACTGCGACGGAGATCAAGGCAACCTCTGGCAACGGGCTCGATTCCACACCAATTGTGACGGACCCAAAGACCGTGGGGGTCGCGTCCCCGCCTCCGGTCGAGCTCGCAGGGTTGAAGGCCGCGTCCGGGAGCCACTTGTCGACCCGACCGGGAACGGCTCTCGCTATCGATTCAGATCGATCCAGCCCGCCCGAACGGCGTACTTCACCAGCTCGGTCCGCGATTCGACACCGTACCTGTCGAAGAGGCGGCGGAGATGGCTCTCCACAGTTCGCTCATCGATTCCCAGTTCTGCCCCGATCTCCGCGTTGGTGCTGCCGGCCGCGACGCAGGAGATGACCTGGCCTTCGCGCGCCGACGGCATCCGAGGAGCACCTCGTGCGGCACGCAGGTGCCGCCGTTCGAAGGACGTACCCCCGGCCGCTACGGTCCGGATCGCAGCCACAATGTCGGCCAGCGGCGCCGACTTGACCAGGTACCCTGCCGCTCCCCCTTCGAAAGCCGCTCGGATGAACGACGGGTAGTCGTAGGAGCTGAAGTACAAGACCGGCGGTGCCTCCTCGCCCAGGTCGCGGGGCAGGTTCAGGGCGCGTTCGTCGCCGAGTTCCACATCGCACAGGACGACATCCGGGCGGCTGGCTGCTATTGCCGGTGAAATTTCCGCCAGCGATACAGCCGATCCCACGATCTCTATGTCGGCGGCGTCGGCCAGGGTCGCGGCCAAGCCGGCCATGGCGACGGGGTGGTCGTCAACGAGCAGGAGACGTATCAACGCTGCCACCTCAGAGCGACGATCGTGCCTCGTGGCGACGCGGCCGACACGGTCAGGGTGGCACCGATCGACTCGGCTTCGGCCCGCATGTCGGCCAGTCCAAGATTGCTTCGGCCTGGGCTGCGGGCCGCGACTGCGCCTCTTTCCCGACCGGCGATGGGAGTGTCGGGGTCGCCAGCGACGCCGCGGCCGTCATCGTCGACGCTCAGATCCAGTGAGTTGGCGTCGCCGGCGATGGCAACACGCGCCGTTGTGGCTCCGGCGTGGCGAATGACATTGTCCAGAGCCAGTTGAATCACGCGATACGCGGCGCGTTCCACAGGCCGTGGCTGGCGTGAGTCGCTGTTGCCCGCCAGATCTACCTCGATGACGAGCTGTGACCGCTCCTCGAGCGATTCGGCAAGCCATTCGGCGGCCGGCACGAGGCCCTCGTCCTGCAGAATCGGCAGCCTCCGCGCGCTGACGAGGTCGCGGACGCTCGACGCCAGGCTGCGCAGCCGCGCGGCTTCATCGGCCGCCCCCCGCTTCTCGAGAGCGGCCACGGTCGAAGCCAGCGCCGGCAGAAGCTCGGCATGCAGGTCGCTGGCGAGTCGTTCTCGCTCGGCCACCGCGCCGCCGTGACGGGCCGGTTCCGAATACGGAAGCATGTCCAGCGCTACCGCGCGCACCGTTCCGAACGTGGTACGTGGACCCGGTCGTGCCATGACCGTGCCGGCGTGCCAGCCGACGACGAGGGTCCAGGCCAGGACAACGTACATACCCGACGCGGCCACCACTCCGGCGAGAAGCGGGTCGATGATCCGACGCAGCCCGGCGCTCTCGAACACCATGGCTGTGGCGACGGCCGCGGCCACCACGGCGAGTCCGATCGCGACACGAACGAGGCGACCTGGCAGTGCTCCGATTCCGTCGGCGACCTGCCAGGCAAAGCCGCCCGCGACGAGGGCGGGCAGGCAGGCAATTACTTCACCCGCAGCTCCGATCCGAAGCGCCCACACGGGAGCCGCGAGACCCGCTGCAGCGATCGCCGCCGTCGAGGCCAGCCGCTTCTGGCGGACTGCATATAGGCCGGCCGCAACGGCCAGCGTCAACAAGGCCGGCTCCAGCTGCCCGACCTGCAAGACACCTGGCGGCGGCCTGTCGTCGACAGGGCGGCTTTGGCCGCCGTCACCGTACGAGGTGTTTGTATCGGTGACCGCCACCTGGAACCAACCCGGCCTGACGCCTTCGATCCAGGCCAGGGAACCCGGCCGAACGGAGGTCACCTGGTTGTTCGAGTCGAGGACGACACTGCCGGCCTCGGGCCATTGAGGCGTCAGGGCCAGCAACGCCACGACAGCAGAAACTACGAACGCCAGCGCGCAGATCGGCACGATCGCCTCGCCGATTCGGCCGCCGACCACTCCGGAGCGAGCGTGCAGTCTCGAGGCCGCGGTCCTCCCCGAATCGGCCCGTTGCGTGGAAACACGCAACGGGCTTGACGGGTCAGTCCGCTTATCGATTACGGCCACCGCTGCGATGCTCCTGATTGTCTGATCGGTATTGAGGGGTAGGCGGGGAACCGGCCGGGCGAGATCCGAGTCGGAGTCCCGTCAATGCCGGGGGGGGGCGGGACTCCGACCATTTCGGTCGGCTATTTCCGGAGGTTGTCTATGCGCTTCCCAATCCGGTACCTCGTCGTCTTTGCCTTAACCGTCGGCCTCGTGTCTCTCGCCACCGGCGCTGCCGCTGCCGCTACCGCGACGAGTGCGAGTTCCGCCGATCCCGGCACGAACGATGTTACGGTCATCTACCACGGCCACAACATCGTCCCGACCCTAGCTTCGCACTACTTCTGTCACACGCGCGACTACCCGATCGTGCGCTGCTTCGACTCCCAGCCAGAGGTAGAGGCCGACCTCGGCCTCACTGAACCGCTGGGGAGTGACCAGGCTTCCCAGTCTACGGCCATGCCCGATGACATAACGCCGGCGTCCGGAGTCGCCTATACGATCGCGTATACGAACTCCAACTACGGCGGCACCGCGCTGACCGTCTACGGCGCGATAGCGGCCCTGGGCGACATCGGCTGGAACGACGCCATTAGTTCCATCAAGTCGGTGAACTGCGGCATCCCGCGCTACTACGTCAACGCCAACTATTCGGGCTCTTACTGGCAGAACAGCTGCAACGTGTGGTCGTCAGACCTCGGCTCGTACAACGACACCTTCAGCTCGGTGATCAACGAGGCCTAGGACGCCGAGCGGTTCGGACCAGGGAGGCGGCAAGCCCTACCGGTCCACGCCACCGTCATTGCAGCGCCCGGGTGCCACCACCTACGGTCAACACCATGTCCGTTTCATCAGATCGAGCAGCCCTCCGGGTCGGAGATGCAGTCCTCGTCGAAATGCACGTGGATCTGGTTCCGGTCGCCTTGCGCGGCAAGATCTCCAACCTGCTGCCCGAGGTGTTGTGGGTCAGGGTCTCGGATCCCCACCTACCGCCTGTCCTCATGGCCGTTTCGGCAGGACACCCAGTTCGCCTATCATCGCCGCGCGAGCGAGATGCCCTGGTCGGTGAAACGACGTTCCACGGCTCCCTGGGTGCGGCGCGCCGGCTGATCGCGCTGGTGCATCCCGCAGAGATGAGGCTGGTCGACCGCAGGGCACAACTCCGCGTCAAGCTTCGGAAGTCGATCGGCGTGCGGGTTTCCCGCGAGTCGAACGCCGGCCATGGCGGGAATTTCGCTACCGGCACTTCAGTGGACATCGGCCTGAGCGGCATGAGTTTCGAAACCTCGCTGCATCTGGCGGTCGGCGACCACGTCTTCATCACGCTCGTCCTGGAACACAACCGCGCGATGCATGCCATGGCTCAGGTAGTACGACTCGACGACACTCCCCAGACCGCTCACGACGGCTCCGACATTCAACGTCCTGCGCTGTTCCACATGAACCGCCACGTCACGGCCGCGGTCAGATGGGACGCAATGGCTCCTTCCGACCGACAGAACCTGGAGGACCTCCTTCTGAGATTCGACCGCGCCGTGAATAGCTGATCGGCGAGCCGCGGGCGAGGTCGCCAAAGCCTCGTTGCATGATTCGCGAGCTCGGTTGCATTTCGGTTCGTGGAGCCCACTTCCCGTTCAGAAGGTGCCACAAGACGGCGAATTGGCGTGGAAACGGAGAAATTCCGGCTTCCAAAAGTTACAATCTGATAGTACGTAATACGGCGTAGCCAGTACCTGCCTCAAGGCCAGGCACCGTCAACGTAGGTCTGGGCTACCCGTTCGTATCGGAGTGGCGGTGGAGGATCGTCACCCCGCCGATTGGTTTAGCGGTCGCATGTTCGGCCGCGGTCTTGTCGCCGACTCACGAAGCAAGAGCGGTTGCGAGCTCTGCCCGAGACACCGGCCACAAAGCAACGCTTGGTTGCCACAGCATGCGTCAGTGGGTGACAGGATGTCGATCAGGGGCGATCGCATGGATGCGAAAACGCTTCGCTGCTCTGTTTGCAAGCACGTGATGGTTCTGAGCGGCGGCCAGGGCCGCCGGCGAGCCGCTCTCATCGAAGACGGCCTGACGTTGTGCGACGTTTGCGCGCCGTCGGGCAATCACCAGCCGGTCCGGTTCGAGCGATAATCCGCACCCTCGCGGATACGGGAATGACGCCGCGCTGGAGCGCGCGACGCCGTTCCCAGTCTGGAGCCTGAGCCCTGTCAGGCTGCCGCTCGACTGAAGGTCCGAGCCCCGAGTGCGATCGTCGCAACGGCCAGGACCACCAGTACGACCAACCCCACGACTATCTCGCCGTCGCCGTAGTTGGCGTTGAAGAGCGCCCGGATGGCCGCGACGGCGTGATACAAAGGATTGAACTTGGCCACGGTCTGAAGCCAGTCCGGCGCCAGAGACATGGGCAGCATCACTCCGGAGAGCAGCAGCAGCGGCAACGTCAAGCCGTTGACCACCGGGGCGAGCGAGTCCTCGCTCTTGAGCACCAGCGCGAGAACGTAGGACACGGGCGACATCATCAGCCCGATCAGGGCCAGCATCGCGAACGCCACCGCCATGCCGCCGAGATTGATCTCCAGCCCGAAGGGAATCGCCAGGCCGACGAGAATGAGGGCCTGGGCAAGCAGGAGCGTGACGTCCCGCAGCGACCGGCCCATCAGCATCGCGACGCGGCTGGTGGGCGTCACCAGCATGCGCTCGACAACGCCCTCGCGCATCTCATCGCACAGCCCGAAGCCCACGAACGCGGCTCCGAACAGGGCGGTCATGACGAGGATGCCGGGCACGAAGACGTTGAACGCACCGCCGGGCGGAAAGCCCGGCATCTGGGCGATATTCGTCAACAGCGGCCCAAACAGGAGCAGGTACAGGACCGGCTGAAGGATGCCCATGATTACCCATACCGGATTGCGAAGACTCAGCGTCAGCGACCGCTGATAGATCAGCCACGTGTCTCGTGTAGCTCTCATGATCGATTCTCCTGACTTTCAGGCGGCGCTTTCGCGCAGCGACCGACCGGTCTTCTTGAGGAAGACGTCGTCGAGGCTGGGGCGATGGAGGTCCATGGTCAACGGCGCCAGTCCCTGGGCGTCCAGTAGACGGAGCACCGCCGGAACGGCCTCCTCGCCCCGATCCACGTAGAGGCGGACGAGCCCGTCCTCGAGGCCGGCCTCACGCACGAACGGCTGCTTCGCCAGCAGTTCCACGACCTTCTCGCACTCTCCGTTCACACCGATCGTGAGCACGTCGCCGGCGATCTCGCGCTTGAGCTCGTCCGGTGACCCCTCGGCTACGATTCGGCCGTGGTCGATGATCGCCAGTCGATCGCACAGAGCGTCTGCTTCCTCGAGGTAGTGAGTCGTGAGGAAGACCGTCGTGCCCGTATCGCGCAACTTGCGAATCTCTTCCCAGAGCCGGGCTCGAGCCTGGGGATCGAGGCCAGTTGTCGGCTCATCGAGGAACAGCAGGGCCGGCCTGTGGACCATGCCGATGCCGATGTTCAGACGGCGGCGCATGCCCCCGGAATAGGTTCCACAGGTGCGGTCCGCGGCATCTACCAGCTCGAGGGCGGTCAGGATTTCCGCGGCCCGGACCTGCGAGTCGGCTTTGCTCATACCGAACAGGCGGCCCTGAATAGCCAGCTCCTCGCGACCGGTGGACTCGCGATACGAGCCACCAGACTGCGCCACGTAGCCGATGCGAGTCCGAACCTGCTGGGGCTCTCGAGCGACGTCGAACCCGGCCACGCAAGCGGTGCCGGACGTCGGCGGAAGCAGGGTCGCCAGGATGCGCAGGGTCGTGGTCTTGCCCGCGCCGTTGGGGCCCAGGAAACCGTAGAAGCGGCCGGACTCGACGCGCAGGTTCAGTTCATTGACGGCGCGAAACTTCCCGAAATCCCGCGTCAGGTTAGTGGTCTCGATGGCGGTGTTCATGCTCGGCAACGGGCCGGAAACTATCGGGCACCGGCAGTTAGAGCAATCGCAAAGAAACAAGGCGCCATTCGGGGCAAGATTTGCATGCGCGGGAATTTTCTTTACTTGTTTTGAGGTTGGATTATCCTGCCGTTTCAATTTTTTTGAAACGGAAACATTTTGTATGGCAAAACTGACAGTTCGAGATTTGGATGTCCGCGGCAAGCGCGTTTTTCTGCGCGTGGATTACAACGTGCCG